>CAZSTA010000063.1:0-17486 GCA_964609495.1 uncultured bacterium | reverse complement strand
AGTAATCTATACCTGTAACCCTATATCCGCGCTCGCAAAGCAGAGAACTGTATAATCCTGGACCGCAACCTAAATCTAGTATATGACTACCTTCTGGAAGGTTAAGCGTTGATATGATCCAATTTACTGATTTACGTATTGTTTTATGATTCCTGCTTGCCGCATCCCGCTCTGGGTCTAAATGGGCTTTGAGCATTTGCTTGGAAATATGCGGATCATCCCAAAACAGTTCTTCACTACGAGTGAATATCTCTGGCTTCTTTGATAGTTCTTCGATGATATCTAAATTTACTCCTTGATTCCCAATAATGTTCATAATCTTCAATCTTCTTTATTTTACCTTTTATTTTTATCCCATTGATCATAAAATGCAATGAGTATCTTTTGCCTATTTCAGGAGGTTTTTTGACAAACTCTTCTATATGTAAAATCTCTACATTTTTCTACCCAAATAGTTTCCTAAAAACATCTCTCTTCGTGTTGTATAATTTATCTGCAAATTCGTTTACATAGAACATATCTGGAGTGTATCTTTGAGCTCTCACTCGTATTACAAAATTAGGATTTTTAACATCTAAATCAAATAAAATTAAACCAACTCCAAATAAGATGCACAATGCTTCTATTCTATCTTGATCTTCAGGAAGCATAGTATTAGGTTCTACCAAATATACCTTTGAACTAAATAATCTATATGCTATCGCCTGACCAAATGCAGTTATTGGATCCGATGGATTTATTTTAATCTCCGCAGAGATTATCTCTGGTTGAAATTTTACGACATCTCTTAGTGATGGTTTGTATATTCCGATGACATCTGGCGTACCCCATTTTTTCCCCAAATAATTTCTTCCAAAAGCAACTGCTTCTGTACATTCACCCAGATCATTTTTAATCCAATCGGAAAACGGTTCATAAAAATCCTCTTCTTTTATACGTGGGATTGTTATTTCTATAGATTCTTCTATTTCTTCTTCATTGGCAAATCTATATTTGAAAAGGCCTCTGGTAGGTTTATACACCTCTTTACTAGTAACATCCAAATTCCAAATTGATCCCTTAATAGTATTTGGTGGAGTATTCGGAAAATAGTTTTGCAATTCGCGCTGAAGTTCGGTATACCTTAATCCTTTTGGATTGCCTTTTATTAATTCAACAGCTTTTTTCTGTAATAGTTCCTTCTTTGGTGCCATATATTTATCTCGCTTGAAATAACCAAACTACTTTTCGTTTATGCTACCCATAGCTCACTCTGTTAGCTGAAGTTAGAACAAGTATACCTCTACCTCCTCGCCTTGCTCGGAGCCCTCTCCGCTCTTAGGAACGATGATAAAGCCATCAGCTCAAACCATCGTCATTAGAATTCCCGCTCCACTGATGCGAATCGGCTCAACCTCTTCCCCACATCAGACATAATGCATCTTAAAAGTATATAGTAGAGCCTGCGGAGACGGATAGCCAAGCCGCATCAATATCGTCAGCACTTCCAACGGATAATCTTATATCTCCATTTATCGCTATATCAGGATTAAGATATATCTCTGCCCCTCCGAAGAAAGCTACTCCAGTCCCAGTCTCCTTCCTCTCGACTCCCTTAGTTTCCACTTTGGTGCTGAAGAACTCCAATCCTGCTCCTACATAGGGAGAAAAGCGCCATCCGGGAGCAAGGCTATATTTAGCAAATAAGGTGGTTCCTCCCTGAGCATCAGCCCACAAGAAGTAACCACCTAGATAGAAGTTTAACTCCCCTCCGATCGAAAGGGCAGGGGTTAAACCATACTCTAATCCGAGTCTTAATACCTCTCCAGCGGAAGGAAGGCTACTTCCTTCTAAACTTGTTGCCCCTACAGCCAGCCCGATAGAGCCTTTAAGCCCCCATCTCCCCTGTTCTGCCGAGGCTGAATATCCCCCGATCATAGACAGCACTGCTACCAATAGCGATATTACAATTATCTTTTTCATCATTAGCCTCTTAATTGAATTAGATTATCAGGAAAAGGGATGAAATTAATCCCCTTTATATTCCCTCACAGGGCCTCTCCCACAACGGGGACAAGCGACATCGGCAGTATCCTCATCTATCTCCCAGTAGCCTATATAACGTCCTTCTACTGGATTTAGAAAGCTACTATCGATGTGAGTTGTGCAAAAGATAGCTCCACAAAATTCGCAGTAGGCCATATCCTTACTCATAAAGTCTCTATGTTCACGGCAATAAGCCGAACGCTTTCCACAGATCGAACAAGGTTTTGAAGGAATCCCATCTCGCACACAATGATCGACACAACAGTGTCTTTCCTTCTGGTCTCGTATATAGAGATAGATCGTCCATCCACCAAGAGCTAGAATCGAGACCCATACTATTTCTGCTATCATTACTGACAGACTCCAAGCGAAGCCATCGGACTTCGCACTTTAAGTGAGTTAATCAACCTCACCCATAGTTTTAACCATCTTTTTCGCTGGGCCAAGAGCTCGGACGCTATCCGCCACCTTTTTAACTACCTCCGAGAATTTCCCCCCTTCAGCCGCGGATACCCATGAGAATTGAACCCTATCCGATTCGATTCCAAAATATTCCAGGAGACTCTTAAGCAAAGTAAATTTTCTTCTAGCCAGATAATTACCGCTAATATAATGACAATCTCCCGGATGACATCCCGATACTAATACCCCATCCACACCATATTGCAAACTTTTGATGATGAGCATTGGATTAACTCGCGCTGAGCAGGGAACTCGGATTACCCTTATGTTAGGAGGATATTGGATTCTGCTAGTTCCCGCAAGATCAGCGCCAGCATAGCTACACCAGTTACATAAAAAAGCCAATATCGTCGGCTCCCAATCCTCCTCAGCGGTGCCTTGCTTCTCGCTTCCGTTATCGGACATAATTGCGAATTTACCCCCTTAGCCTAGTAATCAAGTAAGTTCAAATATTAGCTGGTGATTTCAATACCTCCCCCACCCTATCCCTCTCCCACGAGGGGAGAGGGGACTTGTGGAGAGAGGATTTCTTAATATGATCGCTTTTATTCTTCATAGCCTACCTACAGTAACGAGCTTCTTCTCTTCTTCCTTCTCGTCGAGCAGGGATTGGATTGAAGACCAAAGTTGAGCATCGGTGAAGCCCTTCAGGCTTATCGCTCCTGAGCGACAGGTAGCTGCACAGGCTCCACATCCTTTGCAGAGAGCTTCATTGACGACTGCAACCAGCTTCTCTCCCTTGAAGGGAACTTTCTTGACCTCCATCTCGATCGCCTCGAAGGGACATAGTGCTTCGCAGTCTCCACAACCAGAGCATAGCATCTCATTTACGGAGGAAACTATACCCTCCGTTCGAATGAAATCCTGAGATAAGACTGTGCAAGCTCTCGATACAGCTGCTTGGGCTTGGGTTATGCTCTCCTCTATTAGCTTGGGACTATGGGCTAATCCCGCGAGAAAGATACCATCTGTAGCGAAATCGACTGGGCGAAGCTTCATATGAGCCTCCAGGAAGAAGCCATCTTCGTTGACGGACACCTTCAACATCTGAGCTAGCTCTTTGTTGCTCTCTGGGGCTACAGTCGCCGCGGAGAGGACAAGTAGATCAGGATCGAAGGCTAATTTCTCCTTCAGAACAGGATCGCTCGTTATCACCCGTATCTTGCCATTATCTTTAACAACCTGAGGCTCATCTCCCTCCTCGAAGCGTATGAAGAGGACTCCCTCTCCCCTCGCTTCCTTGTAGAACTCCTCCTTGAAGCCATAGGTCCTCATATCTCGATAGAGAACATAGACCTCGGCTTGGGGATTTCTCTCCTTGAGCTTCAGGGCGTTCTTGACTGCCTCAGTGCAACAGATACGACTACAGTAAGGATGTTCATCGTTACGAGAGCCGACGCATTGGATCATAACGACCGATTTCAATTCATCGACCAATTTGTCGGAGGGATCGACGAGCTTCTGCTCGAATTCCCGTTGAGTTATGATCCTCTCATCCTGCCCATACATATACTCCTTGGGTTTATACTCCTCAGCACCAGTAGCAACTATTATGACCCCGTGATCTATTGTTTGGCATTCACCGTTCCTGTTGATAGTAGTTGTAAAGTTCCCCACAAATCCAGCTACATCTTGGACTTCGGTGCCAGTATGGATATGGATCAGCTCGTTATTCTCGACCTTCTCGATCATCGAGGCGAGATAAGCCTGGGTATCATCTCCCTCCACGGTATAATATATCTTCCTCAGATTGCCTCCCAGCTCGTCCTCCTTCTCGATCAAGTAGGACTCATATCCCTGATCAGCGAAGGCTAAGGCGGCGGCTATACCTGATATCCCCCCACCGATGACCAATCCCTTCTTGGTGAGCGGCAGAGTTCTCTCCACTAGAGGCTCCAAGCGCCCAGCTTTAGCTACTGACATTCGCACCAGATCCTTAGCTTTCTCCGTAGCTTTATCTGGCTCGAACATATGTACCCAGGAACATTGATCGCGGATATTCGCCATCTCGAAGAGGTATTTATTCAAACCGCTCTGACGAAGCGTCTCTCTAAATAGCGGCTCGTGAGTCCTCGGCGTGCAGGAAGCCACGACCACCCGGTTGAGATTATGCTCCTTTATTACCTTCTGCATCTTTTCCTGGGTATCCTGAGAGCAGGTATAGAGGTTCTCCTCCGCATATACCACCCCGGGAAGGTGGCGAGCATATTCCACAACCTCGGGAACGTTCACCACTCCTCCGATGTTGATTCCACAATGACAGACGAATACCCCGATTCTTGGAGGCTCACCACTGACATCCCTCTCAGGAGGATATTCCTTCTTCGTAACCAACGTCCCCCTCTCAGCCGCTAATAATGCGCTGACCTGAGCGGCTGCACCGCTGGCCTGCATAACAGTTTCGGGAACATCCTTCGGTCCTTGCATCGCTCCACAGACGAAGATCCCCTCCCTAGAGGTAGCAAGCGGCATAAAGGTAGTAGTTTCGCAGAATCCATAACGATTCAACTTTATACCTAATTTTTTCCCCAATTCCCAGATACTGTGGGATGGCTCTAGCCCTACCGAGAGGATCACCAGATCGAACTCCTCTTTGACGAGCGTCCCATCCTCCAGTTCGGTATTTATCAGTAAGTTGCCGGTTTTTGGATCCTCATCTGTGGCGGCAACTCTCGATCTCACATATCGAACTCCATATTCATCCTTAGCTCGTTCGTAGTATTTATCGAAGTCCTTACCATACGCTCTCATATCCATAAAGAAGATGGTCGCCTCTAGATCTCGCTGGTGTTCCTTAGCGATAACCGCCTCTTTAGTAGCATACATACAGCATACGGAGGAACAATATTCATTTCCACATTCCGCATCTCTGGAGCCAACGCATTGGATAAAGGCGATCTTTCTAGGGGTTTGACCATCGGAGGGACGCATCAGATGTCCTCCGAAGGGTCCTGAAGCGCTCAACATCCTCTCGAATTCGATGCTAGTTAATACATTCTTATATCGATCATAACCATATTCAGTTTTGATTCGCGGGTCGAACTCATCGAAGCCAGGCGCCAAAATCAATGCTCCAACTGTAAGATCGATTATTTGTTCTATCATCTCATGGCGAACTGCCTCCGCCTCACAAGCCCTCACACACTCCATACACTCAGAGCATACACCACATTCCAGACAACGCTTTGCCTCGGCTATCGCTTGTTCTTCGGTGAAACCCAACTCCACCTCGGAGAAGGAACCTCTCCTTTCCTCAGCCGCTAGAGAAGGCATCACTTGACGGGGTTTGGGCTCGATCTTCTCTATTTCCTCTTCGGTGAGCCAACTGCACTCCTCAAGAAGTGGCATTTCCTTGGTTGGCTCTGCTTTAACTTTGATCTCGATCTGACCATCATTGGAGAGGAAGTTCATCATCGCTTGAGCGGCCCTTCGACCATCAGCCATAGACTCTACGACCGTTCCCGGACCATTCACCGCATCTCCCGCGGCAAATATTCCCTTGATATTAGTGGCAAGCGTTTCGGGATCCACCTCAGCAGTTCCCCATCGAGTTATAGCCAGATCATCGCTGAAGGAGAGATCGGCTGATTGGCTGATAGCTGGGATGATCACCTCGCAATCTACGACGAACTCCGCTCCCTCGATGGGGATAGGACGACGCCTTCCGCTCTCATCAGGCTCTCCTAACTTCATCCGCGAGCATTCTATTCCCGTTACCTTTCCGTCCTCCCCGATCACTCTCGTAGGAGCAGTGAGGAATTGGATCTTTACCCCTTCATGTTCAGCCTCCTCGACCTCCCACTCGTTGGCTGGCATCTCCTTCCTCGATCTTCGATAGAGGATAGTAACTTCCTCCGCCTCGAGGCGGATCGCAGTCCTAGAGGCATCGATAGCCACATTACCACCACCGATGATAGCAACTCGCTTGCCTTTCACGAGGGATTTGGCAGATTCATCGCCAAGGTTAACCTTTTTCAAGAAGTCAACCCCATGAACTACTCCCTCCATATCCTCGCCAGGGATCCTCAGCTTACGGCTTATATGGGCTCCTACCGCGAGGAGGATCGCCTTATATCCTCGTTCCCAAAGCCCTTCTATCGTTATATCTTCGCCTAAAGCGGTATTAAGTTTGAGCTCGACTCCGAGCTTTAATATATCATCTATTTCATCTTGTAGGACCTCGCGAGGCAATCGATAATCGGGGATGCCGACCGCCAGCATACCACCAGCTACCGGCAGAGCCTCGAATATGGTAACATCATAGCCAGCTTTGATCAGATCGTGGGCAGCGGTCAATCCTGCTGGTCCAGATCCGATGATCGCTACCTTTTCCCCCTTCTTCTGAATCTCAGCTCGCTGTTTCAGAAGGCTCTCCTCTCTCGCGTTCCTATTGTTAGCTTTCTCCCAATCCCATACGAATCGCTTTATCGCATCGATTGCTATCGGCTCATCAACATCGCCCCGGCTACACTTCTCTTCACACGGATGATGACATACTCTCCCACAGATAGCAGGCAGGGGATTGGTCTCGCGAACTAGATCAAGGGCTTTCTGAAATTCCCCCTTACTAACCAAAGCCACATAGCCTTGAGCGTTGACCCCTATTGGGCAAGCGGCTCGGCAGGGAGGGATACCCCGCTTATCAATGGCGAAGAGATTGGGGATCGCTTGAGGATAGGGGCGATAAGCCGCGTTACGCATACCCAAACCCTCATTGAACTCCGAGGGCAATTCAACAGGGCAAGCTAAAGCACAATCACCACAGCCAGTGCAGGCATCTTCATCTATATAGCGAGGGTGCTTTTTAACATTCACTTTGAAGTTCCCTGCTTCTCCCTCTATGCTCTCGAGCTCCGCCATAGTTATGAGTTCAATATTGGGATGTCTTCCCGCCTCCACCAGCTTAGGAGCCAGGATACACATCGAGCAGTCGTTAGTAGGGAAGGTTTTATCCAATTGAGCCATAGTTCCCCCGATAGCTGGAGATTTATCCACTAGATAGACCTTAAACCCCGAATCTGCCAAATCCAAGGAGGATTGGATGCCAGCGATACCACCACCAACAACTAAAACAGATCCTATTTTCTTATTGTTATTATTATCGCCCATTTATCTTTTTCCTCTCCTTTTTTCGATTTTGTTATGATTTAGAGAGAGCGGCTCGGACTCTATTTATCTTCTCCATCATGTAATCAGAAAATTCCACAAGTTCTTTTTTATCCCATTCTACCTCGTCAATTACTCCTCTATATAGTAAAATAGCTTGCTTAACTGGATCCTTGAATTTCTCTGGTAGATTCTCAAGAGCCCAGACGGCGGCTTCATCTTTAGAAAAGATGACTTTTTCTCTCAAATAGTAAAGGACTCTACACATATTAAGGATACCATAAACAGGATCTTTGGTTATATTGTCTGGGATATCCTCTACATCATAGATCAGTGAACTAATATAATACTCCTCAGGAACCGGATGAAATACTTCCTCTATTAGCTTGCCATATAAGGAAATACCTCTATTCAAGGTAATGGTAATATGGGCCGCTAAATCAGGATCATCATCTTGCTTTGTATAATCCACCTTGTCCAGTTCATAATCTCTTTTCCACATTTTTGAGTAATGGAGTTCAAAGGGAGTTGGATAGATGAAGGGCTCCAAATATTTCTGCAAGATAACGCTAAATTCAAAATCTTTCTCAGGCATATATTTTGATCGTGAAAGTTGTAGAATAACGTCAATAATTTTTCTCTTGGTTTCGACCTCCAACTTATCTTTTACAATGACGAGAAAATCGATATCACTAGATTTAGGGTTAAAGCATCCCATAGCTAATGAGCCGTGTAGGTAAATCCCTACTAAATCATCTTGCAGAATATTTCTGAAACCTTCTACCATTTTATCCAATATGAGCTTAAGTTCTTCGGGGCAATTTTCATAGCCATAGCTAGAGCTTGCATTAGCCTTCATTATAAATCCTTTCTAAAGTAATGAAGTTATGCCTGCCAAAGCCTGCTGTGCTTTCGCTGGTGAGTCACCTCTCGCCCACTGCGACGCCTCAATGGTAAATGGCCTTTGTCGAACCCCAAGCGGCGGGTTTTGGCGAAGCCACCAACGGCGTGTTAGCCAATGTGGACGTATTCTCTGGCTCCGTGAGCACCGATAGCTTTACGCCGCCTCTAACTTAGAAGTGCAGTTTGGGCAACGTGTGGCTTTGAGTGGAATAGTAGTCAGGCAATATGGGCACTCCTTGGTTGTGGGTTCGGCTGGCGGAGCTTCCTCTTGTCGCTTAAGCCTGTTGATACCACGGATGAGAAGAAATACCGCAAAGGCGACTATTAGGAAGCTAATGATCGTATTCACGAATGCACCGTAGTTGAGGGTAACCGCACTGGCTGCCTGAGCGTCGGCAAGGGAGGTGTAAGGTCCTGTGGGCGTGCCTGCTTTTAGCACTATGAAAAGATTGGAGAAATCAACGTTGCCCAATAGCAAGCCAATAGGTGGCATGATGATATCGGAGACCAGTGAGCTGACGATCGTGCCGAAGGCCGCACCAATAATGATTCCGACGGCCATGTCAACTACGTTGCCCCGCATAGCAAACTCTTTAAATTCTCTTAGCATCCTCAATCCCTCCTTTCCACGAAATGATTAACCTCTTTCTATGCTCTTTATCGCTTTTGGATAAGCTGGCTCGCCCTTAATCCAACTTCGCTAGAAGATCCTTGGTCTTCACCTTATTCATATTTAATCCCAGCTCTTTTGGATCCATCCCCAAAGCTAATCCCAATACCTGAGGATAAAAGAGGACTGGTATTTTATAGCTTACCTCGAACTTAGCCTCGATCTGCCTTTGGTTATCATCATACATATTGCTACAGAATTGGCAAATCAAGTTCATAGCATCAGCGCCAGATTCCTTCACGCTGTCCAAAGTCTGCTTAGACATAGAGTAGGCGAGATCGCCATTTATAGCGAATATAGCCCCACCACAGCAATGTCTTCGCTCCGCGTAATAAACGGGGATAGCCCCAGCCGCCTCCACTAATCTTTCTAAGGATTTCGGATTCTCAGGATCATCGAATCCATCGTGAGCCTCGGAGGGCTTTAGATAATGACAACCATAATAGGAAGCCAGCTTCCAGGCGGAAAGATCTCGCTTTACCTCTGCCCTTATCTTCTCTAACCCCACATCTTCATATAGAACTCGAGCAAAATGCTTGACCTCAATTCCTCCATCGTAACGCTTATTCATCTTTGCCAGCTTCTTATTTACCTCCTCCCTTAGCTCTTCATCTTCCTTTAGCTCTTTATTATATTCCGAGAGGATAGAGGCGCAACCGCTACAGAGAGTAGTTATATTTAATCCTTGCTCTTCAGCTAAGGCTAGATTCCTAGCGGCAAGAAGCATCGTGGTCTCTTGATTCAATCCTCTTAAAGGAAATCCACAACAACCAAACTCCGGAATATCGACTAACTCCACGCCTAGAGCCTCAGCTACCTTCCTCGAGGACATCTCATAATTTCTCGCTCTAGCGGGAACTGTGCAGCCTAAGAATAAAGCGTATTTCATCATTCTCTCCCCTTCATAAGAAACTAGTCGGCAGAAACCCCTACTCTTGTAGTAGGGGTTGTTGACCTCTAGGATTGTGTGATTATTTTACATCATCGCTTAAACCGGTCATCCTGATTATCTCCCCTACCTCATCGCACTTCAGATTTATCGGGGGAAGTCCAGCTCTATTCCTCTTCTTATTATCAAATTCATCTATCTCGTAAAGGCGCCCATGCTCCTCTAAAAGATCTACCTGAAATTTGAAAGCGGGTAAAGTATATCCAGCTTTAACCGCCATGTTCTTTAAAACACTCATTAGATCCGTAATCTTTATATTCTGAGGACAGCGCTCCTGACAGCTATAGCACGTCGAACACAGCCAGACGAATTCGCTTGATAGGACTCTATCTCTCATCCCTAAGAGAGCCATTCTGATTATCTTGCGAGGATTGAATTTCTCATCGATCTCCCTCACGGGACAGCTTGCGGTGCAAGTGCCACATTGGAAACAGAACTTTATGTTCTCTCCTCCTGGCTCTTCGGCGATCTCATATTTGAAGTTCGGGTCTAACTCGCTCACCAGAGTATAATCATCTTTGGTTTCTTCCGCCAACCTCATCGCCTCCTAGAAACTTTATTTAAACATTTCAGCTCTAATTTCTCAACCCTATCCATTATAACCAACTACAGCAATTTTGTCAATCAATTTTGTGGAATTCTTAACATAGTTAACTTGAGCATATTGCAATACTATATCGTTCCTCAAATCATCTATAATTTGTTTCATATTCGGGATTTCAAAAAATAGAGAGCAGTGATCTACTGCTCCCCTACTATAGCCTCAGCTATATCCTCTGCCGACACTCCTGGAGACTGAGCTTGCTCTTCCTCATAGAAACTCTCAACTCTCCTTATGATATCATCCCGATTTAGCTTGATCCCCAAGAGAGCTTCCTCTAAATCGGCTAGCTTCTCCTTAGGGTAGAAGGTTAAATCTCCGGAGAGTGAGATATCATTGATCGTTTCGTTTTTGCTCTCAACTACGGTTGTGATCAGCCCTCCCTGAGCTTTGTAATTCCTCTGCTGGATATTTACTCCCTCGGCTATCCTCACCTGATCGGGTGTTGCTTTACCTTTACGGAAGAGAAACTCCTCGGAGGTAAATCGTCTCTCCAACTCTCTCATCTTAGCGGATAACTCATCGTCGATCTCCATTGGTTCGAGTGGACCTAGAATCTCCTCGAATTTAGAGATAAGGACCTTCTTAACCTCATCTTTAGAGGGCTTATATCCTAACTCCCTCTTCATCGTGGTCAAGTTCTCTTCCATACTCTTATATACCTTATCCCTGAACTTCTCGCTAGGGACCTTCAGTATCTTGCTCATAGCCTGGTAATTGAAATCGAGCAAGATACCTCCCACAAAGGCTATATAATCACCGATATCCGCTCCACCCTCTCCAGCGATCTTCTTCCCCCCAGCAGTTACGATATCATTGATCGGTCTTAAAGAAGCCTCGATCCCAAATGCTTTATAGGTTTCAATTGAAGGATGGGAGAACTTACTATAGATATCGGCTATCCTCCTTGGGACCAGGGGATTATCCTTCTTCAAAACTACCTGATAGAAGATCTGGTCAGAGTCGAGATAAGTAGTTCCTCCTCCAATCTCTCGGCGCATAACGGGAATGTTATGAGCCCGACAGTAGTCTAGATCCAACACCTTGTTGGTATCTTGGAAGTAACCGATACTCGCTATCGGGGAAGCGGGGGAAACTAGTATTAATGCCTCTCTACCAAGATAAGCCATAGCATGAAATATCAGCATAGAATCTTGGCCGGGCAGATCGTCCGCTGGATTGAGTAACTTCATTTCTCATTCCCCTTTCTTCTCTTCTTACTGTCTTTCATTAATAGTTTGGGAAGTAGCATCGGGATGTCCATAATCTCCATCTCTATTCCTGCGACCTTCGCCCCCTCCTTCAAGTTGACCATGCAAGTGGGGCAACTGGTAGCGATCATCTCCGCTCCCTTCTCCTTAGCCTCTCTTATTCTCCTTGCCGCGATGCGCTTAGCGAGATCGGGATAACCAGCCATAAAGGGTCCACCACAACAGAAGGCATTATCTCGATTAGCATCATATTCGAGCAATTCCACCCCTGGGATAGCTTTGAGGACATTACGCGGTTCCTCGAATATTCCCGAATGCCTCCCTAGATCGCATCCATCGAAGTAGATGATCTTCTTCTTCAATCCCTTATTGAATTTGAGCGAACCCTCTTGGAGCAATTGATCGAAGAGTTGAGTGATATGTATAAAGCTAAACCTATCTGGATATCGAGCGCGGAAGGTATTTATACATCCAGCGCATGAGGAGAAGATCGTTTTTACTCCATACTTATCGAACTTCCTTATATTCTCCTCGATCATCCTCTTGCCCCCCTTGACATCCCCCACCCGGAACATAGGATCTCCACAGCAGGTCTCATCATCACCCATAATGGTGAAGTCAAAATCTATATTATCGAGGATCCTGATGATGGAGCGGGCAATACGGTTGGAGGAGTAGGAGACCATACATCCTAGATGATATAGATATTCGCTAGGTCTTGGTTTTCGGTACTTCTCTGGGAGCCAATCGGCTCTCTCCCCTCTAGCGAGACCAAAGGGATTGCTCTCCTTTAATAGGTTCTCCCTTAAATTTTCCTGAAGCTCTGGAGGAGACATCCCTCTATCGATCAATTCCGCTCTAGCAGCTAGGATCATCTTATCTGGCTCCACCCCGCTAGGGCAGTTGATAGCGCATCCCCCACAATTTAGGCACTGGAATATCAGATCGATGAAGGTCGGCGAAGGCTCTATCAATCCTTCCGCAACCGCTTCAATTAGGCTTATCTTACCTCTGGCAACTGCGGATTCTCCCTGAAGCTCGATAAAAACCGGACAGACCTCTCGGCAGTTGCCGCACTTCATACATCTTATAATATCAGTCTCTAAATCCTTAAATAATTGTTTTTCCATCGTTTTTATCCTCACTGATTATTCGAAGTCAACTGCTCACTCTAAAAAGATCTTGCCCGGATTTAGGATGTTATTTGGATCCATAGCCTTCTTGATCCTCCTCATCATCTCCAATCCCTCTCGACCCACCTCTAATTCGAGGAATTTGGCTTTGGTGAAGCCAATGCCATGCTCTCCGCTCAAAGTTCCTCCTAGGGATAGGGCGGTGTCGAATATCTCCCTGATGGTGTCCTCCACCCTTTCGCTCTCCTCTTTATCCCTAGCATCCGTCAGGATCGTGGGGTGCAGATTACCATCACCCGCGTGACCGAATGTTCCGATAGTCAAGTTATATTTCTTGGCAATCTCCGTAACTTTATCCACGAGATCGGGAAATTTACTGCGTGGGACTGTAGCATCCTCTAGGATAGTAGTTGGTTTAACTCTAGCTAACGCTGATAAGGCAGTTCTTCTTCCCTCCCAGAGTCGGTCGCGCTCCTCATCGTCCTTAGCCACTTCGACGGACATCGCTCCTCTTCGTTTGCAGATCGCAGCGATCTTCTCCGCCTCCTTCTCTGCCGCCTCTCTAATACCATCCGTCTCGATTAGAAGGATCGCCTCCGCTTGTCGTGGTAGTCCGATCTGCTTGAAGTCCTCGATCGCGTTGATCGTGATCTTATCCATTATCTCCATGGTTGCGGGAAAGACTCCCGCTTCGATCGTCTCTGCGACCGCTCGTGCCGCTTCGGTAAGATCATCGAAGATCGCCAACATCGATCTATGATACTCGGGCTTAGGGATGAGCTTTGCCGTAATCTTAGTGACCACTCCCAACGTTCCCTCAGATCCTACAAATAGGCTGGTGAGATCATAACCAGCAACGCTCTTTACCGTCTTAGCTCCAGTGTGGAATATCTCACCTTGAGGAGATACCACCTCCAACCCCATTATATAATCGCTCGTTACTCCATATTTTAATCCCCTCAATCCTCCAGCGTTCTCCGCCACATTCCCTCCTATCGTTGAAACATTCTGACTAGCTGGATCAGGAGGATAGAGCAATCCAAGTTTATCAACCTCGGTTGCGAGAGCAAAGGTGACCACTCCTGGTTCAACAACGGCATATAGATCCTGAGGGTTGATCTCCAATATCTTATTCATCCGAATCATAACAAGTGAGATCCCTCCTTTCAAGGGCACTGTTCCGCCGCTTAAACCTGTACCAGCGCCACGAGGAGTTATCGGGATCCCATTCTCATTCGCATAAGTGAGGATCTGCGCTACTTCTTCAGTGCTTCCCGGTCGAATCACAGCATCAGGCAGGTGTCTATGACGCGTGGCATCATAAGCATAACAGATCCGCTCCTCGATAGAGGTCAGGATATTATCCTCTCCCACTATCGCTTTAAGTTTCTCGATATCCATAAAAATCACTCCTTATTTCCATTCGCCCATAAGCACAAAGGGGGCCCACTTTGCTGGACTTGAGTATATACCCTCTCTAACCATATCTAGCTTTGCGGATCGCAGTGCCTCTATCTTTGTCATCCCTTCTCTATAATAGGTGTAGAACTTCCTCATCAACTCCGCGGTTGACTTATCATACACACTCCATAGACTCACTAACAAAGATGATGTTCCCGCATACATAAATCCCCTCGTCAAGCCTACTAATCCCTCTCCCCTTACCATCTTCCCTAATCCGCTTTGACAAGCTGATAAAGTCACTAAATCCGCATCTAATTTGAGATTGAAGACCTCTCTGAGCTGTAAGAAGCCATCCTCAGCGGGATCTTCATCTATAGCTAAGACCACACAGGATAACTCTGGCTTCTCTTCATCCACAAAACCATGTGTGGCAAAATGCACTATTCGATAGTTATCTAACTCCTCACTCTTAACTCTCTCCTCGGTCGCTTCTCCTCTCAGGTATGCCCTAGCTTGAGATTTGTATATCTCTTCTACATCCATTACTTCCTTTCCCGAATAGATTAAGCGTCCCAGTTCACCCCCACTCCTTAGATATACCTCCTCCCAGACTCCTCTCTCTCCCTTCTTTACCTCAGGATAGACAGGATCTCCGAAGCCAAGAAATTGCCCTTGAGTCTTCCCCACCCTTTCCTCAGCTCTCCCGATCTCTTCCTCTCTAATCGTCCCTAGCACCGAAGCAGAAGAGGAATAGAAGATCGAATAATCCTTTAGCAAGTAAGGGAAATCCTCCGATCTCTCGGGAACTTCTGCTTCCTCTATATCCCCTTCATAAGCAAGGAGGGTCTCGAAAGGCAGGTAGTAAAGAATGCCATCAGGAATGATAAGCAACCTCTTATCGGGAGCTAACTTATCTTTAAGGGGAAGGATGAGCTTCTGATAGAGAAGAGAGCCTAAGTGGAAGCACTCTTGCTTCTCATCCTCTTTCATCTTCTCCAGGAAAAGAAGTCTGCGATATCTCATCACTTGCTCTGTCAACTCCCTACTAGCTGGTAGATCACTATAGACTTCGCTCTCATCTTTAGTTATCACCCAGACAGCAGATTTTTCTCTTCCCAGATGATATTCGAGGAGGATAGTGTCCTCATCTAACATCCCTTGCACCTGAGAGAGGGTATAAGGTTCGGGATACTCCAACTCAGCATATCTAGGATTGCTAGCTCTTATCTCATCTTGCAACTCCTCGAATTTCTCATCTATCTCCCTTAACTCCTGACTTAGCTTGTTCCTCTCCTCCTCAGATATCTCCTCAGTCCTGGCTCTCGTCTGTATCCAAGATACTCTAGCTAGCAATTCCTTCTCTCTCTCCCGCAGTTCATCTGCTATCCCCTCCCTGATATCAGCTTTAGCTTCCGTTAGAAGATCAAGAAGCGCTCTAGCTCTCTTCCTCTCTACATAGTGGAAAGCTTCGATACCATGATCTTTATCTTCTTCCTCTTGTTTCATCTTTAGGAGTAAGTTGATGAGAGCTTCATAGACGAAGAGCTTATCTTCCAGGAAGATAGTTTTATGTTCCTCTACTTTCAACTTTCCCCGCATAGTCTCGATAGTCTCTATAGCTTGGATATAACTTTCCCTGGCTTCCTTTTCCCGGCCTAACCCTTCCAGGGAAGTGCCTTTACCATATTGAGCTCGCCAGAGGGGTTCGGGAGCACCGATCTCAACTTTTGCTAGGACTTCTAAGGCTTGCTGATAATACTGCAAAGCCTTCTCGTATTCCCCTAAATTCCTATATACCACTCCTATACTAGTAAAAGTATTACCCTCTCCTCTCCTAACCCCTATCTCTTGAGCTATCTCCAGCGATTGCTGATAATACTGCAAAGCCTTCTCGTATTCCCCTAAATTCTTATATACCACTCCTATACTGTTAAGATCCATTCCCTCTCCTCTTCTATTACCTATCTCTCGAGCTATCGCTAAGGCTTGCTGATGATATCCTAAAGCCTTCTCATATTCCCCTAAATTACTATATACCACTCCTATATGGTTAAGAGTATTATCCTCTCCACTCCTATCCTCTATCTCTCTCCTTATCGCTAAGGCTTGCTGATAATATCCTAAAGCCTTCTCATATTCCCCTAAATTCTCATATACCACTCCTATATTGTCTAAAGACGTTCCCTCCCCTCCCTTATTACCTATCTCTCGAGCTATCGCTAAGGCTTGCTGATAATATCCTAAAGCCTTCTCATATTCCCCTAAATTATGATATACCAATCCTATATTGGTAAGAGTATAATAGAAACCGGAACAAAACCATAAAAGACTACTTATCGCTAATGCTTGCTGATAATATCCTAAAGCCTCTCTAAAATCACCCCTATAGTAAGCTTCCAGTCCCTTCTCTTTTAGCTCATCAGCCTCTTTTTTACTTCCTCGAGCTTGTCCTGATATTGTCAATATAAAGCAGAGCAAAAAAGCCAATAATAATATAAATCTTGTTTTAGTCATCTTAACACCTCCTATTAGACTAAGGATCCTTAATCGTCATAATACTAAGAATCCACCTCTTCTCAAAAATCATCTTTCTACAGCCTCAACGAGTCCTCTTCTAAACTGCTTAAATTTTTATTAACAATGCAAGCCAGCTTCATCACTGACTTGCACTGCTTGTGAGCTATTCTCAATCTCTTGAAAGGGATAGGCAGGTGATACCCCAAAGCTGTTTTGTCTCTGCTTTCTATGGCTTCGATCCTCTATTGTGCCAGACCCCTCCCTTAGATTTCAGGCTAAGGGGCTTTGTAGATTTTTACTCTTTCGCCTGTTCCTCCTCGGCTTTCTTCATCTCTTCGGCTATCCATTCCTTTATCTCCTCGGGATCGTGGAGTAGATTCTCCAGATCTTCCTCTAAATTGGATGGCTCGATAGTTAGAATCCAACCCTCTCCATAAGGATCTTGGTTGATCAGGGTGGCATCGGTATCCAACTCCTCGTTCACCTCGACTATCTCACCGGATAC
>CAZSTA010000062.1:0-17923 GCA_964609495.1 uncultured bacterium | reverse complement strand
CAGATAAGCGGAGTATCCTATCCTTACTTTTTACTAATAGGTTCAAGATATAAATTTCCCCCTCACTCTATCCCTCTCCCACGAGGGGAGAGGGGATTCCTGTGAACTGCGATTCCTTTTATTTTCCCCTCCCTCGACGGGAGGGGTTAGGGGAGGGTGATTTAAGGGGAGTTCAAGGGCTAGGATGACTAAGAGGCATCATAAAATCTTGCATTTATCATAAGTTTTATGTTATAATATCTTACGGTTGATTATATTATAGAGCGGGGGATTTATATGTCCATATCCAAAAAGATAAGCTTTATCGGAGTAGGAAAGATGGGCGAGGCTTTAGTCCGGGGGATTCTGTCCGCTGGCGAAGCTTCGGCTGAGGATATAACCGCTTTCGATCTTCGTCCTGATAGGTTGAATTATATAGCCCAGGAGTTCGGGATCTCGAAAGCATCCCATAATCGAGAGGCGGTTCGGAGAGGAGATGTTATAATCCTAGCAGTTACCCCTCAAGCGATGAAGAGAGTTTTAGAGGATATCAAAGATGTGGTAGAGCCTTCCCAGTTGCTCATATCCATTGCGGCTGGTATTACTACCGATTTCATAGAGGATGAAATAGCGAAGGAAGTGCCAGTCATAAGGGTTATGCCCAATATATGCTGTCTAATTGGGGAGGCGGCGATCGCTTTGTGCCGAGGGAAATATGCGGATGAAGAGGATGAGAAACTTGCTACGACTATACTTTCCACTTCGGGCAAGGTGGTCTTAGTTGAGGAACGATTGATGGATGCGGTTACTGGACTAAGTGGAAGTGGCCCGGCTTATGTCGCAGTATTTATCGAGGCTTTAGCCGATGCAGGAGTAAGGGTCGGACTTCCTCGGGATACCGCGAGAACACTAGCTCTTCAAACGGTTTTAGGAACAGCGAGGATGTTAGAGGAGACGAAGGAACATCCTATGATCTTGAAGGATAAAGTAGCTTCCCCCGGAGGAACGACGATAGCTGGTTTGGAAGCGATCGAGAGGGGAGGGCTACGAACTGCGATTTTTGATGCTGTAACTGCGGCTACCTATCGATCTAAGGAACTGGGTAAATGAGGGAGGAGAATTAATCGGGTGAGTGAGGATGAGCGAGTTAAAGAGAGCCGAAATATTGGTAGATGGCTTTGTCCAGATGGTTGGATATAGATTCTTCACCTCGCGACATGCTAACTCTTTGCGGTTGAAGGGATATGTCAGAAATCTCTATAGTGGAGAGGTGGAGGTTGTGGCCGAGGGGGAGGAGGACAGGATAAAGAAGCTGATACGCTATCTCAGAAAGGGTCCTCATTCTGCCCGAGTAGATAAAGTTGAGGTGAAATGGGGGGAGTGTCAAGGCAAATTCAATAGATTCAGTATTCTAGGGACTTCGTATTATTGAGAAATATAAATGAGGTGAAGTTATAAATAGATGATTATAGATCTACATATCCACACCCGTATTTCCTCCCCTTGTAGCATCCTAGGGGTGGAGGAGATGATCGAAAGGGCTAAGAAGATAGGGCTCGATGCACTTTGCGTAACTGAACATGACACCACTTATGGAGCTAAAGTCGCCGCTGAAATAGCTTCCGAGTATAACTTCCTAGTTTTGGAGGGGATGGAGGTTCGGACCGCTGAGGGGGATCTTCTCGTCTTCGGCTGGAAGGGAAAGTTTGATATAGAGGATATATTACCGGCAGAAGAGATAATCAGAGAGGTTCATAGCACTGGCGGGATAGTTATCCCTGCCCATCCTTTCCGAGTAGGCGCCCCCAGTTTAAGGAATAAGATTTATGATTTTAAGGACGTCTTAGATGCCGTAGAAACCTGGAATGGAAACAGCTCCTACACCGAGAACATACTTGCTCAGAGAGCCGCTTTGAAGATGCAACTTCCCTGTGTTGGAGGGGGAGATGCTCATCGAGTAGAACGAGTTGGCCGATATGCTACTATATTCGAGAGCGAGATCAAGAACTTAGATGACTTTATGAGAGAGATAAGGAAGGGAAATTGCACTCCAGCCAAATTGGGAGCGGATGGTAATTTCCACTCATTAGCAGAGTTCATCAGTTCTGAAGCTCTAACTTAAAGTTTTTACATTTTACAAAAAAATGAAGCACCGGTATATTCGACCGTGCTTCATTTTGTATGAAAATATCCTATTTATTCGTCTCCTCGGTCTCAATCAGGGGTTGCTCTTCCTCTATCGGCTCAGCCCCAGATTCCTCGGTGGTCTCCTTTGCTCCTTCCTCCTCGGGGGTCCCTATTTCAACCTCTGCCTCACTTGACTTTTGCTCTTCAGCCGCTTCCCTTTCTGCCTCTTCTTTCTCCTTCCTTTCCTTAAAATGATTTACTATCTCTGCGCTCCTCTTTAAGCTATTAATGAAATTGCGAAGTGCTGTAGATTGCTTATCTTCGAGGGCATCTTGGTAAATCTGCTCTTTCACCTCCTCGAAAGCACGAGTTGAAGCGGCTTTCTTATCCTCTATCTTGATGAGGTGATAACCAAAGATGCTCTCCATTATCTGGCTTATATCCCCAGCCTCCAAGCTGAAAGCTATCTGCTCTAAGGAGTTTCCTATTTCGCTTCTGGTAATAAATCCTAGATCTTGAGCTATAGCTCCCTCAACCTCTCCTTTCGAGACCTTGGTGAACATATCATCAAAAACCTTAGGATCTTCTCCTATTTTCTTCACTAAATCTTCAGCTTGCTCCTCCGTAGAGAAGATAATATTAAGTATATTTCTCTTTTCGGGGATCCTATACTTCTCCAAATTCTCCTGGAAGTAATCTTGTATCTCCTCCTCGGTTATACTATCCGGAGTTATCTCGGTCTTTGCCTGTTCTTGATACTCAACCCTCTTCTCTTCCTTCTCCTCATTAAGCTTATTCCTAAGCGGGTTTACAAAAGTATCTCGCAGGGCGAGTAAGATGTCTTGCTCGACCCTATCCCTTATCTCCTCTAAGGGGGGATCTCTTTCTGGTTTCTTATCATCAACTCTGATTATATGATAGCCGAATGAAGTCTTGACAGGTTCCGATATCTTTCCGACCTCTAAGCTGAAGGCAGCCTCCTCGAATTCAGGGATCATCATCCCTCGGGAGAAGTATCCCAGATCTCCCCCTGTTTGCTTCGCCGCCGGCTCCATCGATTTCTCCATGGCTAATTGCTCAAAGTCAACTCCTGCTCTTAGCTCCTTTAATATGTCTTCGGCCTCTTCCTCGGTCGCTACTAGAATATGATGGGCGTGAACTTGTTCTGGTTCATGATACATAGGTTTGCTAGCTTCGTAGTATTCCAGAAGCTCCTCTTCGGTAACATCCGGGAACTCCTTCTTAGCTTCCTCTCGACGCTGTTCCAATAATTTATCATGTTCCTTTTGAAGTTCGGCGACTTTATTATTTATAAATTCCTTTCTTTTCTCCCCTAGAATCGAGTCTATCACTTGTTCTTTGACTTCGCCAAGTTCGGGATAATGTTCGGCTCGTCTCTCTATCAATTTAATAACGTGATATCCCAACATAGTGGTTATCACATTACTCGCATCTCCTACCCCTAGGCCAAAAGCGGAGCTTTTGAAATCTCCAAATAGATCCTCTTGTTGCATATAGTCGGGCTGAAAATTAGTTCGAGAGATCTCTTCTGCGACCGTTTTGAAATCCTCATTAACGAGTTTCTCTTGAGCTTTCTTAGCCTCTTCTTCATCTTTGACCAGGATCTGCTCTAACTTCACCTCAGCCGATTTTGGATAGCGATATTTATTCTCCTCATAAAAAATTTTCGCTTCCTCCTCGCTAACCTCTCCGACTTCATCCCTTACTTGCTTTATTCTCTCTTGGATAATGATATCTCTCTCTATAGATCTGCGATAATCATTTAAGTCAGCCCAACCATAGGCATTCAGAACAGTCAATAAATCTGCTTTGGAAGGGAATGCCTGTTCAGTCTGCTTTATGATCTTATTCACCTCATCCTTATTAGGACGGATATTTTGCTCCTTAGCATCCTGATAGATCAACTCTCTATCTATTAATTGCTCTAGGAATAGCTCTCTATAGAAATCGAGGGTAGCTTGATCGATATCCTGCGGGGAGATATTAGAATTTCTCAAGCTCATAGCAACAGCTTGATTCAGATCAAGCATCGAGATGTTCTCCCCATTAACCGTGGCCGCCGCTTCGCTTAATTCTTCTCTTTCTTCTGTGGGTGTTGGTCTTCTGGAAAAGTAGTAACTTCCTCCGTATGCTACTATGGAGATGGTGAATCCGATCGCCACGATCCACATAACAGTCTTCATCATTCTTCCCCGTAATTTTCTTATCATATTTTCTCCTCTCCTATGGTTTCAATACTTTATTGGGTAAGTTCTTCCGCCTTTTCGGCATCCAATTTCTTCACCACTTCTACCACTAACTTAACCGCATTATCATAATCGTCTCGATTGATCACTCCACAATGGCTGTGGATATAGCGAGCTGGAACCCCGATCACTACGCAAGGGACTCCTCTAGCGTTCAGATGAATATTACCTCCATCGGTTCCTCCTCTTTCTATTACGGAGAATTGAAGAGGTATATCGTTCTCCTTCGCAGTATCTATGAAAAGGTCGCGAAGCTTCAGATTAGGAATCATCGATCCATCATAGACGAGCAGCGCGGGACCCTTGCCCAACTTATCAGTCGCCTCCTCCTCTTTTATCCCGGGTGTATCTCCAGCGATTCCAGACTCGAGAACTATTCCTACATCAGGTTCGACAGCAAAGGCACTAGTTCTAGCCCCTCTTAGACCTACCTCCTCCTGGACAGTTCCCACACCTAAGACGGTATTGGGATGTTCAATACCCTTAAGCTTCTGAATAACGCTTATGAATACGCCACAACCCACTCTATCATCCCAAGCTTTTGCCATATAGAGTCTCTCATTCCTCATAACGGTAAAGGGGCATATAGGGATTATCGGATCGCCTGGTCTCACTCCGAACTCCTCTTCAACTTCCTCCTTGCTACTTCCCCCGATATCAATGAACATATCTTTCTTCTCTAAGACCTTTTTCCGCTCCTCCTCGGTTAATAGATGAGGTGGCTTCGAACCAGTAACACCTAATATATCCCCTTTCCTGCTCTTGATCACAACCCTTTGAGCCAGAACAACTTGATCCCACCACCCACCTAGAGGAGTAAAGCGAATAAAGCCTTCCTTAGTGATCAACTTCACTATGAATCCGATCTCGTCCATATGACCGGCAAGCATAATTCTAGGTCTATCATCTGTTCCTCTTTTAGTGCAAATGATACTTCCCAATCTATCTTGACTGATCTCGCATAGAGGCTCCATATACTTTCTGATAATAGCTCGAATCTCCTCCTCGTATCCGGGAATTCCTCCTGCCTCGGCAATCTCTTTCAGCATCTTTGCGGTTTCGTCCATTAATATATCCTCCCAACTTTACATGGATGATAATAAATTGTATCTGCCTCGAAAATCTTTGCTCGATTAGTATTATACCATATTAAGCATTTATAATCAAATTTTTTGTGGAAGTATAAGTATATAAATGGATTATGAAGAAGTGCTTGGGGGTCATAACAAATAGAGGAAATCTATCCTTGTAGATTCCCTCTATTCAGTATCTAATCAATAGTGGAGATCAAAAGTAGTTTCTTATTATCCAGCATTGCTTGCTGTTATTTTGAAGGCATTAGAAGAATGATGCCTCAAATACTTTGAATTCACCTAGTTGGACATAAGAGGTAGAGCCATAATTAGAGGTGATTCTAAGCATAACATAGGTAGCTCTTGTGGGATAGAATTCAAAGACTTGATCCCCAGCTATATTCTCTAATTGGAAAGTTCCTACTGACTTGAACCCAGATGTAGGACTGATGATGGAGACTAACACCTCAAAGTCCTTCGCCCAGCGATCTTTACTCTCCACAGTAGCCGCATCTAGGGATACTCTATCTATGAGCTTAATTTCCTCATCCTGGAAGGCAAAGACGAACTCTTGAGGGAGAGAGGCATCGGTAGAACTCCACTGCTGTAATCCTCCATCTATCAGATTCTTAGCGGCCCAGCTACTGTCATTATATTGACTGGTGTAACTTAGGAGAACGCCTCCCTTATCTGAAGCTACTAAATTCTCACTCTTAGGTGGTATATACCTCACAGCTTCAAAGACTTTGAATTCACCTAGTTCGACATAATCTGTAGCACCATAGTTTGAGGTGATTCTAAGCATAATGTATTTAGCTCTTACTGGATAGAACTCGAAGACTTGATCTCCAGCTATGTTTTCCAATTGGAAAGTGCCTACTGATCTGAATCCAGAGTTGGAACTGTCGGTGGAGACTAATACTTCAAAGTCCTTCGCCCAGCGATTCTTAGAGGTATCCGTGGTAGCCGCATTTAGGGATACTTTGTTTATGAGTTTAGTTTCCTCATCCTTGAAGGCAAAGACGAACTCCTGCGGGAAGGAAGCGTTAGCAGAGCTCCATTGATATATACCTCCATCTATCAGATTCTTAGCGGCCCAGTTACTATCATTATATTGACTGGTGTAACTTAGAACAGTGCCTCCCTTATGTGAAGCTACCAAATTCTCATCCTTAGATACCCAAATACTTCTAGCCTCAAATACTTTGAATTCGCCTAATTGGACATAAGAGGTAGAGCCATAATTAGAGGTGATTCTAAGCATAACATAGGTAGCTCTTGTGGGATAGAATTCAAAGACTTGATCCCCAGCTATATTCTCTAATTGGAAAGTTCCTACTGACTTGAACCCAGATGTAGGACTGATGATGGAGACTAACACCTCAAAGTCCTTCGCCCAGCGATCTTTACTCTCCACAGTAGCCGCATCTAGGGATACTCTATCTATGAGCTTAATTTCCTCATCCTGGAAGGCAAAGACGAACTCTTGAGGGAGAGAGGCATCGGTAGAACTCCACTGCTGTAATCCTCCATCTATCAGATTCTTAGCGGCCCAGCTACTGTCATTATATTGACTGGTGTAACTTAGGAGAACGCCTCCCTTATCTGAAGCTACTAAATTCTCACTCTTAGGTGGTATATACCTCACAGCTTCAAAGACTTTGAATTCACCTAGTTCGACATAATCTGTAGCACCATAGTTTGAGGTGATTCTAAGCATAATGTATTTAGCTCTTACTGGATAGAACTCGAAGACTTGATCTCCAGCTATGTTTTCCAATTGGAAAGTGCCTACTGATCTGAATCCAGAGTTGGAACTGTCGGTGGAGACTAATACTTCAAAGTCCTTCGCCCAGCGATTCTTAGAGGTATCCGTGGTAGCCGCATTTAGGGATACTTTGTTTATGAGTTTAGTTTCCTCATCCTTGAAGGCAAAGACGAACTCCTGCGGAAAGGAGGCATCGGTAGAACTCCACTGCTGTAATCCCCCATCTATCAGATTCTTAGCTGACCAGTCACTATCATTATATTGACTGGTATAGCTTAAAAGAATACCTCCTCTGGAAGGAGCCAACAGATTTTCCTCCTCAGTTGCGGCTAGAACTCCAGAAAGAGGTAGAAGTAGAAATAGCCAAGCTAATACCAGGGTTAATTTACCGACATAGTTTAATCTAATTCCTTTCATTTTTGTTCACCTCTCTTAAAATATTACTAATTTGGTATATTATAACTAAAGATTAAGGATTTGTCAACAAAATAGAAATTTTGCCAAGCATAAAAAAGATTGAGGACAGATACTTATAAGAGAGAAGTCTCCCCACTAATAATTTTACTCTCTCGCTAGAACATAAGATTTCCCGTATCCTGATAGATCTCCTACTATACAAGTAGCACTACATTTACAGGAGGCACATTTTCCCAGATTCACATTAGCGACTACTTTGAGCTTGTTCTTCCTCTCCAGAAAATCAAGCATCCCTTCCAAAGCACTTGGCTCTACTCCAAGTTTCTGACTCAGTTGATTTATGCTTAAGGGAACTTCTCTTCCAAACTCCCTAAGAATATTCTGTAACATAGTTCAAAGCCTCCCTAGTCTTGATCTTATTAGGGACTGCCAGGCCTGGCCCAAACCCGACAGCCCCTTATGAAGAGAATAGTATTAATTACTAAAACTTGATCGTAAATCACTACTAGCCAAAGCCTATTAGTCTTCCTCCTTGATAGACAATGAAGGATACTACCCAAGCTAATACTAAGAGGTAGCCTGCGTTAAATAACGCCCATTTCCAGCCGAACTCTGATTTGAAAGCAGCTACTGCGACCATACATGGCACGTAGAGGAGGACAAAGATGATGAAAGCTATTGCTGAGAGAGGAGTGAAAGTATTCTTCAGAGCGGTCATCAACTCCGTCTCCTCCTCTTCTTCTCCACCCATCAGATCGACTCCCGGAATGATGCTTATAGCCGCCTTTACCGTATCCCAGGTGGCTACGAAGAAGGTGGAGATTATCTCCCCTATATCTCCGAGAAAGGTTGTCGGCTCCGCCTCCTCTTCCTCAGCACCTCCTACGTAGATCTGCCCCATCGTGCTTATCACTACCTCCTTAGCAACGAGGCCAGTTACCAGCGCCCCGCTAGCCTCCCAATTTCCAAAGCCCAAAGGTTTGAAAATAGGAGCGATCGCGCTGCTCATCTTCCCGAAGATGCTATCTTCTAGATTCTCCACTCCCCAAGGTATGCTGAGCAGGACCCAGATAATTATGGAGAAGAGCAGAATAATAGTTCCAGCCTTGCGAACGAAAAGTCTGCTTCTCTCCCACATATGGATGAAGAGACTCTTAAGAGTGGGCCATCGATAGGGGGGAAGCTCCATAACGAAGGGGGCTTCAGCTTTTTTAGCAAAGAGCGTTCTCTTGAAGAGCAAACCTGTTAGGATGGCAAATATTATCCCAGTGATATACATTGCCCAGATGACCTGTCCTGATCTTTGAGGGAAGAAGGCTGCGGCGAATATGATATAGACCGGAAGACGAGCTCCACAGGACATCAGCGGCGTTAAAAAGGCAGTTAAAAGGCGATCTTTCTCATTCTCCAAAGTCCGGGTGGCATAGATAGCTGGCACAGTGCAACCGAATCCCACCAAGAGCGGTATAAAGGATTTTCCGTGCAATCCTATAGAATGCATAAACCTATCCATCACAAAAGCCGCTCTTGCCATATATCCGGAGTCCTCCAGAAGAGCGATGAAGAAGTAGAGGAAGAAGAGGACGGGGATGAAGACTAAAACGCTACCAACTCCGGCGATCACTCCATCGAGCACTAAGGAGGAGAGCCACGCAGGAGCGCTAATTGCAGTCAAGATAGCTGCTGCCCAATGAGAGATAGGACCGCCGATCACTCCATCAACCCAATCCAGATAAGGGCCGGAAACCTCGGCAATCATCTTGAAGACTATCCACATCATAACTAGGAATATGGGGATCCCCAATATCCTATTGGTGACTACTTTATCTATCCTATCTGAGGTAGTTAGGATATCCTCCCTCCGCCTTTTTAAAGTCTCCTTAACCATGCCATTTATATGGCCATATCTGCCATCAACAATGATAGTTTCTATATCTTCACCGAAGATACTTCTTAGATGTTCGGCACTTGCTCTAACTTGCTTCATAATCTCTTCGCTATTGACGGCATCTTGTTGCACCCTCTCCACGATATCCGCATCGTTCTCCAAGAGCTTAATAGCCAACCAACGCGCGGAATATCTCTCTACCAGATTGATGTTCCTCTCGATTATAGGCGTTATCTTTCTTATCTCCTCCTCGATCTCCTCCCCATAATCGATAAGTACTCTTTCAAACTTATTGCCATTCTCCGCTAGATCAATGGCCTCCTCAATCAATTCCTCGGTCCCTTTATCCCTGATCCCCACCGTTGGGACCACTGGAGCACCGATCAATTCGGAGAGCCTCCTCGTATCGATCTTATCGCCTCTAGCCTTCACCGTATCACTCATATTAAGGGCGATAATCAGATTAGGAGTAAGCTCTCTTATCTGGACAGCTAGATACAAATTTCGCTCTAAGTTAGAGGCATCAACGATATCTATCACCACTTCAGGTTTATCCTCGATAATGAAATCCCGGGCGATGGTCTCCTCCATAGAATAGGCGGTTAAGCTATAGGTCCCTGGCAAGTCAACTACTTCGATATTTCGTCCTTTATAATTAAATCTACCTTCTTTCTTCTCGACCGTAACCCCTGGCCAGTTTCCTACATGTTGCCTAGCGCCGGTGATATTGTTAAATATCGTGGTCTTCCCCGAATTGGGATTTCCAGCCAGAGCGATAGTCAACTTCCTAGTTTTTGTCATAACTTCAGCCATTTAACTCCTCCTTTTCAATCCTTAGCTGAATTAACTTCCTCCACCATAATTTTTCGGGTCATCCCTCGTCCCAAAATGATCCTCGAATCCATCACCGCCACGATAAAGGGTCCAGGGAAACCACTGTGGATAACTCGGAATTTAATTCCCGGGGTTAATCCCATATCGGCTAAGCGACGGCGAATCGTCATACCTCCTCGAATTTCTACCAGCTTCACCTCTTGTCCAGCCGAAACCATATTTAGGGGCATAGCCATCTTCATCGTTTAAACCACCTTCACTTCGATATTTTTAGCTTCTGACTTGCGTAATGAGAGATTATAACCCTTGATCTTAACCTCGATAGGGTCGCCTAAAGGGGCAACTTTTTGCACTTCGATCACCGCTCCTGTAATAACCCCCATATCGAGTATCCGACGATGAACCGAGCCAGCCCCCTTAACTTTCACTATCTCTCCCCTATCCTTAGGTTTCAACTCGCTGAGCAATTTTATCATATATCGTTCACCTCCTCTTGAAGCTGTTGAACTATTGCCCTCTGAATCTCCAGCCATCCTTATCACTACCAGCGCTGGAGAATCACCTTCACTCACTCCTCATATTGAAAATGATAATGATTTTCAATATTAATTATTATACCATATAATAAGATATTTGTCAAGATATTTTTGGGTATTATTAGAAAAATTTTGAAGCCTCTTGAAAGATATGCTCTAATGAGGTATAATAGATATGATATAATCAAGATTTATAAAACAGGGGAAGATGATAATTTAACTGGAAAAAGGAGGTCCCGAATGCGGAGAATACATAGCATAATAATTATGTTGATCTTAGCTGTATCAGTTAGCTGTTTAGTTGAGGCTAAGGATTATGGCTCAGCTATAATAAATTCGATTCCTCCAGGGGCAGAGGTATATATAAATGACAAATTGCTAGGAAGGACTCCTTTCCTAGTTCTTCCCTCGGAGTATATCCTTTCTGCTGGGAGATATATTATAAAGATATATAAAGAGGGTTATGAACCCTGGTTAGGGATAGTAAATATCACTCCCTCCACAACGGAGATAGTCGATGCCCATCTTAAAAAGCTTGGTGATATAGAATTGATGAGGGGAGACTTGGTTATGAATTCCGGCTTCGAGATGGATATAGATCACAATGGGATGCCCGATCATTGGACTATAGTCGCTGATGACAAAGACGAGGTCCAAGCCGAATTGGAGCTGGGAGGTGCTCAGGGATTGCATTCGCTGAGATTGATTAGTGTTGACTCTAACGAGGTCAAGCTTCAGGGGGATTATACTACCTGCATTCCCAAGATGATCTATCTGATATCAGCTTATGCTAAAACTCAAGGAACAGGGGCGAAGCTCTCCGTATCATTCCTTGATAGGGATGGAGAGCCTATTCCTGAAGAAGAGGGATTGCTTATCCCTCCTGTTACCGATAAGTTCACCCTTTATTATCATACCTTTACTGCCCCCTCTACCGCCTATTCCATGGCTCCTTGTCTAATTAGCTCCGGAGGGATAATATGGTGGGATGCGGTTCAAATCGTTGCTTTAGGACAGATGGCTCCCTCAAAGCTCTCTAACCTGATTCCTAATCCCGGCTTCTCGATAGATAAAAGCACTATCGGAATACCCGGAGGTTGGACTCCGACTGAATATGAAGGGGTAACGCTTTCTTTAGATGGGAGTATCTTCTTTTTGAAAGCTCCTTCTCTTAAAGTGGTCAACTCCAGGGAAGATGAGATAAGGGTTGTAAAGGATTTAGATTGTGACCCTAGATCTGCTCATGCCTTGACATTATATGCTATGACGAGCGATGATTGTTCGGCTAGAGTCTCGATAGTTTTCAAGGATAAAGATGGGAATATCTTAGGGGCTGAGGAGGGAGAATTAGCCTTTGTTATTAACCCCGGCCAACCCGATTTTGTTAAATATGCGCATTCCTTTATCACTCCTCCTGAGTGTGCCACTTTATCTATAAATTTAGTGGTTACTCCTGGGGTGGCTTGGTGGGATAATATCTATCTATTCAAACGAGAATAATGATTTGATAAATATAATCTAAGGAGGTTCAAAATGTCTAAATTTGCGAAGTTGGTCGGTTTGTCTTTATCGATATCCGCTTTAATCGTTCTCACGATCATCGGTTGTGAGAAAGGAGGTGGTAGTTCTGGAGGAGATACTAAACCCCCGGTTATAAACCATACTCCAGTGACTACGGGGACCTCAGGAACCCCGATAACGATCAGCGCGATAATCACGGATGATAAGAGCGGAGTTAAGAGCGCATCTCTATTCTATAAGAAAGGAGAAGGTGCTTCTGCGAACTCTGAACCTTTTAAGGAGAAGAATATGACCGCTGTAGGCGGAGATCAGTACACAGCTACTATTCCTGGCGAAGAAGTAACTACTGCTGGCTTAGAATATTATATAGAAGCTAAGGATAACCAGGGAAATACGGCTAAGACTACTATCTATACCATTAATGTGCCTAATGGTGGCTCTAAACCTCCAACAACTACTATACTCAGTGGTCCGGAGAATGGAGGTAAATATAAACAGACCACCTTCACCTTTACTTGGACAGGGCAGGATGATACCACTCCTACTTCAGAATTGACCTACAGGATAACTCCTGATACGCAAGATCCCAGTAAGACTGTCGTCACCTCCCAAACCTCTTGGAAGTTCACCGATCTGGTAAGCGGACGTCATCAATTCTCGGTAGCCGCGATCGATAAGGAGGGAAATATCGATCCTAATCCTCCTAAAAGAACGTTCTATGTTGATACTATTCCTCCTACAGTGACTATAATCGGTGGGCCTGAAGCGGGAGCTATTATCGCCTATAATACCCTATCCTTCACTTGGACAGGTAGCGACAACCTCACTCCAACTTCGAAATTACTCTATTATACCCAGCTTGATGGTGGAGACTGGAGCAAGCCACTTCCCGACACATCTATGCAGTTGGAAGGCTTATCCGATGGAAGGCATGATTTCGCAGTAGCAGCTAGAGATGAAGTGGGAAACGTATCTCCTTCTGTTTGGCGATCCTTCTACGTTGATACCACTCCTCCCGAGACTGATTTAACTATGTTCCCTCCTGCCATCAGCAATGTAGCGACTGAAGTCAGGTTTGAATGGAGCGGAAGGGATAACGTCTCGGATGCGGCTGACTTGAGATACTTCTATAAGCTAGATGTAGATACTTCTCCCGGTTATGTGAAGGAGACCGCGATAACCTATCCCGAGGTGAGTGAGGGGCAACATAAGTTCTCAGTGAGGGCTATAGATCAAGCTGGAAATGAGGAGCAGACCCCGGCGGAGTGGACGTTCGTCATAGACACAACCCCTCCCCAGACCACTTTGGATATGAGTAAGACCTCCACCGAGGTGATCTTCACCTGGTATGGTCAGGATAACTTGAGCGATCCGGAGGAGATCGCCTTCTCCTACAAATTGGATGGCCAGAGCTGGTCGCCCTTCACCACTAATACCACTAAGAAATATTTTCTCTCCAGCTTGACTAAGGGGACTCATACCTTCTCGGTTATGGCAAGAGATAGTGCGGGGAATACAGAACAGCCTCCGGTATCGATAACATTTACCGTAGATTGAAGATGGGAGATGATATAGATGATTCTCATTGGGACATCGGGCTTCTCCTATAAGGATTGGAAGGGATATGTTTATCCTGAAGGTATAAAAGCAGGGGAGATGCTAAGTTACTACTCCAAACTCTTTCCCGCTGTGGAGATCAACTCCACCTATTATCGAGTTATGTCTCCCCAAAACGTGGAACGGATGGTGAAGAAATCGGAGAGAAGAGTTGAGTTTGTGATGAAAGCTAATAAGGAGATGACCCACGAGAGAGAGGATAACGCGAATGTCTTCGAGGCTTTCAAAGAGTCGCTACAACCCCTCTTCGAGGCCCAGGTTTTCGGCTGTGTTCTCGCTCAGTTCCCTTGGTCCTTCAAATATGCTCCCGAAAATCAGGATTATATATCGAAGTTTAAGGAGCGAATAGGAGATATCTCAACCGTTATCGAGTTCAGAAACGCGGAGTGGGTCAACGATGATGTATTCGAGTTCCTAGGGAAGAATGGATTGGGATTCTGTTGCGTTGATGAGCCGCGCTTGAAGGGGTTGATACCACCAATAGCTAGGGCTACCTCCGATATCGGTTATGTGCGCTTTCACGGAAGAAACGCCGCTAAGTGGTGGCATCATAAGGAGGCTTGGGAACGTTACGACTATCTATATAGCGAGGAGGAGCTAAAGGAGTGGATACCGAAGATAGAGGCCCTCGAGAAAGAAACCAAGAAGACATTCGTGTTCGCCAACAATCACTATCAGGGAAAAGCCGCCAAGAACGCTCAGATGTTGCTAGATCTTCTGAAGTAGAAAATTCATCTGATAAGCGCTATTGGGATAAGAGATTTGTTCAAGAGACGCTTTATGGAAGGGATAAGGAATTAAGCACCAGGATATTGACCCATAAGAGATATAGCGTCCGAAAGGACGATTTTGTCTCTTGGACTGTCAACCTACTCGAATTAGAAGGCGATGAATATCTCCTAGATGTTGGCTGTGGCACGGGTAACTTTCTCACTCCAGTTATCGCTCAACTGAACAGTAAGGGATTAGCCATCGGGATGGATATCTCAATAGGGGTTATGAATAAAGCGATCCAGCAACTCGAATCTGCGAAGGGGAAAGTGAAATTCACCAGAGGAGATGCGGAAAGCATCCCCTTTAGAGATGAAAGTTTCGATGTTGTTATGGCTAATTTTATGCTCTATCATGTTCCCGATATCCCTAAAGCTATCGGAGAGATGTCCAGAGTGTTGAGGAAGGGAGGAACCTTTCTGGCTACAACTGGGAGTGAGACTAGTTATGAGGAAATACGTCAGGTTCATAAAGAGGCTCTGGCTAACTTCTCAGATAGCCAACTTACACCGATCTCAATACCATTTGGTTTCTATCGTTTCAATTTGGAGAACGGAAGGGAATATATCGAAAGATATTTCTCTCAAGTGGAGACCTTTCCTTTCCCTGATGCTCTGGAATTCGGAGATCCTAAGCCTTTTATGGATTACTATACAACTTCTAGAGTCTATAGAGATGCTCTGAGAGATCCTGCGAAGCTCGATAGTCTATATGATTGCGTGGTGGATATCGTGCAGGGGATAATAGATGAGAGGGGGAAATTCAGGGTTCGTAAATTGAGCGGGGCTTTCGTTGCGAAAAAGGAGAGTAATTGAGTTGAAAGGTAAGATGAAGGTTACAATTGTATATGGTTTTCTTGGCTCGGGTAAGACTACCTTTATTCGTTATCTCGTCCCTTTGATAGCTCCTGAGCAAAAAGTGGCTATCTTGGTTAACGAGTTGGGAGAGATAGGGGTCGATGGAGAGATCTTAGCTAGTGATAATCTGTTCGTTGAGGAGTTAACCTCGGGTTGTATCTGCTGTTCTGTAAGAGGGGATTTCATCAAGGTTATGGAGGAGATTTATCAGAAGTGGCAACCAGAAAGATTAATAATAGAACCGACAGGGGTCGCTATCCCAGAGCGTATAGAGGAAGTCTTCACCTATACCTCTACCTCCTCCTTTGCCTATATCGATACTATCATAACTATTGTGGATGCGAGTCGCTTCGAGGTGATAAAGGAGGACTTTGAACCGCTTCTTGTTGAGCAGATAGCAAAAGCTGATCCGGTGATCGTCAATAAAGCTGATCTAGTTGAGGAGAATGATATTCGGAAGGTGGTAGAGGAGGTGCGCCAACTAAATCCCATCGCGGCTATTTATACTACTACTTTCTGTCAGATAACACCAGAGCTTCTCTTGGGAAATATCCAACCTCCAGCGAAGAAAGCTATTCCCAAATCTGTTCGAGATACTGATACGGAGATGGGTGTGGAATCGCTATCGGTGGATCTCCATGAACTTCCTCTAGCTTATCTTAAAGAGGTACTGAAGAGATTCGATTCTGGCGAATTCGGAAGGATAATCAGAGCTAAGGGCTTCGTTAGAACTGATGAAGGTAAATTCCAAGTCGATTATACTATGGGAGAGATAGACTTTAAGCCCTATGCTGGGAAAAGGTATATGTTGGTAATTATGGGCAAGGAATTGAAAAGAGACGATATTAAGCAGGCGCTATCAAATTATGGAGAATAGAAGAGCCTTATTATCTGGTAGTTATGTCAACTATTATAACCGTGAAATCATCATCTCTACCCGATTTATTAGCTATATATAACAACTTCTGGCAAGCCTTCCTAGGATCTGGAGTAGTGGATACTATCTTTAATATCTGCTCATCGCTCAAGGTGGCGGGGAGTCCGTCGGAACAGAGGAGAAACTTGTCACCCGGACGAAAAAGTTGGATAAAATTATCGATTTGAGTATCTGGATTATGTCCGAGAGAACGATATATGACGTTTCGCTGGGGAAAATCCAAAGCATCTTGAGGACTCAACTGCCCAATATCTACCAGCCTTTCTACTAAAGAATGATCTTTAGTTAATCTCAGCATTTGATTATTGTTGCTTATAAAGTAGGTTCTGCTATCTCCTACATTGCCGATATAAGCTATCCTATCTTTAATGAGAACAACGGTGGCTGTACTTCCCATTCCCTTAGTTTCAAGGTTTTTCTGAGCATAATTATAAATTGCGGTATTAGCTTTTTCTATAGCTTTAACAACTACCCTTAATTCTTTTCTCTCCAACTCTGAGGGGCTTAGCTTTACGGTCTCAAATATATCCCCCCGACCGGATGAGATTTCTTTCTTCTCTTCCTCAGCCAATGGTTCTGTCTCGACATTAAGCATCTCTACGGATTTATTGACCTTAATAATTGGAGTGGTCTTCTTTATAGCTTCAGGAAAGAGCTTACTAACGATATAATTTCTTATAACATCTACCGCTATTTGGCTGGCGATCTCTCCCGCCCGATGTCCTCCTATCCCATCAGCGACTATAAATAAGCCATCCCCAGAGGATCTGGAAGCCAAAAATGAACACTTATCCTCATTAATTTCCTTCCCCGGCTTTGGTCTGGAGATATATCCAACCTTAAGGGCTAATCTTGATCCTGACCTTCCCATATATTCATCCCCTTTGAGAGATAACCATAGTTATCCATATCAGCGATTCTGTGATAACAAATAATCGGCTCTTGTCCCTCCATCAATAGAAATTATTACAGATATGAGATAGAAAGTCAATAGGCTTATACAAATAATTAATGTTATTTTTCTTCTGTTGTGCGATAATTATCAATTATCTCCTTTAAAACCTCGTTCTCCTTTTGTAGCTCTTCTATCTTCTGATTCATTAGTTTTACCTCCTCTCTTTATACTTTAAAATTCGGAGATATTCATGTAGATCTATCTGACATAGATTTTCATAAGGCTTTCCAAAATTATCTTCCCAGTGGACTGTCACATCAAACTTAAAATTATACTTTTTAAGCTCGTCAATAAGCACGTCAAGCCCCAAAAAGTTCGTCGATCTTTCGCTAAACCCTGGTATATATAAAGAGTGTGTTAAATTTTTAGATATATG
>CAZSTA010000061.1:0-18141 GCA_964609495.1 uncultured bacterium | reverse complement strand
CTTAGTTTTTTCGCTAGGGAGTTCAAGATATAATTTCCCCCTCACCCTAAACCTCTCCCACGAAAGGAGTTAGTTTCCCCTCCCTTGACGGGAGGGATTAGGAAAGGGTGTAAAGGAAACTTTTTAATTCTGGTAACTTTCTAACCTTATATATTTTTGTCTGCGAAAGTTACCAGAACACTTGAGTTTTGTTACCGGCAAAAGTTTCCTTTATTTAAGATGAGTTCAATCTCTCACTCCCTGCCCTAATCGCATATAACCACCCTTCATCGGGGAAGCGGCTAATTGGCTGTATAGCTTAAGCACCCCTTTGGTGAAGCGAGGGGATGGTCTTGTCCAACTCTTTCGTCTCTTCCTTAAAATTTCCTCTATCTCCTCTTTACGCCTCTCCTCGCCCTCTATCCCTATAATATCTAAGCATCTATTGGGAATATCTATCTTGATGAGATCGTTTTCCTCCACCAAAGCCAGTGGCCCTCCATCTGCCGCCTCGGGGGAGATATGACCCACTGCTGGACCTCGCGTCGCCCCTGAGAACCTTCCATCGGTGATGAGCGCGGTGGTAGTCGCCAACTTGGGATCGGAAGCTATTATCTCCGTAGCGAATAACATCTCAGGCATCCCCGATCCCTTCGGTCCCTCATAGCGGATTATCACTACCTCCCCCGGATTGATCTCGCCTTTGATCAGAGCCTCTATCGCTGACTCCTCGCTATCGAAGGGTCTTGCTCTACCTGTATGAATGTGCATTTCAGGAACGATCGCCGAGTGCTTGACAACCGCTCCTTCTGGAGCCAGATTGCCCTTCAGAACCGCGATCCCTCCCTTCGGCTTGAAAGGATTATCCCTAGTCCTTATGATATCCTCTTCCCTCAGATTGTAATTGACCAGATAAGCTCTTGTCTCCTCATAGAATCCCTCTTCTTTAATCCTCTTTAGATTCTCTCCCAGGGTTTGTCCTGTCACCGTCAGCACATCCAGATGGAGTTGATCCTTGAGTTTCTCCATAATAGCTGGTACTCCTCCAGCATACCAGAGATATTCGGCAGGATATTTGCCACTAGTCTTCACATCAGCTAACACTGGGATCGAACGATGTATCCTATCGAAAAGCCCTGGCTCTAAGTCGATTCCGACTTCGTGAGCGATCGCGGGAAGGTGAAGGAGTGCGTTAGTCGATCCTGCTACCGCCGCGTGAACTACGATCGCATTCTCAAAGGCTTCCTTGATCAAGATCATACGGGGAGTTATCCCTTTCTCAAGCAGAGTAACAATCTGCTTTCCCGCATTATTAGCAGACCAACGGAGCTGATTTAGGGAGGTGGGGATCAAAGCGCTACCCGGCAGTGCCATTCCTAATGCTTCGGAAATGATCTGATCGGTGCTAGCAGTTCCCATAAATTGGCAGGCGCCACAGGAGGGACAAGCATTACGTTGTTCCCGTAACAGCTCCTGGGCAGATACCTCTCCTCGATCAAATCTTACCCCCTCGGCATATAACATCTCCGAGGAGAGATAGTCGGGACCATTCTTCATAGCTCCTCCGGGGATGTGAATCGCGGGAAGATCGACTCGGGCGGCGGCCATCAGATGGGCGGGGATAGACTTATCGCAACTGGAGATCAAAATAAGCGCATCGTGAGGATGAGACATCGCATGGATCTCGACCATAGAGGCGATTATATCGCGAGAGGCAAGGGAATAGTTCATCCCATCATGGGCTTGAGCTATCCCATCGCACATATCAGTTGTAGTGAAGACCGCTGGCTTTGCTCCTCTCTCATATACTCCATATACTGCGGCTTCCACTAAACGATCGAGATGCACACTTCCCGGATGGCTATCTCCATAGACGCTCTCGACTAACACCTGGGGTTTATCTAGGTCCTCAACCGACCAGCGAGTGCCTAAACGCAGGGCATCACCTTGTCGGTTTATTCTCCTTAATCGCTGACTTCTGAGCATTTTCTCTTCCTTGATACTTTTAGATGCTTTGTATCTCATAGTATCACAAAAAACATTTTTAGTCAAGAGTTAAAATTAGGATTGCAAATCACCTCATCACGATGTCCTTCGGTACTCTCCGAGGAATCTGAAACTAATCAATCCTACTTTTAATAAAACTTTCGTCGATTCTTAGGAAAACTGAACCTATTAGAACTATGCTTCCCATAAACACGAAGGCATAAGGTATTGAATAATCACCTATCCGCCCTATTATCAGGCCCATTAAGGAAACATACATCCCTGAAAACATACTTATTAAGGACAAGATAGTTGCTCTGTTCTTGCTCGTAATATGTATATTCTGATAATCTGAGAAGAGTGGTCTTTTCATACCCGTAGATCCATATAACAAACAGAAGATAACAACAGAAAATATAGGGTGAAACACTAAAGCCATTAATAAATATAAAATGCCAGGTAGTCCAGTGGCAAGTAAGACACTTTTCTTTACGCCTAAATATTTTTCAATTAAGTAAGCATATCTTTCTCCTAAGAGGGCTATTGCAGATCCTATGGAAAAAGCTATTCCCAACCAAACTCCTGATACATTCGCCATCAGAAAATATGGTTGATATAGATTTATAAGATAATTAACAAAAGGAGTGGTAATTAAAGATAATAACATGATTCTTTGAAGAGATTTATTTTCTTTGATCAGTTTAATTCCGTCAGTAAGCAAGACCAAAGGGTTTCCCTCAGTATGTCTATACGTGATACTTGGTTCTTTAAGAGAGAAGCTTACGAAGAGAGCCATAGCAACCGAAATAGCGGTTAGAATAATAGCTAGTATAAATTCGCTAATTTCCAGATTAGAAGCAATAAATCCACCAGCTATAGGAGCTATAATAAATGCAAGTTGAGAAGAAGCCCCTTTTATTCCCATTGCTTTTTTCATTTCCCTCTCTTTCTTTTCTTCCTTTAGAGAATCATATATTAAAGCCTCCACACAACCAGAGGCGAAGGTAAATCCTAGTCCTGCAATTATCGAAATAAGGACAAAAATCCAATAAGCGTTAGCAAATATGAACATTACCTCTCCTAGTAACTGCAATGCCAAAGATATATTAATCGATTTTTTCCTACCTATTTTATCAGCAATAATCCCAGTAGGAACCTCAGTAAAAAACATAGTTCCGACGATAATAGCCCAAAGAGAATTGATTTGGAGAAAGTTTAGGCCCCTATGTCGGCAGTAAAGGGTAACTATTGGGGTATAGAAATAAAGAGCGGAGAAAAAATAAATAATAGCTATCTTAGTGATATTGTTCGATTTGTTAGATAGTGAACTAATTTTTCTCATATTTAAAAGAAGTAGCCCTTCTACCCAAAGTTAGAAGAGCTATTTTGTTAAGGTGATATTCTCAAGTGGCGCATAAAATGATTATCATAAGATGGGTCTATCCATCCTTCTCAAGTATTGCTTTATAAGTTCTGGAATTTGGTGCTCAGCCCGATCATTACACCACAACCAATTCCGATCTTCTTCTTTACTTATCGCCTTCCATAGATCTGTAGTCTTGGAAACAATAGACATATAATTGAAGGTGGGGCAAAAATCAGATGATATCAAGGATGTTTTTAACGGCCCCCAGAGAGAATCCTTCGAGATAATTGTATAAGACAATCAAATTATAGGTGTAAAAAGCTAAAAGGATCTCTGTTGATCCATTCCCTAAGCCTTTCACATGCAACTTCTTTAAGTCAAATAGCTCCTTGATATAACCAAAAAGAGGTTCAATGCTTATTTCTCTCAGCTTATACTTTCGCTTACCATCTTCCGATTGACAACGAGCTACCCAGCGTAGTCGCTCTGCAGAAGTGCTAGCAGAAGCTTCTATGGGCACATATAGGCGCTTACCTCTCTCTTCACAGCTTCGAAATAACTTGCCATCATCAAAACCGGTATCAGCTAACACATCTTCAGTAAGAGAAGGGATGAATTCTATCCTTTGAGCATAGACTATATTATCTGCGGCATTACCTTTAGTCACCGCAGCATCAGTGAAGATGCGGACACTACCGGACGCGGTGCAAGAACCATGAGCTTTGTAACCATATACCCATTTGTGATAGTGGGAGTATTCCCCATTCGGCTTCTTTATCTAGGTTTCGTAAACCAGCCGGGATTATCCCCTCTTTCTTCTGCTTCTGATGCCAGACGGGACCATCAGCTTCGATGAGGGAGCTATCAGTTGCGACTATCTGGGGATCAGCTACTCCCTCGAGGATGAGTGTTAAGCCTAGGTTTCTCAATTGAACTTCAGTTGAAGAAGCAAATTGCTTATAGCGACGATCAAAAGGTTCTTCGGTCAGGTAGTTTTCTCAAGCCACAGGAGGCTCTGATAGTGGGATTAGCTTCAAGGAAGCGGTATAGACCCCGCATAGTAGTTATCCTCTTTAGAGTTCTAACTACAAAGCATTTTAACATCACGAAATCAGAGTAGAGTTTAGGTCTCCCCCTAGTTCTCTTCTTTGGGGAGCTATCAACATAGACAAGATCAATGAGTTGAAGTATCTTGATTATAGGGTGGGATGAGATTACCAAGAGTTTTGCCTCCTCTGATATAGAGTCCCCTATGATTCTACATTATATCAGAAGAGTCTAACTCAGGTATATCTTATTTATGCCCCACCTTCGATTATTGAGTGTTCTCCGAGAGGGTATCTGAGATAGTCTAACTCCGAGCAGTTGTCGATAAGTAGGGTCATGATAAGCAGTAAGCTTCTGGTAAAGGAGATTGATAGACCAAAACCTTTGATAGTAGCGAGAAGTAGCATGAGAGCAGATAGAGCCACCGTCTCCTCGGATAGGGAGCGACCAGGGGAAGGGAAGAAGGGCGTCCTCTTTTTTCCGACAAGATTTCCTCAGTAATTTCTTTCAAGGTGTCAAAGAGCTGTTTTAGCTTTAACAGTAGCGATCATTCCTTCCCGAGAAGAAAGTAAAATGTTATAATCTATTTTACTCTATCTCAGGAATTATCGCCACTTTCTTATCATTCTTTCCAACACTATCAATTTATAAGCTACCATATCTGTATGCATATTTTCACTTCCTTAAAAATCAATTTGGATATTTTCTGAGCCTAAACTATTTTTTAACCTTATGAAGCCAGTACCAAAGATTAATCGCTATCGGTATTACTGTGATGATAATTACTTCGATGACAAATGGCACTGTCAGTATCTCTGGATTTTTCTTTACTTTAAGAAAGACGATCACGTCTGTGATGGAGACGACAATAGTGACTATGATAATAAATCTTGTAAGTAAAGATATATTTTCACCTCCTCTATTATTTTAGTCTTTTCAAAGATAGTAGTCTCCCTACTTAGTGTCAGTAGATCACAAAGAAGAATAAGGGATAGAAATAGAGGTGATAAGGCCGAAATAAGAAGCAACTCTCTGAGAGATAAAGGATAACATCAAAGCGAAAGGGAAAAGGGCTGAGAAGACTAATCTACCACCCCTTCTCCTTTTACTCACTCGAGTAAACTTGAGGAACACCCAGATATTGAGCAAGAGGAAAGCTATCCCCACTAGGAGATAACGAAGCGCCTCCTTAGAAGAAGCCGTTCTTCCCCGCGCTTCAAATCACCCAATATAGTGGCTTGTTTGTCTCCTAACACATAGGCGATCAATTCTTCATCTGTCATGACAGATCACTTTCCTACTTTTATGCGCCACTTAAGAGATGCCATCTAAATCATACTCTTATAGACTATATCTTCCTTCTTCGGAGGCTCACCGAAGACTGGCTGGTAGTGCTTGATAAATCTCTCGCTAATCTTCAAATTCTCATAGTCGATGAAGCCCATAGGCCTTAGGAATCTCTGGACGGATACCTCATTTAGAGGAGCAGAATCTAAGTCTATCACTCCCTCTTTCTCGGTGATAACTACAGAGTTACCAAAATCTCCCTGCTCGATGAGATCAACACACCTGCGTCCAGCTAATATAGCGAATTTCTCATCCAGTTCAACGGGAGCGCAGTTCCTCAACTCATAAGAAGCGGCATTTATCGCTATGGGATACTTCTTCCCCCCTAGATTCTCTTGTCTAAAGGCATCCTTCAATACCAAAGCCAACTTTATAGGCTCGATCTTGATATTCCCGTGAGCATCATATTCATCGCTTCTTACATGGCTTTCCAGCCCATCGATATCCGCGCCCTCAGCCACCGCAACAACCGCGAACCCTCTTCCGAACCTCTTCTTGTTCTCTTTAAAAGCGGTATCCACTTTGTTAAAGATGGTCTCGACATTATACCTCTCCTCATCTTCACCAGGGACATATTTCTCTCCAGGGACAACGACATCCGCTAATCCCCAAGCGCCAGCAGTCGCTACAACCCAGTCCGTATCTCTACCGAATAGGGTGATGAGATGAACCCTCTTATTGGTGATCGCATCATAATGACCTTCTCGCACCATCCTCGCGGCATTCTCCGCCGCGGTGACATATCCAAGAGTGAAATAGGTAACCGAGAGATCATTATCCATCGTCTTAGGCCAACCAACAACGTTTAATCCCTCTTGAAAGAGCATAGAGCCTTCGCTCATATGGTCGTTTCCACCCATAATTATTAAGGCATCGATCTTGAGATCCTTGAAGGTTTTCTTTGCTTTCTCTGGATCAACCTTGCTTCTGGTAGAGCCTAGAAATGAACCAGCCTTCTTAGGCTCAATATTTCCAGAGATCATAGGGATATGTTTTTGAGTTTCCAATCCCTTATATCCATCTGCTATACCTATAACCTCATAACCGAGTTCATTCGCCCGCTCCACGATACCAGCCATTCCAGCGTGGAAGGAACTAATGTGACCTCCTCCGGTCAACACCGCGATTCTCTTTACCAATTTTATCGAACCTCCTATTTTAATTTTCCCTTGATAACCGCTTCATCTCGATGATTTATTATCGTCTAATATATTACCCTTTTTCCCCTAAAATGTCAAGCCCCCGAAAGTGATTTATTGGGCTTTGCCTCTCGGACTGAAGAGCTGACGATCAACTTTGGGAGGAATATAGGGATCTTCCAGGCGGAAGAGAGTTATCGCTTCTTGAGGACAGCTATAGGCACATAGCCCACATCCCATACATTCAGCCTCATCGATCTCGAAGCGATCACCATCCGCTTTAATCGCTCCAAAGTGGCATCTATCTTGACACTCACCACAACCTATACAAAGCTCCTGATCTATTCTAGCCCGATAGCTTCTTCCCACCTTCAACTTCTTCCCCGATCTGAAGTAAGGCTCTAGTAAACCACAGCAACAGGTGCAACAGTTGCAGATAAATTCCACCCCCGTAGGCGAGTCGGATAGCCTGTCTCCTCCGGTAGTATGAATCAGTCCTAATTCCTCGGCTTTATTCAATATCTCAAGGGCTTCCTCTTTTGATATCTCCCTTCCCGCACCCCGATCGATAAACATCTTCGCCGCCTTATTAAAGATGAGACAGATATCCTCGCGAGGATAATCACATAACCCCGATCGAGTGCGACAAGCACACTGCATAGCTACCCGATATTCGCTCTTCTCAATTATCTCTGAAACCCTCTCATAGGGGAGTATCTGATCTCCGATATGGACTGTCTTTTGGATAGGGATTATTCTGCTTATAGGCTGTTCTGAAGGAGTAGGGGCTCTTGATCTATCCTCTTCAGAGAATCTTCTCCATAGCTCAAGAAATTCCTCACCCAACTCGTTGTTCCTTTTATCACACATAATCGCGTCTATATAACTATCCACAAGCGCATATTCATACCCTTCTCCTGCTAGCTTAGTGCGAATCAATAAACCTCGCTTGAAGCTTGTCTCTAACACTTCCCTGACCTCGGAGCGATCTTTATCCAACTTCTGAGCTATCTCCTCGATAGTGCCAGGTAACTCCAGTAGAATCCCCGCTCTCTCCTCCGTTACCATCATCTGAAGGATATAAGGCAGAGTGCGAAATTTAGTAACATCATCATATCGTTCCGCTAGTCTTATATAAACTTCTGGTAGCGACATTTCCCTCTCCTCTGAATTGGAAAATGAAAATCCGATTTTTGCTTTCCATCTTCTACCTTTTATCCGAATAGTTTACGAGCAATCTGTGACCAGTCCTTGATCTTAGCAATATCCTCTTCTAAAGTGTATAACAACTGTAAGCCATCTGCTCGCACAGTGTAGGCTATTCGATCTTGGCAAGTCTCCTTTATCGTTCTTAGCTTCTCCTCCATACGCTTTTCATCAGCCATCTGAACATCCATTACTGGATCTAAACATATCTCAAGCGAGGTATTCGGTGCGAAGGTCTCGACCGCCTGCTCGATATCGGTCCAAGGGCCTACGTGGAACATCCCCAGATTCGGTATCTGATTTATCAATCCTACTAACTTAGTTGTATCTCCACAGCTATGCCAATAGGCGATCCCGCTATGGAAAGAGGATAGCTCCTGCTCGAAGGGAAGGACGAACTCCTCATAGAGTCTAGGAGAGAGGGTAGGACAGTTCACCTCATCGTTGTAGAGATTACCCTGCTCAACCCTTTGATCTAAAAATGACGCTCTCTCCCCCGTCCATCTCCTCCGCGCCTCGGTAACGAAGCCGATCAGCCTCTTTGCGAAAGGAGGGTCTTCGAGCATATCTGCTAGGATGTTATCCATTGCCCTTATATGCATCGCTACTGCAAAGGGGCTACGACCCCATTCAGGGAAGGTTACCGCGAAGTCATCTGGCAATAATTCCCGAATCCCCTCATACATCCGATGAGCAGTGGGCATAATCCCACTTCTGTAGAAATCAGGATAATCCATCTTATCCAGATCGGATTTCTCCTTGATCACAGGCTTCTTAGCGATCCAAGGGTCAGTGTGTGGGAAATAGACTGACTCCACTCCGAAGAGGCTCGGTTCAAGCACCACTCCCAGCCAGATCGGGATAACCTTGCTCACGCAAGTATCATCATCAAACTCCTTGAATTGGTAGATCCTCAATTGCAATTGCTGTTCGAGATATACCTCTGGCTTCGTGTAATAATCCCTCAGATCGAAGTCTAGTATCTCTGACCACATAGCGTTCTCCGGGGCAATGGTGAAGGCAGGAGAGCCATCCTTTCGAGGTTCACCCCTCCAGTGATCTCGGGCAAAATCTCCTTGCGGAGCCCATTTTCTTTGCAACTCTTTATTGCGATCGCTTTCGGCTATCTCTCGGACTTCATCTATCAGCCTCCTAATATCCTCTCTCACCATAATTTAACTCCCTCCTCTATTTGATACAGCTACAGATAAGTTATCTTTAGATGGAAGATAATCTCTCATTTTATCCAGTCATTTAGAGTTTGTCGAAATACCTATTCCTCTCTCCTAAACTCAGATATCTTGGCTTCCAACTCCTTGATCTTTTCCTCTGTCCGTTTGCGATAGTTACCAAGAACAACCCAGCCTCCAAACCAAGTAGCCATCCACGCCATCCAGTTCAGCCTCTCCAAGATGAAATTCCTTTGATACGAAGAGGGACCAAAGGATATAAGCATAGGGATAACGAGAAGCATAATAATCCCATTTATGGCGAGGATAGCGGCGATCCATTCTTTGTTTCCCCACTTAGGTGATATAATAGGGACTCTATTTCCAGCGGTATTCAACAACTCACTTCGGACGCCGAAGAATATCCCTATCGAACCTCCCAGCCCTCCTATTACTCCCCCCGTCCAACCTCCGATCAAACCTAATCTGGCTCCTGAGCTTAGGGAAGGATCGTATCTCGAGGAGATATCAATTAGAGCTATTATCAAAATCAATATGGCTGGAGAAAAGCTCAATATGATAGCTCTAGCTTTAGGGTAATTACTAGACATAGTTCCCTCCTATCACATATATTCAAGGAATGCTCTAATTCAGTATAGCACAAAATAAAAAGCTTGTCAACATCACGAATTTTGAGGAATCGAATTAGCGGTTAGAGAGGGGATGAAGTTTGATCTTGAAGCCACTTGATTATTTCTCAGAAAAACCAGGGATAGCCTCCTCTAACTTGAAATTTAATTCCCCTCGTTCTCCTGCCTCAATCGAGGCTGTTTTTACCTGATCCTCATATCCAGATTTCATAACTTGAACCTCATAGTCACCAGCTTTTAGCTCCTCTATCTCAAGCGGTGTTATCCCCATATAGCGTCTATTCAAATATACATCTGCCTCGGGAGGATCAGAGGTGATAGATAGGGATCCATATAACGGCTTTAGTTCAAACTTAAGCTCGGCTCTCTCCCCACCGCTTATCGGGACAATCCTACTGTCGGTCTCATATCCGTCCTTTCTTATCCTTATCTCATATTCATCAGGCTCCAATTCCTCCCCTAAGAATAGAGGTGTGATCCCTATGAATTTTCCCCTTAAATATACCTCTGCCTCCGATGGTTCCGAGGAAACAAACAAAGATCCGAGCTTCCTCTCCTCGAGCTTCACCTCTAAAGTTGTACTTTTGTAGGCTTTGAGTTCAACCTCAATAACTCGATCCTCATATCCTTCCTTGCTTAATCTCACCTTGTAACTCTTGTCAGGAGATAGGAAGATGTAGAAGGGAGTTCGCCCTCTTTTTCGATCCTCTAAATATACCTCTGCAGAAGAAGGAAAGGAGGCCATCGCCAGCATACTCAAGGAAGGATTGATCCCCCAGTCCTTTAGGAAGAGCTTGATCAATTCTGTTCCTACTGCAAAGCCATTATTACCCTCAATCTTGCTTACCATCCCGATCATCAAGCCATCTTCGTTGAATAGAGGGCCCCCAGAATTACCTATGCTTATCATACTCGCCGGAAAGACTATCTCTAGCATAGTTGCTAGGCTAACTTCGTCGGAGGTGATCAACCACTCCTTCATCCCCAGGATATTGTGTCCTATAGCTTTTACCCTATCTTCCTTCCTCACCTTTGAGGAATCACCCAGGTATATTACAAGGAGAGGGAACTCATATATATCTTCAGATAAATCGTCCACCTTGAGAATCGCGATATCATTCTTATCACTATATTTCCAAACCTTCGCTTCAAACTCTCTAAGGCGGTTCTGGTGGAATACAACCTTTATGGCGAAAGGATTAGGCTCAACCACATGGAAGGCGGTCAATATATAAGCAGATCTCCCCTCAACTCTGATGATCGTTCCGGTGCCGATTATATCTCCTCCAACGATGATTTTAACTACCACCTTTTCTAGATTCGCCTCTATCCCTTCGGTAAGCGGAATATACAGAAGGAGAGATAAGCCTGCTATCAGGAAGAGAATCTTTTTAGATACTCTCACTTAAGTCCTCCTTAAACGTCTGTTCAACATACATAATGATACTTAATTGTCTAATCCAACGCAATCTCCACCCTCTCATAAGGGATGATCCTGACCACTCCTAATAATCCCGAAGGATCAGGAGATCCATAGAGGAGATTAACTAGAGAGTTGATCACTTTAAGAGTTATTTTATTCCTCCCAACCTTTACCTTATCCGTTATCTCCAAGCGATATGGCTCCCAAACCAAAGTTCCCGCATCTTCTTCATTAATCAAAACCTGGGTTATATTCGTTACGGAAAGCTCTACAAACAGTCTCTTAGTCAAATACTCTTCAGGTAGATCGAACTCCTGTTCATATATCCCTACTCCGGAGTAGAAAGGATATCCCTGCTCTACCCAGCTACCTATGGATATAATCTCCTCTTTCTCTACTGGAACTAGCTTAACCCCTAAGGATTCATACTCCTCAAATTCAATTTTGAACTCGCCCATAATTCTGAGCGGTTCTAATAATCCCTCTGTCTCGGAATTAGCTTTGACCTCGATAGCTATTACATTGATACCAGGCTCGTAGAGGCTTTCTCCCCAAGATAATAACTCAGTTATATCGCACGCCAAATTGTGATAGTCGTATTCTCTACATCGGTGGAAGCCTTCTAACTTCTTTCCATTAATAAAGATCGTCCAATCTCCCTTAATACTCGAAGTCTCCATAACCAGCTTTGCTTGAGAGATCTTCCCCTTCAGTTGGAAACTAGCCCGATACCATATAGTCGTAGGATAGGAAGCTATTCCTAGTTCTTTAAGCGGTTGAGGTGGCATAACTTTCCAGCCGTAAGTGGGTATATATCTCTCCTCCCCTTTGAAGTCGGGATCATCCTTGACTTCTCTTACCTTCCAACGATCCAAGATGAAAACATTCCCCCTATCTCGTGAGAAGCGCCAGGTAGATCCTAAATTCAAAGGAGATAGAGGAGGGCTGAAGGTCTGCTGATAGCTATTTCCATTAATGGTTAGCTCTGCTTTATCTTTATCCGTGTAGCCCTTGATAGATCGAGAATTGATCTCTTCTAAATAGAAATCCGCTTCTAGATTCTTAATATCGCTTTTGTTATCGACAGCTATAAATGTGCCTTGCCGAGGCGGTAAGTTTAGCTCGGTGTTTATCCTGCCCTCATTTAGAGTAAAAGGAAGTGGTATCGCCTTACCAGAGATGGGATTCCACTCTTCAGGTCTTCCTTCCCCCGCTAGAGATATATCGAGTTCCGCCTCCTGAGATGAGTTGTTAGCTAGGAAGTAGATATCTTTGTCTTCACGGTGGCGATGCTGAACAAAGACTTCGTCTGCAGATTTCCCAGCTATAGAGATATCGACTCCATAATTGGAGCTTAATACCCGCTCTATCTCCTCAGCCCATACTTTCCTCTCCTCTGGATCGGCCAGGGCTCTCGCTTTGTAATCGAGAGAGATGATATCTTCCTTCTGGGGAAGCTCCTCCCCATCGATCGGGTTGAGGACAAGAAGTTCCATATCGTCAGAGGCGATTATAACTCCTCCGTCATCCTTCCACTCCCTCAATTTAAGCATCGCCTTATGACTAAGAGAGAATAGGGAAGGGAGAACTAAAGCTCTATATCCCTTCGCCCCTATCCAAAGTTTGCCATCCCTTATCTCAGCGTTATCCAGCTCTAACTCGTCCACCAGATCATAATCAAAATGCTTCCGCAAAAGCGTATCAACCAGAAATATGAACTGATCGCGAATTAGCTTTGCCTTCTCCATCTCCACGGGAAGATTTGACCAAAGGCTGGTGATCGGATAGAGCAATCCCAATTCGCATATATGCTCACCTTCGGTCAACATATATCCTAACCTCCCCGCGTAAGTGGAGAAGTAATCGTAATAGGGCCAATAGATCGCTTGATAGAATAGAGAAGGCCCAGCCTCCTTCTTGCGATAGCCATCTATGGAGTAGAACATCCCGTGAGAAACAAGGGTATTCACTCCTAACACATATAGCCAGTTGGTTATCCAAACCATTCCAGCTATAGTGAATTGCCATCGAGATAGAGCGAAAGCCTCCGCTAAAACCTGCCTCCTTCCCTGTTGATGAGCTACGGAGCTAACGAGCTTGGGACCGATGTTGAAAGCAGGATTATCCTTATCTCCAACGCGATAGGTGATTATATCCGTCCCTGGAATATGCATAGATTTGAGGATGTTCATTAGATCACCCACCAGGGATACCTGAAATATCGGACCTTCCTCTGGACTTATATGTCCAGTGAACTTGAGATCGTGATGATCGCACCACTCGTAGAGCTTATCAGCATAATGTTCCCTGAATAGCTCCGTAACCGTTCGCCAATAATCAGCTCGATATTTAGATGCCCCCTCGATATCTATAACGAGGGCAGGAAGCACTTCGTCTATTGGATATCCTCTTCTCCTCTCAAATTCAGCGGGAAATTCTCCAGTCCAAGGTAGGGGACCGGTCGCTTTAGGCTCATCAGCGAATATGCCGGGAATAAGGCTCCCGAACTTATCTCCATATCGCTTGAAGTATTCCTCATAGGTAGTAGTTATGAAGTAATCGACCGCCTCGGAATTGAGCAGGTCGGTATAAGATGGAAATATCCAATAGTATCCCACCTCCACATCAGCGAAAGCTAAGATCGTCCATTCCCCTTTAGGAGTATGCCAATATAGGCGATAGTGTGGATTATGAGTATCAGCCCGAAAGTGAGGATAATAATCATCCTCCATCGTGGGGAAGTAGGTTGAGTATTGACGACGCGATTGCCATTCATCTCGAATATAGCCAGCTCTATCGGTGAGATCGATCCTATCCCCTCCTTTATTAACGGCGATGATCTTGACTAATCGTCCCCAAGGCAGATCTATTTGAATATCCTCGTTCCCCTGGCTCTCCCTCTTGATAACTATCAGCCTTCTACCCTTATACTCTGGATGATCGGCGATGACCTTTCCTCCCGCTAGACCGCTGGGATAGGGGTCATCATCGTAGAGCCAAGGAGAAAGCCCCAACCTTTCCGCTTCCTCGATTATATATCCGATCTTATCAAACCAATCCCTAGAGAAGTAGGGAGTAAGAAGCCCACTGCGGGGATGGAGAAAGAAGCCCTGAATCCCCTTCTCCACCATCTGCTCCATCTGCCAAGTAAGTTCCTGTTCTTCTAGATCGTGATTGAGAAACCAGAATACTATAGGTTTATAGGATAAATTCGGTTTTAAGAATGAAACGAAGGATAGTTCTCCCAAATTAAGCATCTCCTTTATAAATAAGATATATTAAAAAGGCAGTCGGATAGCTTTGTCCGACTGCCACTCAAAATCTATTATTCTACCACTTGCTGGTATCCCACTGATTCAGATTGATCAAACGCTCCGCGGAATCATTGAGCGACTTATCAGCCTTATCCAACGTCTCCTCCAAAGTGATAGTGCCGAGGAAATACTCCTCTCTCCACCTTCCACACTCAACTTGATACTGGGTATCCAAAATGTGGAAGGAGTTGAGGGCATGCCAGTCGAGAGCATTTTTACTCTTCTCTACTCCGAATAGGAACGGCTGCATAACATGAGGAGCCTTAGCTCCCTTAACTCCAGGGATAGTAACGCCGTTCTCTCCGCAGATTCTCTCAGCATTCTGAGGAGCAGTTAGATACATCAGCCAGTCAACGCAAGCCTCCACACTTCCCTTATCGACAGCGGTATTTGTGATCTGCCAAGTGGCAGTGTAGCCAGCAGTTCCTTTCCCAGCCATCGTAGTCCCCCCAAACTCCGAATCCTCCTTAGTCAGATCGGGATAGGCGAAGACGCTGAGCTCGAACTTGATCTCGGGATCGTCGATTAATCTTCTGATATGAATTCCAACCCCCTCCATCATAGCTGACTTTCCGCTGATGAAGTTTCTCCAGGGAGCATCTTGAACTCTCGCCGCCCAGCCTTTAGGATAATAGCTAGTCAGCTTCTCGTTTAGCCTCAAGTGCTCGGAGAAGCGAGGATCGTAGGCGCTGAAGATGCCCTTCTTGATACCTCTTACCAACTCCTCGGTATTCACCACCAGGTTTGGTCTTCCGATAACATCCATCTCGGGGATCTTATCCGCCCACATAGCACACTCCATCGGAATAGCATACCAAGAAGTAGGCTCGATGAGGATCGAGGAGTAAGCGATATAGCCAGCATCCTGGATCTTATCACATATCTGGATCAACTGACCAAAGGTATCGGGCACCTCAACCCCCACTTCAGCGAATATATCCTTGTTGTAAATAATCCCGATGGGGACTAGGTCTGGGGCGACCCAATAGACGTTACCATCCGAAGATCTCATCGCGTCCATCCATACCGGATAGAAGAGGTCCAGCCACTTCTCATTCCCCTCCGCATAAGGATTAGGCTTCTCTAAATAGGGATCCATGGCAATGACCCAGTCTTTAGCCCAATCTTGATCGCGATAAGTCCCCATATTCTGATAGATTATATCAGGAGCCTTGTCTCCCGTGAACTGGGTAACCATCCAGGTTCTATCACTGCTTTTACTCACCGTAGGGAATTCGATCTTTATATCTGGATGCATCGCTTCCCACTCATCAGCTAGATCTCTCAAGATCTTAGATGGATATGGATTAGTCGGCGATTTGACCATACTGCGGGTGGGAAGATAGGGCTGAACCGCTCCAGGGTCCATTAATATTTCACCCTTGAAGTCGAGCTCAGCTGCTAGCCCTATAGTTTCCATTCCTACGATGAAAGCTAAGATGATCCCGACAATTAATAGTTTAGATATAACTTTATTTGACAAAATCCTCCACTCCTTTCTTAAATTTTTATACTAGAGAGTTAATGACAACTACCTGTAACCTAGATTGCGCCTATTACCTCACCTCCTCCTTAACAGAGATCAAATCTTCAATGCCCCACTAGATAGTCCTTTTACGAATAGTTTACTTGCGAATGTAAAGAGGACTAGAAGCGGAACACTTGCGATCACATAACCAGCAAATAGGGGTCCCCAGTTAGTGAAGAATTCATTTCTGAAATATACCAATCCGATGGTTATCGTATATACCCGATCGCTGCTCAACACCGCCATAGGCCAGATTAAATCGTTCCAAGTGGATAGAACGTTCATTATAGCTAAAGTCCCTAAGATAGATTTGGAGAGGGGAACAGCGATCTTAAAGAAAACCTGCCACTCCGAAGCTCCGTCTATCCTTGCCGCCTCGAATAACTCTTCAGGTATAGAGCCAAAGAAGGTCCTCAACAGAAAGATACCAAAGACCTGCCCTCCTGCGATATAAGGTAAGATCAATGACCAACGGGTATCTAATAAGCCTAATGTTTTGATCAGTATGAAACGAGGAACTAATATTAATATCCCAGGGATCATCATCAGGGAGATGATCAGGTAGAAGAGTAGTTCTCTCCCCGGGAAACTATATCTGGCAAAGGTATAGGCGGAGACCGCTGATATTAGAACTACTCCAGCACAGGATACTGAGCTTACTATCAAACTGTTAAGGACGTAGATCTTAATTACGCTCCAAGCAGTAGTAAAGTTCTCCCAGAAGAAGGGGGTAGTTATAGTCCAGGGATGATGCTCGAACTGAGTATAGCTCTTAACGCTTATAATTAACAACAGGACGAAGGGATAAAAAGTTAAAAGGAGCAGTATCATAACAACTATATTCCTCGGTATATCCTTCCTTCTCATATTGAGCCATATTTTAGATGTTCTAAGGGTTCTCTCGGCAGTAGTCATATTCATCCTCCTCAATTCCTTCCCGGCTCATACTCCACACTACTTCTTATATACTTCATATTCAGGTAGGTAATAGCTAAGATCACAATAAACATCGCGAATCCTATCGCACTGGCATAGCCCATTCTACCGAAGTGGAATGCCATCTGATACATATGCATTCCAGGGACCATAGTAGATGTTCCAGGACCACCCCGAGTCAGAACTAATTGCACTGCAAAGCCTTGCAATCCACCTATTATCCCTAGAATCAACATCAACTTTATCTGTCCCATAATCAGAGGGATATCGATTCTAAGGATGCGAGTTAGTCCCAGAGCCCCATCCAATGTTGCCGCTTCTATCGTCGAATCAGGTATATTCTGCAAGCCAGCCAAATAAATTAGGACCGCGACGCCACTCACCCAAGGAAAACCCATGAACATAAGACAATAGAGAGCGAGCTTAGGATCCCCTAACCAAACTTGCTCCAGTTTACCCAGTCCTATAATTCTCAGAAAAGCATTGAGAAAACCACTATAGGGTTCATATATAAATTGCCAGATAAGCATCATTACTACGCCGGGAACTACTACCGGAATTATGAAAGCTAACCGATAATACCTGCTTAGATCCTGATTCTTCATATTATATAGTAGCTCGGCTACGGAGAGAGGAGCTAATAAGGATCCCGCAATTAAGGCGAATATGATCAGTTTAAGCATATTCCCAATAGAACTTATTAGAACTTCGTCATTAATCATCTCTTTGAAGTTTCCAAGACCAATGAAGACCGCCCTTGCCCCATCCCATTGGAAGAAAGAATGATAGATAGCCGATATAGGGGGATAATAAGCGAAGATCGCCAGAAGGATAAAGGTGGGAAGCAGGGAGATATAACAGCGCTTATTTTTATATATTTGTCCCCATAATGATGTCTTCTTCATTAATTTCCCCTTTTTCAACAATTTCTATGATATTATTTTAGCATAGTTAAGATGATATGTCAAGTTAAGAATTTCAAACCTAAGCGTGTAGAAGCTTGTGCTAGCAGATTTTAAGTAGCTTTTCGCTAGGGAGTTCAAGATATAAA
>CAZSTA010000060.1:0-18152 GCA_964609495.1 uncultured bacterium | reverse complement strand
CACTCGTCTCTATCTTGGCAGAGAAGGCATCTTCCAAGCCAGGGAGGAGATGAGCCGCTATCGTCTTTCGAGAGAAGGGATTGATAACTCCAGAGTCAGTTACAGGTGTTCCTCCTCCCTCCTTATAGAAGTAAGCATCGTAGGTCACTGGATAGCTATGAGGATTAGTCATCATCACATAAGTTTGCCAGCCACTCGCTCCATATCCCTGTCCAAAATACCAGGTATCTGATAAGGCAGGTGAGCCTATCGTGGTATGTCCTCCTTGGGGGAATCCCCCACTCCAGTTCCAATACATCGGCTGCTCTGCTACTATCGGAGCACTCGTCTCTATCTTGGCAGAGAAGGCATCTTCCAAGCCAGGGAGGAGATGAGCCGCTATCGTCCTTCGAGAGAAGGGATTGATAACTCCAGAGTCAGTTACAGGTGTTCCTCCTCCTTCCTTGTAGAAGGTGGCAGTGTAGTTGACTGAGAAAGCACTAGGATTAGACATCATTATATAAGTCTGCCAGCCGGTCCCGGCAAATCCCTGTCCAAGATACCAGTAGTAATTAGTATCGATAGTGAAGGACCAAGTTCCACTATAATTACCCCAATTTTCAACATTATCCTTTGCTCGAACCTTCCAATAGTAGGTGTCATCAGTTAGGGAACTAGTAGGAGTATAGTCGCTAGAGGAAGGAGTAGTATCTATCTCTGGAGCGCTGAAATCACTGTTGTTATCTACTAGAAGCTGATATTGAACTGCATCACTCACATCACTCCAGTCAAAAGTCGGGGTATTGTCATCCGTCGTTGAACCATCATCAGGAGATATTAAAGTAGGAGGATCAGGTGGTGGAGTAACTTCAGCAAGGGAAATGCCACTGGTAGGAGCAGTGAAGGTGAACTGGCCGTCAGTCATAGTAGGATTGGCTACCACCACATCCTTATTGATGCTGCTATACTCGTAAATTTTCACTGTGCCACTTTCGATGCCCAAGGTAGATATATCGGCTGTGATTGTTGCTCCCCCATTTATAACGATAATGTATAACTTTTCCTCATCCCGTGTGACAATGATATCGCCACTTACGCCGTTGGAAGTGAACTCCATCCGATCTTTAGCCCCTATCAAGCCCCGAATCATGAGACGATACGCATAGTAAGTCTCGGTAGGAACTCGGTTGGCACCGCCCGCACCGTCATCTTGTAAATCAATCAACCCATAATCACCACCAGCAGCGGTGGACCAATCATACATATTGAAGATAGTAACGCCTTCGACCTCCTCTTGGGAGAAAGTGAGAAGCTGGTTGGCGGTAAGCATCGCCCGGTCGAAGGTGTCGTAGGAGCTCCACAGTGCCCCCCATTCGGAGTTCCAAATCGGCTCCAGGACGCCGTCCGGGTTATGGTTGTTGATTGTATTGCGGATGCCGGTGATACTGGGACGGACGTCGGTGGCATAGCTGTGGTAATCCACCACCTGCACCGCGGCGTCGGCGTTGTCCAGCGTATCGGCGACGTAGGAGCTGTTGTAGTTGGCCACAATCGGGGCGTGGATATAGACTGACAAACCGGCGAAACTATTGGCGTAGCTGATGGCATCGTGGGCATCCAACACAAGTAGCGCATAGTCCGCTGGCGTGCCGCCATCCTGCCACCCCTGACCCGGATAGTCCGGCTCATTGAGCACCTCGAAGTGCGTGATGCCGTAGTCGTTGCGCACGTTGAGCCAGTATGCGATGGCGAAACAGTGCTCCCACCATTCGTTGCGAAAATTCTGATCCACGGGCGGCTTGGGCGCCCACCGGACCCCAGGCCAGTAATCCGGATCCCCCTGATCGTCTATAGTGCGCAAGGTGACGATCGGTGTGATGCCGTTTTGCACCAGCTTCTCGATGATCCCCCGACGCGTCTGCTCACCATAGCGCCAGCCTTGAACCTCGTTGAAACGTGCATCCCACCACGCCCAAGGGATAGTGTTGATGAAGTCGTTGTCGGCATCGGCGCGAATATCAGCGATCGTGGGCGTCCCATACTCACTATCGTCCCACTGTTCATCCATCGCATCGTCATCGTCCCACCATTCCAGCTCCGCCATTTTGGTCCACATCCGGTAGGTGTTGATACCCAAGTCTGTAAGATCATCGATGTAGAGGCCGCCGGCTTCGGTGGCGCCGATATAATTTGTTGTCTGACCCAGTACAGTGGTACCCACAATTATACTAGCGGAACTAGCCTTCGGGGAAAGAGTGTCTGATTCACCGGTTGAGCTAGCGATGAAGTTGAGACACAATATTGCCAGAGCGACAAGAGAAAGCTTTCCCATAGTAACAAAAAAATAAATATTTGCTTTTTTTCTCATTTTAATTCTCCTTCTATTATTCGGAAATTAAATTATGCACCTTTGGAATCTATTGAAGGTAATATATCTGCTAAGTATAATGAGCTCAAGAGAATTAAAAAACCACCCCCTAATCAGTGGCCGGTTTCACTATTGGCTAGCCTATGTCCAAGTAACCAAATACAAACTATAGGTTAATAGCCTCCATCCGATCGAATATTCGGTTGCCTATTTACATTATACCTAAATATATTTTACTATACCAATAATTTTCTCAATTTAGCTGGTACTCTGGACTTCCTTGCCTCATAAGAACCTCTACATATTCAACCTCTCCTTTTTGCTAAATACAATTTATTTTTCAGAGAATCTAATTTCCCCAATCTTTGAAATGCCCACATATATAACATCTCTTCATACCGCTCACCTTCCTAAAAGTTCCGTAGTTTCCACAATTATCGCATCTATCCTCGAATAAATCCAATTGGGAGAATCTTCTCCTTTTTATCCTCCCTTTCTTCTCATCTCCTCCAGTCTCCTTATAATCGTCCCTGCCCACTTTCAATACACTCTTTCCTTTCGTAATAGATAATAGCGAAATAATTAAGCCCATCCTATATTCCATATACCCAACTTTAGGGCGAATAAGTCGAATCTATGAGAAAAAAAGCTGTTGCATTTCTAAGCCTTTTATGTTATTCTAGGATATATAATGTATCAATAAAATTCTGAGAGGAAGCGGTAAATGTCTCAAGTTTCTGTCATAAGCTGTTCAAAATATGATCTTTCCGAGGTTAAGGAAGCGCTACGAAAAGCGATAAATCTAGTTTTAGATGGCGATTTAGACAAGATAATAAAAGAGGGAGATAAAGTTCTATTAAAAGTTAATCTTCTGATGGGAAAACCGCCCTCAGAAGCTGTTACTACCCATCCGACTGTAGTTCAAGCGATGATAGAATTAGTTCAAGAGGTGGGAGGAAAGCCACTTATAGGAGATAGTCCAGGTGGAGGAAGGATGAATACTCCCACAAGTTATGAGAGGATGATGTCGATAGCTGGATACAGAGATGTAGCAGATGAGACTTCCGCTGAGATCGTCTATTTTGATGAGGACTACGAAGAAGTGCCCTTCCCGGAGGGAAGAATAACTAAGAGATTCATAATAGCTAAGGCGGTTTTAGAAGCAGATGTTATCATCAACTTACCGAAACTGAAGACCCATGGTTTTACTCGCCTAACTGGAGCGGTAAAAAATATGTTCGGAGCTATACCCGGCTTCAGAAAAGCGGAGTATCACCTGAGGATGTCGAATGTAGAAGTTTTCTCAGGAATGTTAGTTGATCTATATACCCTCACCAATCCCACCTTAAACGTAATGGATGCGATAGTAGGGATGGAGGGGGACGGCCCTTCGGCTGGAGATCCACGAGCAATAGGAGCTATTTTAGTGAGCGAGGATGGAATAGCCTTAGATTCAGTAGCGGCTGAGATAGTGGGACTTCCTCCGCTAAGTATTCCTACTAATAAGAGAGGATTTGAGTGGGGATTAAGCGCGGAAAGCCCGGAGAAGATAAAGGTATTGGGCAATGGTGAGATGAGGATAGACAACTTCAGATATCCTCTTAGAGAAGGAGATTGGACTAAATCCCTTCCATCTTTTTTAAGATCTTGGCTCAAAAATTCAGTGGTGGTTAAACCTTATATAGACAAAGATAAATGTAGAGGTTGCCAGATATGTGTAAAGAACTGTCCTCCTAAGGCAATGAAGATGATAGGGGAAACTCCATCTATAGATTATAACGTTTGTATTAAATGCTATTGTTGTCACGAGCTTTGTCCTCATCGAGCTATAGAATTAAGGGAGGGATGGCTATCGAGAGTGCTTAGAGGGGCGATGGGAGTGAGATAATAGTGGCGTCTGGCTCTCGACCTGACGCCATTTATAAAATGATCTTTGGGCACTTGAATTACTAGGTGACTGAAATTTTTTGTGCTAAGGATTGAGTGAAACTACTTGACCTTAGTGTATCTCTAAACTATAATATAGAGAGATTTCACTTTCAAAGTCGCTTTCACCATCCCTTAAAGGGGATTTCAAAACTCAATTTATAAGGAGGAAAAAAAATTATGGGAGTAACTTTACAATCAGAGTTACCCAGAGAAAAGCTTGAGGAGACGAAGAAATTCCTCACTGAATTCTGGAATTTAGAGGAGATGAGCAGACCAGCTTATCACATCGGTGATGTCAAGGATCCAGATATGAAGCCCATTTGCGAGAATTTGAAGGAGTTCTTTCTCAATGAGGAGATAATGCTGAAAGAACAATTACAGCAAATAGGGAATCGCGTTATTGGAAGAGATGATTATATCCCTGCGCTCTTCCCCTATATAGGCACTGGCATCTTCGCTTCCGCCTTCGGCTGTGAGATAATCTATCCCGAAAATGAGCAACCTTGGACAGTCCCTATAATAACCTCTGCCTCTCAAGTCCACAAGTTGAAAAAACCTAAGATCACCGATGGGCTTCTGGGGAGAGTCCTAGATCTCACTAAGTATATGATCGACGAGACCGATGGACAGCTTCCCATCAGGGTAACTGATATTCAAGGTCCTCTGGATACCGCTTCCTTGATCTGGCGTTATACTGACTTCTTTATCGAGATGTATGAGCATCCCAAGGAAGTGCATATGCTCCTTGATATGGTAACCGATCTCATCATCGAGTTCACTCAAGAGCAGAAGCGAATCTGCGGGGATCTATTCGTTCCCAACCACTGTCCCCAGGTCTGGGTTCCTCCCGATAAGGGCATCTCCATAAGCGAAGATTTAATAGCTGTTATCTCTCCAGCCCTCTATGAGGAATTCGGCATTCCCTATAACGATCGACTCTCAGAGGCCTTCGATGGGATATTCATCCACTCCTGCGGTAACTTCGAGTTTAACTACGATAATCTGCTGAAGACGAAGAAGCTAATCGGGATCGACTTCGGAGTATGCGAAACGTCCTATGAGTTGGCGGTGGAGAAGTTAGGCGGCAAGACGGTCCTCTCCGCTCGTATCGGGATAGATAAAGAGTTATGCTTCGGGAATCCGCTGGAGTACGTAAAATACGTGGTGGAGAATAAGAGACCTGATACCTCTTTATTCCTTTATGCGGATAGGATTCTTGCTGATGTAACTAAGGGTGGAGATAGTTGGAGAACCTTCGAGCTAGATGAAGTATACGATTACCTAGAAGATCTGAATTAGGATGATAAAGGGACGGGTGGTGATATTGATAGTTGTTATATTCATCACCCATCCTTCCTGTGAATCGAGATGAATAGCTCATAATTACTAGCCGTCAAACTCGGATTAATAGGGAGGAGATAAGGTGAAAGTATTGGTAACTGGTGGTAGCGGTAGATTGGGGAAGTATATCCTTAGAGAGCTAGAGGGGAGATATGAATTAACAAATTTTGATATTGTTGAACCTAATGATAGCGAGCATGAGTTTGTGAAGGGGGATATAACTAAGCTGGAGGATTTAGAGAAGGTTATGCCTGGTCATGAGGCAGTAATTCACTTAGCAGCTATCCCTCACCCTCTCGTTGATCCTCCGGAGAAGGTTATGTTCATAAACACGATGGGGACTTTCAATGCCTTAGAGGCGGCTGCTAAGAATGGGGTGAAAAAGTTCATCGCAGCTACTAGCGATTCTGCCTTGGGCTTTGTCTTTCAGGAGCATCACTTCCTACCCGAATATATTCCTATTGATGAGGAACATCCCTTGAAACCCCAGGATCCTTATGGTTTGAGCAAGTTGATCAACGAAGAGACCTGCAAGATGTATACCCGAAGATATGGTATGACGACGATCTGTTTGCGTCCTTGCTTCGTCTGGTTTCCAGAGGAAGCCAAGAATTACACCAAAATCGTAAACCACCCGGACAGAGGAGTGAAAAACTTATGGGTATATATCCCTGTTTACGATATAGCTAGGGCTTTCCGCCTTGCTTTAGAAGTCGAAGGATTAAAGCATGAGGTTCTCTTTATATGTGTCGATTCTACCTCTTCTCCTGATTATGATACCCTAGACCTTCTGAATAAGTACTATCCGGGGATAAAGGATATAGATCCCTCGTTTAAGGGGAATAGATCTGTTATCAGTTCTGCCAAGGCGGAGAGGCTTCTAGGGTTCAAAGCTCAGCACGATTGGACTGATGTAGTGAAGAGTGAAAAGGAGGGAATAAAGTGAAAGTATTGATAACTGGTGGTAGTGGTAAGATAGGGAAATATGTCCTTAAAGAGCTAGAGGGGAGATATGAGTTAACGAATTTTGATATTGTTGAACCAACTGATAGTAAGCATGAGTTTGTGAAGGGGGATATAACTAAGCTGGAGGATTTAGAGAAGGTTATGCCTGGTCATGAGGCAGTAATTCACTTAGCAGCTATCCCTCACCCTCTCGTTGATCCTCCGGAGAAGGTTATGTTCATAAACACGATGGGGACTTTCAATGCCTTAGAGGCGGCTGCTAAGAATGGGGTGAAAAAGTTCATCGCAGCTACTAGCGATTCTGCCTTGGGCTTTGTCTTTCAGGAGCATCACTTCCTACCCGAATATATTCCTATTGATGAGGAACATCCCTTGAAACCCCAGGATCCTTATGGTTTGAGCAAGTTGGTCAACGAAGAGACCTGCAAGATGTATACCAGAAGATATGATATGACAACGATCTGCTTGCGTCCTTGCTTCGTCTGGTTCCCAGAGGATGCCGAGAGTTATACCAAGCTCTTAAATAACCCGGAGAGAGGGGCAAAGGGTATATGGGTATATACCGCTGTTTACGACATAGCTAGGGCTTTCCGCCTTGCTTTAGAAGTCGAAGGACTAAAGCATGAGGCTTTCTTTATATGTGCTGATTCTAGCTATGCTCCTGATTATGATACCCTAGACCTTCTGAACAAGTATTATCCGGGGATAAAGGATATAGATCCCTCGTTTAAGGGGAATATGTCTCCTATCAGTTGTGCCAAAGCGGAGAGGCTTCTGGGGTTTAAAGCTCAGCACGATTGGACTGATATAATAAAGAGTAAATAGGAGCTAGAGTTGTGGATAAACGTAGTAGTTCGGTTATTTTAAGTTAGCGCCATGTCCGCTGAGGATATATGTAAGGAGGAAAAGCGATGCTGGAAGATTGGCAAGATGCCTATGGACATGAAATTTATGATTACTTTAAAGGAGAAGGGGGATACGAGATAAATGAGAGAGACGATGGTTTTTTTGGTCTTGTCGATCCAAAAGCTTATCTTTCAAAGTATAGTGAATGGCCCAAACACCAAAGAGAAGCTATGAAATATGTAAAGGGCAAAGTTCTGGATATAGGAGCTGGAGCAGGAAGACATTCCCTCTACTTACAAGAACAGGGATTTGATGTCCTTGGCATTGATATTTCCCCTCTTGCAATAGAAGTTTGCAAGTTGAGAGGGTTACGAAACGCTCAGGTTTTATCTATCACGCAGATCACTTCTCAATTGGGAACATTTGACACTATTTTGATGTTCGGAAATAATTTTGGATTATTTGGAAATTTGAAGAGAGCCAAATGGCTTCTCAAAAGATTCCGTTCGATTACACCAGGGGAAGGAAGGATAATAGCGGAGACCAGAGATCCCTATGAAACTGAAGCTCCTGAACACTTGGAGTATCATAAATTCAATCGAAGAAGAGGTAGAATGGCTGGACAAGTTAGGATCAGGATACGATATAGAAAATATGTTACTCCTTGGTTTGATTATCTCTTGGTCTCGAAAGATGAGATGAAGGAGATCCTCAAAGATACTGGTTGGGAAGCCAGAGATTTCCTAGATTGGCAAGATGGGGTGTATATAGCGATTATAGGGAAAGTATGATTGTTTAGCATTTCGCAAATATGCAAGACGTTAGGCAAAATTGCCATTAAAATGAAGAGAAAACTTATGACAAGAAAGGAGTGGATTATTAAATGAAGAAGAGCATTAATCTTTGGGCCTTTCCCGCTGGCACCTCGATAAAGGAGGCTCTGGAGTTAGCTAAGAAAGCTGGCTTCGAGGCGATAGAGGTCAACGCCGCGGGGGAAGGAGAGATAACGATCTCCTCAACTGAGGCAGATATGAAGAGGATAGTTGAGCAGGCAAAGGAAGTTGGGTTAGGGTTAGTTGGATTATCCACCGGTTTGTTCTGGAAATATCCGCTTACCTCTCCTGATGAGAGCGTGAGGGAGAAGGGTAAGGAAGTATGTAGAAAGATGCTCGATCTCGCCACTTGGCTGGGAGTCGATGCTATTCTGATGGTCCCGGGATCGGTGGGCTCCTCCTTCGCTCCCGTCGAGCCAGTTTCCTACGATGTCGCCTATGACAGGGCTAAGGACGCCCTTCTCGAACTCAAGGAGTATGCCGAGGAGAAGAAGGTTGCTATCGGAGTGGAGAACGTTTGGAATATGTTCTTGACGAGTCCTTTCGATATGGCTCGCTTCCTCGATGAGATCGATAGCCCTTATGTGAAAGCCTATTTCGATGTGGGCAATGTGGTGGTAAACGCTTACCCTGAGCATTGGATAAGGATCTTGGGCAAGAGGATAGTCAGGATCCACTTCAAGGACTTCAAAAGAGCTATCGGAAATATCAATGGATTCGTCAATCTTTTAGAGGGAGATGTCAACTGGCCTGAGGTCATCAAAGCTCTCCAGGAAGTGGGATATGATGGCTATGTAACCGCTGAGATGTCTCCTTATAGATGTTATCCCGATCAGCTAATATACGATACCTCAGCGGCGATGGATCGTATCTTAGGGAGGTGCTAGCTGATGCTCAAGGTAGCGATAATCGGGGCGGGAACTATGGGCGGCGAGCATGCCCGCTGTTATAACAATATTCCCGAGGTGGAAGTTACCGCGATAGTTGATATCATATTGGAGAAAGCCCAAGCCTTAGCCGTTCCCTACAACGCTAAGACCTTCTCAGACTGGGAAGCTATGATCAAGGAATGCCAATTCGACATAGTCGATGTCTGTGTTCCTACCACTGTTCATAAGGATTTCGTCCTAAAGGCGGTAGAGGCTGATAAGCATATCTTCTGTGAGAAGCCCCTTGCTCGGACGATAAGAGATGGGGAGGAGATGCTGAAGGCGGTAGAGGGAAGAGATAAGAAATTTATGGTTGGTCATGTCCTCCGCTTCTTCCCCGAGTTCTCCAACGCTAAAATGATCATAGATGGGGGTCTAATCGGAGAGCCAAAGATGGTCAGAACCGCCAGAGGCTCTCATTATCCTCCGAAGGAGTGGTACTCCGATTTCGAGATAAGTGGAGGGCCGATCCTCGATATGATCATCCATGACTTCGATTTCCTGCGTTGGTGCTTCGGAGATGTCCAGAGAGCTTATGCCAAATGCCTGACCTTCCGCGAAGATCTGGGAAAACTAGATTACGGCTTGGTAACCCTGCGCTTTAAGAATCGCTTGATCTCCCATACCGCGGTATGTTGGGCTTATCCCCCAGGAACCTTCAAGGTCAATTTCGAGATATGTGGAACTGAAGGGATGATAACTTTCGATAGCCAGAGAGCTATCCCCTTGATGCTATCTCGAACCAAGATCGAGCCCGGAAAAACTGATAAGGTAGCAGTCCCATCCAGTCCGTTATTCAAGAATCCGTATCAATTGGAACTCGAACACTTCATAGATTGCCTCAAGAGGGATGAAGAACCGCGAGTGAGTGGCAAAGATGCTTTGGAATCTTTACGCATCTCCCTAGCCGCAATCGAATCCGCTCAAAGCGGAAATCCTGTATCAGTTCCCGATTTCTCTCGTTAGGAGGTGAAGCACTTTGGTTAAGGTCGGAATGATAAGTTTTGCTCATATGCATGCTTATAGCTATGCTCTCGCTCTGACTATGCTCTCCGATAAGGTGGAGTTCGTGGGAATAGCGGACGATAATGAAGTCAGGGGCAAAAACGCCTTGGATAAGTTCGGAGCGAAGAGATATTATAAGGATTATAACGAGCTATTAGCTCAGGATGTGGATGCGGTTATTATCTGTTCTCCTAATGTTGCTCATAAGGAGATGGCAGTAGCGTCAGCTAAGGCTGGAAAGCATATCCTCTGCGAAAAGCCAATCTCTATCACTATCGCTGATGCTCAAGCTATGATCGAGGCTAGCGAGGAGAACAATGTCCAGTTGATGACAGCCTTCCCTTGTCGCTTTACCGCTTCCTCTATCCAGACGAAGCAGATGTTAGAGCAGGAGGCGATAGGAGAGATATTAGCGATTAAAGGGACTAATCACGGGAGGATGCCTCCGGGCTGGTTCTTGGAGAAGGAGAAGTCTGGAGGAGGGGCGGTTATGGATCATACCGTCCACGTAGTCGATCTATGGCGATGGTTCTTCGGCAAGGAGATAGTAGAAGTATATGCTGAGATCGATACTTTGCTCCACGATGTGGATATCGACGACTGTGGTATTTTAACTGTGGAATTCGAGAACGGAATGTTCGCTAGCCTAGATGCTAGTTGGTCTCGCCCGAAGTCCTTCCCCACCTGGGGAGATGTAACGATGGAGATCGTTGGGACTGAAGGAGTGATCGACCTCGATCTCTTTGCCCAGAATATGGCAGTATATAGCGATAGGACTATGAGCACCGACTGGGTCTTTTGGGGGGAGAATATGGATCTAGCGATGATCACCGATTTCGTTGAGGCGGTAGAGACTGGTTCCTCGGTCAAGGTTACTGGTTGGGATGGCTTGAAGGCTATGGAGGTCGCTTTAGGAGCTTATAAGTCAGCCTCCGAGGGTAAACCGGTGAAGCTGCCGCTTTAGAGAGTCCTTGTCCTCAAGACGGGGGGCTAGCTTGTTGAAGTTAGCCCCCTTAGATATGTTATGAGATTTATCAGAGCTCTATTCCATCTCTTCTCGACCTTTTATAGAATATGGCTTGAGGACTCAAAGCCAGAAGGGATTGATTTGTCAAAAAACACTTGACAATTCTACATACTTGTTCTATACTATAAATATAACTGCCCAGGTTACTCTTTGAAAGGGGAAGGAAAAATGGGAAGAGTCGTAATATTCATCTTGTCCTTGTTAGGGATCGCTATTCTGCTCTTAGGATGTAGTAGTTATAGCCCTGGTGAATATAACTATATGCCCTTTCCAGTTAATATAGTAATTTCCTCAACTGTGGTTCAGGCAGGAAAAGTGGTCGAAATGCAGGCTAAATCGGCTGATCCTAATGAAGATGATGAGTTGACCTTTACTTGGAGCGCAAATGAAGGTTTACTAAGTGCTACTAAGGGAGAATTCGTATCCTGGACAGCTCCTCAGGTGCAAGAGGATCAAGTGTTCACTATTAGGGTGCAGGTGAGTGATGGACGCAGGGAGAGCTTTGGCAAGGTGAATATAATGGTTACAGTAGAAGAGCCGGATATCTGCGATTAGGGGGAATCTTATCTCTAATAGGATTGAACTTGAGGGAGAGGCGATCTAAATAGGTGAGAATAAATGAGGAAAAGAGTTTATATATTAGCTAAATTTGTAATCGCTATTTTGGTATTTCAAATCTTAAGTAGCAGGATCATTGCAAATGCCTCCTCTAGTTTGCAAGGAGTAAATATCCTCATCGCAGATTTCGATCAAATTAGTTCAAAATCGGAATATGTGGTGTATTCCACTAAGTATCTGATAGAAGCTTTGAAACCTTTAGAGGAAGAGGGAATACATGTAGAAAAATTTGAGGAAGCTATCGAGGATGATATAGAGGCTCGATATCACGGGAATGAATACGGGTACCAGATCGTGCTATATGGGTGGTTCGATCTAAAGACGGATTTATACAATATATATATTCAACTGATATATGAGCGAGATAGTTCTGGGAAAAAGGAAATCGATAGTATAGATAACTTCCTGATGAAGCTCACTGTAAACGATCTATCCTGCCTTCCTCCATTGCTAATCGGGCTCATAAGATATCAAAGGGGTGAGGATGAGGAAGCCATTGCTAGTTTTTCTTCTGCCCTATCTTATCCTTCTAAAGTCGCGATAGGAAGGGAAGTAATATATTTATATAAGGGCAATTCTCACTACTGGCAAGAACAAAAGAAAGAGGCGATAAGTGCCTACCAATCAGCTTTGTCTATCGAGCCGAATCTATCTGCCGCTCACTATAATCTGGGAATTATATATGGGGAAGAGGGTCGCTTAGATGAGGCGGTAATATCACTGCAGAATGCCTTAGCGCTCAAACTGGATAAATCTATATCCTCGTTGCAATCTACGATGGAGCTTTCTCCCGATTTCGCTGCGGCCCATAATAATCTAGGGATATCGTATTATAATCAGGGGAAAATAGATGAGGCTATAGCTGAATATAAGGTCGCCTTAGGGCTTAATCCCAACTTCGCTGAAGCTCATAATAACTTAGGACTAGTTTACCGAGCTCAGGGCAAGATCGAGGAAGCGATTGCTGAGTATAAGAGAGCAATTGAGATCAAATCTTACTTTGCCGAGGCTTATAATAATCTAGGACTAGCCTATTATGGCAAGGGAATGTTGAAAGAGGCAATAGCACAGTACCAAAAGGCTCTGAAGTTCAAACCTTATTTCGCCGCTGCTCATAGCAATCTGGGGATAGCTTATTATGACAAGGGGTGGTTAGATGAGGCTATAGCTCAATATCAGAAGGCTCTTAAATTCGACTCCAATTCTGCCGAGATTCACTATAATCTGGGTGTAGCCTACCGAGCTAAAGATAAGTTGGACGAGACGATTGAGGAATTATCTAAAGCTATAGCTCTTAAGCCAGATCTTGTTGAAGCCCACTATAATCTTGGAGCTGCCTATCGGAAGAAAGGCGAGAAGGAAAAAGCTATAAATCAATTTGAGATGGTGATAAAGCTATTAGAGGATGGTCAACTTCGCAGGATGGCTATGGATAACATCATAAAACTAGAAGAGTAAGAGGGAAAGTGAAATTTTCCTATTTACCGCCACCTTTAAGGCGGTTATAAGCCTCCACACCGAGGCAATCCTTGGCAAATTTACACCAATCTATGCAAGAGGGCGCTCTATCTCTCGAGATAGTCATCTGACAATTTTGACATCGGGTTGTTATCTCATCCGTCCAAATCTCCACCTCTTCTCCACAGCGAGGACACTCCACAAACTCAGGGATAGGTTGGCGGATAGAGATGCTCCCTGGGCAAAATCTCGCGTAGTCCATATTATCCACCTACCTTTCTTGACTCTCAAAAATAAAAATTCCTGGCAACGGCCTACTCTCCCACACAGTCCCCCGTGCAGTACCATCGGCGCTGGAGGGCTTAACTACCGTGTTCGGAATGGGAACGGGTGTGGGCCCCTCCGCTCTGGTCACCAGGAATTGATTTCATTAGTAACAGACGATAGATAACGGTTACTCGTGAGCCGCCAAGCCCTCGACTTATTAGTACCAGTAAGCTAAAAATGTCACCACTCTTACACCTCTGGCCTATCAACCTGATCATCTATCAGGAGTCTTACCAGCTTAACGCTGTGGGAAGCTTAATCTTAAGGTGAGCTTCACGCTTAGATGCTTTCAGCGCTTATCTCCTCCGAACATAGCTACTCAGCCGTGCTTTTGGCAAAACAACTGAAACACTAGCGGTTCGTCCACCCCAATCCTCTCGTACTAGGGGCAGCTCCTTTCAAGCCTCCTCCGCCCGCGACGGATAAGGACCGAACTGTCTCACGACGTTCTGAACCCAGCTCGCGTGCCGCTTTAATTGGAGTACAGCCAAACCCTTGGGACCTGCTCCGGCCCCAGGATGCGACGAGCCGACATCGAGGTGCCAAGCCTCCCCGTCTATGTGAACTATCGGGGGAAGATTAGCCTGTTATCCCCGGGGTAACTTTTATCCGTTGATCTCCGGCCCACTCACATGGAACCGTCGGGTCACTAAGCCCTGCTTTCGCACCTGCTCGATTTGTTTATCTCGCAGTTAAGCTCCCTTCTGCCTTTATACTCTTGGGGGCGCGATTGCCAACCGCGCTGAGGGAACCTTTGGACGCCTCCGTTACCTTTTAGGAGGCGACCACCCCAGTCAAACTACCCACCTGACACTGTTCTCCGCCTGGCTTCACAGGTCGAAGTTAGGATTCCGCTAAAACAAGAGTGGTATTTCAATGATGGCTCCAGCGAATCTGGCGATCCGCCTTCCCAGCCTCCCACCTATGCTACACATGCTCCACCAAAATTCAATATCAAGCTATAGTAAAGCTCCACGGGGTCTATCCGTCCTGTCGCGGGTAACTCGCATCTTCACGAGTATTACAATTTCACCGAGTCCCTCGTTGAGACAGCGCCCAGATCGTTACGCCATTCGTGCAGGTCGGAACTTACCCGACGAGGAATTTCGCTACCTTAGGCATTTTTGTTACTACCCTCTCTCAAGGGCGGCTAGATCATTTCTGCCTAGCTCTGCATGTCGCCATGCAGATCGGACTATATCTTCATCTCTATCTGAGATGTCCGGCGTATAGTCTCTGAGGATTCTGCCAGAGAGTCAAGGACGAGTTGTTCAGAGTATTTACGCTGTTTTCCATTACTATTCATCGAACAGGCTATAGAAACTATCCCTTTCAAACCTTCCAGCGTCAAATGCTCCTTCTCTTTCATCCTCTCTAGGATCTCTTTGAATTTCAAGTAATCTTCATACTTTGAAGATATCAACTTATATTTCTCAAAGAAGGGTATTATCTTTTCTAGTAGGGTTCTTCTGTTACCCACGATATACACCATCGTATTACTCGTTGGAGATTTAGGCTTAATCTTTCCACATCCCAAATAACTCTGTATGAGCTTTAATATCCCAACTCTATCCTTATGTTGATAGACTTGAAATACCGGGTCAACCACCCATCCAAGCCTCATATTTGGATGCGGTTTGAGTGATACACTAAAGCTTCCTTCTCCATCTACAAACCCTGCTATATAGCACCCCAAATGATCCTGACAACTCGGCAGTCTTTCCTGCTGATCATCTGCACCCATCACATTTTTACCTCCTCGGTAGTGTGGGATACTCAGATTTCCCAGCATATAGCCGAATTTTATAACAGCCGTCTCGTAGCCAGACTACTGTTATAGTTACAGCCGCCGTTCACTGGGGCTTCAGTTCAGAGCTTCGCTCGGCCTAAAAGACCGAACTGACCCCTCCCCTTAACCTTCCAGCACCGGGCAGGCGTCAGCCCCTATACATCGTCTTACGACTTAGCAGAGACCTGTGTTTTTGGTAAACAGTCGCCTGGGCCTATTCACTGCAACCCCTTCTCGCTCCCCGAGCCAGTCGGTTCACGTTAATGGGGCATCCCTTCTCCCTAAGTTACGGGATCATTTTGCCGAGTTCCTTAACGAGGGTTCTCTCGAGCGCCTGAGGATTCTCTCCCGGCCTACCTGTGTTGGTTTGCGGTACGGTCACCCTAAAATCTCACTAGAGGCTTTTCTTGTCAGTGTGGGATCAACCAATTCGCTCAAAAAAGAGCTCTCTATAACCTCTCAGAGTTATGATCGCCTGGATTTGCCTGGGCGATCCTCCTACTGGCTTAGACGCGCACTTCCAATCGCGCGCTGGTCTGCCCTCCTGCGTCACCCCATCGCTGGTAGCGATCCTAGGGTGGTACTGGAATATTGACCAGTTATCCATCGCCTACGACTTTCGTCCTCGGCTTAGGCACCGACTAACCCTGGGCGGTTTAACCTTCCCCAGGAAACCTTAGGCTTTAGGCGGACGGGTTTGCTCTCCCGTCTTATCGCTACTTATGCCGGCATTCTCACTCCCATCTCGTCCAGTAGTCCTTACGGTCTACCTTCAACCTAATATGGGACGCTCCCCTACCAAGTGGACAACCCGGAGGTTGGGCCACTTCCGTAGCTTCGGTGATAGGCTTGAGCCCCGATAATTATCGGCGCGGAACCGCTTGACCAGTGAGCTATTACGCACTCTTTCAATGATGGCTGCTTCTAAGCCAACATCCTGGTTGTCTGAGTAATTCCACATCCTTTACCACTTAGCCTATACTTAGGGACCTTAGCTGACGGTTTGGGCTGTTTCCCTTTTGACTATGAGGCTTATCCCCCACGGTCTGACTCCCGACCTAAAAAGTTATGGCATTCGGAGTTTGATAGAGTTCAGTAACCTGGTAAGGCCCCTAGCCCTATCAGTGCTCTACCTCCATAACTTACGAGTCGAGGCTAGCCCTAAAGCTATTTCGGGGAGAACCAGCTATCGCCGAGTTCGTTTAGCTTTTCACTCCTATCCACAGCTCATCCCATAACATTTCAACGTTAACGGGTTCGGGCCTCCACGTGTTGTCACACACGCTTCACCCTGGCCATGGATAGCTCACTCGGTTTCGGGTCTACTAGACGCAACTTGTCGCCCTATTCAGACTCGCTTTCGCTTTGGTTACGCGTAATCCGCTTAGCCTAACGCTACGCCTAGTAACTCGCCGGCTCATTCTTCAACAGGCACGCAGTCACACTACCGCGGCCTTAAAGGCTGCAGTATAGTGCTCCCACTGCTTGTAGGCACACGGTTTCAGGTACTATTTCACTCCCCTCAACCGGGGTACTTTTCACCTTTCCCTCACGGTACTTCTCCACTATCGGTTGCTAGGTAGTATTTAGCCTTAGGAGGTGATTCTCCCGGATTCCTACAGGGTGGGTCCCCGTAGTACTTGGGGAAACATCACTCAAGGAGTTCCCTTCCTACTCCTACTGGACTATCGCCATCTATGGTAGGCTTTTCCAATACCTTTCGGATCAAAAGGGAATTTGTAACTCCTCGGCCGGTCTGTAGCCCAGCCCAGTGACGCCCCGCTACCCCGAGCTCACAACGCCTACAGGCTCTTAGGTGAGATCGGTTTAGGCTCATCCCTTTTCGCTCGCCACTACTGGGGGAATCGCTTTTGCTTTCCTTTCCTCAGGGTACTAAGATGTTTCAATTCCCCTGGTATCCTCTCGTGATCCTATGTGTTCAGATCACGATGTTGCGAGTTCATCGCAACTGGTTTCCCAATTCGGGTATCCCTGGATCAAAGCTTGCTTACAACTCCCCAGGGCGTATCGCCGTTAGCCACGCCCTTCCTCAACTCCTAGCACCAAGGCATCCACCGTATGCCCTTACTAACTTGACGACCTCGAGTAACCGTTATCTATCATCTGTTATCGAAGATGCACTACCCAAAACTATATTCATTTGTCAAAGATCACCATTTGAAAGTCCAACAATGTGCTGAAGTCAGGTAAAGCGGCTACCGACCTAACGAATGCTTCCATTCGCTAACTCCTTAGAAAGGAGGTGATCCAGCCGCAGCTTCCGCTACGGCTACCTTGTTACGACTTAGCCCCAATCACCAGCCTTACCTTCGGCGCTTCCCTCCCTTGCGGGTTAGGACAGCGACTTCGGGTACTGCCAGCTTTCATGGCTTGACGGGCGGTGTGTACAATCCCCGGGAACGTATTCACCGCGGCATGCTGATCCGCGATTACTAGCGATTCCTCCTTCATGCAGGCGAGTTGCAGCCTACAATCCGAACTGGGACCTGCTTTAAGAGATTTGCTCCGGATCGCTCCTTCGCTGCTCGTTGTACAGGCCATTGTAGCACGTGTGTAGCCCGGGGTGTGAGGGGCATGCTGACATGACATCATCCCCACCTTCCTCCAACTCACCGTTGGCAGTTCCCTCAGAGTTCCCACCATTACGTGCTGGCAACTAAGGGTAAGGGTTGCGCTCGTTGCGGGACTTAACCCAACATCTCACGACACGAGCTGA
>CAZSTA010000059.1:0-18167 GCA_964609495.1 uncultured bacterium | reverse complement strand
ATCAGATAGATATGCCATATTAGAATATAAATTAGAGGAAACTTTGAAAGACGAATTAGTAGATTATGAAAACCTTATGCAACAGGCGAAGAAAGCACTTGGTTCTACAGGTAAGCCATTGAAACACAGGTTTATTGCTAACAGATTTAAACGAAGAGTCGATAATGGCGAATCATCTGAAGAGACATTGCCAAAAACAATAATTAAGATTGTTAAAAAATTAAATAAGATGTCCTATACTGGGAGTATCCTTCAAAAGTTGAGAAACTAACAATATGAAGTGAATTCAACCTTAGAATATTCACTATAGTTTCTCATTTTTTGAAGATGCTAAACTGAAAATTCGATTTTCAAGCGGATTTTTGTAGGATTTGTATCATACATACCTCCTATCCAAAAATCCGCATTAATAGCAGATCTTTGAAAAATCTACGAAAGTATAGACTTCTTATATCTCGGCTTATCACAGATAAGTATTTAGTAGTAACAATTTTTTGATAAAGAAATATTACTATTTTAGTCGGATTATAAAGCATAAGGGAGGAATTATAAATGACTGATATCATAATTGGTAAGAATGAAAATGGAGGAATAGATTATATTCCTGCTCTTGAGGATATCACAGAAGCGATATTGAAAGCCGCTAGGGATGCTGAGCAACAATTTGATAGAGCCTACGCTAGGGAATTAGCTAAACAGGTCATCGTTCGCTGGGAGGAGGGAGATGGAGGACGATCTTCTGAGATCTTCAAAGAGAGTAGCCATAGAAATGGGATCGCTCTCTTTATAGAAGCTGTTCTGCTTGATAATGATTATAGATCGGTCGCGGAAGCTTATGCCTCCGCTATCGGTAAATCTGGGATGGATGATGAGATAGAACTTTCCGATAATGCGCTTATCGTCCTTCGAAAGAGATATTTACGGAAGGATAAGGAAGGCAATCCTATTGAATTTCCCTCTACTATGTTTAGAAGAGTGGCGAAAGATGTAGCCTCCGCGGATAAGTTATATGGCTCCAGCGAGGAAGAGGTTCAGCAAAGCGTGGATTCCTTCTACAGAGTGATGACAAGTTTGGAATTTCTCCCTAATTCCCCTACTCTAAGAGGAGCGGGCAGAATATTACAGCAATTATCGGGATGTTTTGTGATCCCAGTAGGGGATTCTCTGGAGGAGATCTTTGATGCGATCAAGTGGGCTGCCCTGATTCATAAAACTGGGGGAGGAGTGGGATACTCCTTCTCCAAGCTAAGGCCTAGAGGGGATGTGGTAGGCTCCACAGGAAATGTGGCTGGAGGCCCGATATCGTTTATGAGGGTGTTTAGCTCTACTGCCCAGGAGATCACACAAGGGGGGGTGCGAATGGGAGCTAATATGGGAATATTATCCGTTACTCATCCAGATATAATGGATTTTATAACTTGTAAGAATGATAATCAAGCTATGGTTAATTTCAATATCTCGGTAGCAGTTACCGATGATTTTATGCGAGCAGTTGATAAGGATGAGGATTGGGGGCTTATTAATCCCCGCACCGATCTTCTTGTTAAGAAGATGAAAGCTAAAGAGATTTGGGGGGCGATCATTAAGAACGCTTGGAAGAATGGAGACCCAGGGGTAATCTTTATTGATAGAATTAATAAGTATAATCCTACTCCACATTTGGGGGCAATTGAAAGCACTAATCCTTGTGTTAGTGGAGATACTCGTATTGCTGTAGCAGATGGACGAAAGGCAGTTCCTATTAAAATCAAAAAACTTGCTGAGTTGGGAGAAGATACACCTGTGTATTGCTGGAGTCGCCAGGATGGGAATATAAGAATAAGGATGGCAAGGAACTTTAGGCTTACCAGGAAGAAGGCAAAAGTATACAAAGTGAATTTGGATGACGGTGGTTACATTATAGTAACTGGAGATCATAAATTTCTCACTCCTAAAGGAGATGAAATTATAACTTTAGAATTAAAACCAAATACAGAGCTAATGGCTTTTAGGGATGGTATATCTCATTTCACCAAGCCCAAAGCTATGATTGTTGAGAGCATTGAGGAAATTGAGGAATGTGATGTATTCAACACAACTGTAGATGATTTTCATACTATTGCATATATAACCAAGTTAGATAAACATAATTTTAGTGGGGTTATAACTAAGAATTGTGGTGAGCAGCCCCTCCTACCTTATGAATCGTGCAATCTTGGCTCGATCAACCTCTCTCGAATGATCACCGCTGGTCAAATAGATTGGGAAAAATTAAGAGAAACGGTGAGAATCGCTGTTCATTTCCTCGATAATGTTATAGACAGAAATAAGTATGCCCTGCCTAAGATAGAGGAGATGACCAAAGGGAATCGCAAGATCGGATTAGGAGTGATGGGCTGGGCTGATATGCTAATCCAATTAGGCATACCTTACGACTCCGAAGAGGCTCTGAGCTTAGCTGAGAAAGCTATGGAGTTTATTTCTTCTGAGGCTACCAAGAGATCATCGGAATTAGCAGACAAACGCGGCGTCTTTCTCAACTTTAAGGGAAGCATCTATGATGTTCCCGAAGGGATGAAGATGCGAAATGCTGCGAGGACGACAATCGCCCCTACGGGAACTATCGGGATCATTGCTGGATGCTCTGGAGGAATCGAGCCTCTATTCTCAATAGCTTATGTCAGGGAGACCTTATTCAATAAGGGCGGTTCTACGGAGAAGTTATTAGTGGTAAATAAATGGTTCGAGAAGATCGCAAAAGAGAGAGGCTTTTACTCCAAAGCCCTTATGGAGAAGATAGCCGAGGTGGGATCGGTGCAAGGTATCGAGGAAGTGCCTGAGGATGTGAAGGAGGTATTTAAGACCGCTCATGATATCTCTCCCGAATACCACGTTAGAATGCAAGCCGCTTTCCAGATGCATGTTGATAATGCGGTGAGTAAGACGGTGAACTTAAGACATAAAGCCACGGAAGAGGATGTGGAGAAGGTATTCTGGCTGGCATACGAGACGGGATGTAAGGGGATAACTATTTACCGAGATGGTAGTAGGGATTTTCAGGTCTTGAATGTGGGGACTAAAGACGCTACAAAGGAGGAGCCAAAGGTTCGGGTCCCCAGAGCTAGACCAGCGGTGACTAGGGGAACAACTCAGGTAATAAGAACTGGTTGTGGGAAGCTTTATATAACTATTAATGAGGATGAAGAAGGGCTATGTGAGGTCTTTGCTCGAATGGGGAAGACTGGGGGATGTTTAGCCGCTCAATCCGAGGGAATCGGTCGTCTGATATCTCTAGCTTTGAGATCGGGAGTGGAAACGAAAGCCATTATCAAGCAATTAAAAGGTATCAGATGTCCCTCTCCACTGTGGAGGGAGGGAGGAGCTATTCTCTCCTGTCCAGATGCTATTGGTAAAGCCCTGGAGAGATATATCAAAGATGGAAATGCCTCAAGTGAGGAGGAGAAGAAGGAGGTATTTAGATATGCCTCGGGAATGTGTCCCGAATGTCCTGAGTGCGGCCATATGGTCGAGTTTGTGGAAGGTTGTGTTATCTGCAGAGCTTGTGGATATTCGAGGTGCGGATAGATTTGATATTATTGCTATTTTCTGGTATAATATAGTTGATGACGGAACCGATCACTGATCTCCAGCAGTGATTGGTTTTTTATCTATAACTTTGGAAATTGTTTAATTTATACCTAGCGCAAAGTTTACATGCTTCCATAGCTGTATAATGTGCTAAGACAGATAAGGATTACTAGGGGTGATATCGGAGGAGAAACGAAGAAGGGGGTTCGATATGCAGGTTACAGCTATTAAGACGCCTATAATTGAGAAGGGGCAGGATCTTTTTGCGATTCTTAAAGATGCCCTTGATGAGCCATTACGAGATAGGGAGATAATATGTGTAACCTCAAAGGTGGTTGCTTTGGAACAGGATAGGATCGTGAAGTTATCCGAGATCAAGCCTTCTGCTAAATCCAGAAAGATGAAGAAGCTTAAGCACTCTAGTGATTTCGATATCCAACCTGGATTAGCCGAATTGATCTTGCGGGAAGCGGATAAACTATTTGAGGCTGAGTTCATCTACTTAGCTTTGAAGGATAATATTTTCATCCCTAATGCAGGGATAGATATATCAAACGTCCCAGATGGATATGCCATACTTTGGCCAGAGAATTCATGGGATTGGGCTAGAGATTTCAGGGAGAAGTTGAGATCGGAATATAAGGTTGAGGAGCTGGGAGTCGTTGTTACCGATTCTCATTGTAACCCCTTGCGTAGAGGTGTTACAGGATTGGCTTTAGCATATAGTGGTTTTGAGGGAGTGGAGAGTGAGGTAGGAAAGAGAGATTTGTTTGGTAAAGCTCTGCGCATCACCGAGAAGGCAGTTGCAGATTCCCTGGCTTCAGCAGCTATTCTAGTGATGGGAGAATCGGCAGAATGCATGCCCTTTACGTTGATTAGAGAAGCTCCAGTAATTTTCACAAATCGAGAAATAGATCCTCTGGAGACGTTTATCAATCCGAGAATAGATTTGTTCGCTGGGATTTACAGCGAAAGTTTTAAGAAGATGCTCGATATACCTATGAAGCACATCCCTACAAGCGATGGTGAGGAGTAATATAGCCTCTCGGATAGGAATAGCTACTCTAATTCTATCTCTAGCTCGGCGACCTCTGGAGGGGAGAGGAATCTCATCGGAAGGATACTGGTTCCTATTCCTCTGTTCACATACATTAGGGTGATCCCTTTGCTAAAGAGACCAGCATCATAACCAGAACTACTATTGCTGGAGTGGACATAGAGGGCTTTTAAGCCGGGGAGCCTTATCTGTCCTCCATGGGTATGCCCAGCTAAAATTAAATCTATATCACGATTTACGGCTTTCTCGAATATATCCGGAGAATGAGCTAGTAGTAGCTTAAATTCATCCTCAGGCACCCCTCTCATTGCCTCCGTCAGATCGTCCCTCTCCTGGTAAGGATCATCCACTCCTATTATCCAAAAAGAACCTTCCTCCACCTCTATTCGAATAGCGGAATTAAGCAGGATATTAACTCCAACGCTTCTAAGATCATCTACAGGTGATCTATCCAGCTTCTCATAAGCCCTATTATCATTATTTCCCAGCACTCCCCAGATACCATATCTAGCTTTGAGAAGCTTCATAATCGAAAGGCATACCTCTACTCCTGGTGGGCCGCTGATAAAGTCTCCAGTGATGAAGATTATATCTGGCTCTATCTCCCGAAGTAGATGAAGCCATTGCTTCTCTTTGAAACCGAACTTGGTGATATGTAGATCTGAGAGGTGAACTATCTTCAGATTCGATAAAGATTTTGCTTTATTGGAGAGTTTTATTCTCGGTTTAGTAACTACGATCCTTCTAGGTTCTATATAAATTGCGTAGTAAAAGAGCGATGCTATAATCAAAAGAGGGATAAATAAAACAACCCCTAACACAGTGCCTCTCCCTTGTTAGTCTCGATTGTAATCATCTTCTTTTAATCTCCCTCTACTAATCATCCTAGCCATCATCACCATCACCATAAATTTAGGGATAAGCATTGCCCTTTTAACTCGTTTGCGAGGCTCTAGGTAGAGTCTATATAGCCATTCTAAGCTGTGCCTCTGCATCCAGCGAGGTGCTCTCCTTATATTTCCCGATAGGACGTCGAAACTCCCGCCCACTCCCATACATACTGGAACTTGTAATCTGGAGAGATTGCGACTGAGCCACTTCTCTTGGTGGGGAGCCTCGAGTCCTACGAAGAGCATATCTGGTTTCTTCTCCCTGATCTCTTGAATGACTCTATCCTCCTCTCCTTGAAAATATCCATTATGATATCCTACTATCTTTAACCCCGGATATCTCTCGCTCAAATTAGCCGCGGCTTTTGCTATCACTTCTTCTCTAGCTCCTAATAGAAATAGGGTGTATCCCTTCTTTGAGGCTATCGAACATAGATTGGTAAAAGTATCTATCCCAGTCACTCTATCCAAAAGGGGAGTCCCCAACATCTTAGCTCCCCATAATATCCCAGAGCCATCGGGAGTCACTAAATCTGCGGTTGCAATTATTCTCCTATACTCCTCATCGGTTTGAGCGCGAACTATAGCCAAGGTATCTGGAGTGACTACAAGATGAGGAGTTCCTTCTGTGATGAAGCTCTCTATTCTCTCTAAGGCTTCGGTTGTATTGATTCTATCAATTCTGACTCCTAAAAGCTGAATTCTCTCCGGATAGAGAGGCTCAGAATAATATCCTTGGGAGATCGCTCTAGGAAGGGTTAATAATCCCGTTCGGAGGCTCCAAAGGAAAGCCGCTCCGAAGCTCCCTAAGAAACCCAAGGCATAAACACTAGCCCAGCGAGATAGGATAAGAGCGGAAAAACAGAGGTAAATAGTGATTATATACATAATTATAACTATCTGCTTATCGTTCAGACCTGAAGCTCTCAGTTTTCCGTAGAGATATATGCGATTATCACTGAATATAGATCCTCCCCTGGCATAGCTGGCAACCAAAGCGTAAGAAGTTCCAAAGATGGGCACTCCTAGGACGAGGATGGGCAGGATCAAAGCAAAGGTCGCCGCACTCTTCAATACTCCTGAGATGGCGATTATCCCCAATATAAGACCGAGGAAAGTAGAGGCAGTTTTACTTAATCTCATTTCGCTGGAATCCGAGCTTATATCATATCTCCAAAATGCTAAAGCCGCTCCCCCTAGAGCTAAGGCTAGAATAACCGCGGTAGTCTGTTCCTGCTGCCAAGCGATGAAGGAGAAGGCTAGGGATGATATGGCTACTATCCCCGAGGTCATACCCTTGATCTCATTGGTTAAACTGACGGAATTAACTATAAGCACTAGCCAAGCGATAGTGATCGGCCAGCTCATCCATCCTAGATAGAAATAGCCATCGTAGGGATTCGTTATGAACTCCACCTTTATCCCCATTTTGGCTACTATCAGCCCCGCGGCTATCTGTCCTATGAGTTTCAATTGCCAAGCTAAACCCCTTCTAGCCTCGATCTCTCCTATGAGTAAGATTATAGCTCCCCCTATCGCTATAGCTGTGATAATACGATAGCCACCAGCAGTAAGAGCTATAGAGAATAGAAAAGCCGAGATGAATATCAACTCTCCTATTCCGATATTCTGCCTCTGGTTCTTGTATGAAGGGGTGTTATCAATCCCTTTTTTCGTCCTCATCCAGATCGCTAACCCGAGGGATGATAGGATGAGGGATATGATAAAAGCTAGTATATAACTGCTGATTAAAGCCACCACTTTCTCATTCCTTTCTATCTATATATTCCCTGTGCCACAACTCGAAGATCATCAAAGCCCACAAGCGATGGCTATGATTCTCTCGTCCTCGCAGGTGTTCATCTATCAACTTCGCTACGAAATCATAGTTGAAATATCCTCTGGTGCTTATAACCTTTTCCGAAAGGACTTCTAGCATCAGATCTTTAAGCTCATTTTTGAGCCAATTCTTGATGGGGATGCTGAAGCCCTGTTTTGGTTTGGTCAAGACCTCAGCAGGAAGAAGGCGAGACATGGTTTTCTTAAAGATGTATTTGGTCTTTAACCCCTTTAGCTTCAAGGATGATGGTATGGTCGCGACGAACTCGACGAACTTATGATCCAAAATTGGCACTCGCGCTTCTAGGGAGTTTGCCATGCTCATTCGATCCACCTTAAATAATATATCATCCACCAGATAGGTCTTTATATCCACATACTGATCTTGACTGATGATATCATCGAGATCGGCTTCGAGTATATAATTCCTGATCTTGTGATAGGGATTATTCCCATCGAGTTCCGCTTTTAGACCATCCGAATATAGGTTATCTCGCTCCTCCGCACTGAAGAAGCTCATCCATCTGGTATGTCCTATCTCCTCGGGTAAGGAGGCGCCTTCGGCGAATCTCTTAGCCATATTAAGTAATCCCTTCTTTTGGGAGGAGGGACGAATACCTTTTAGAATTTTAGCTATTACTCCCTCTCGGATAAATGCTGGGATTTTACTATAATAGTGAGCGATCCGATCGGCTACATAGGTGTCATAACCAGCGAATAGCTCATCTCCTCCATCTCCAGATAGAGCAACAGTTACATATTGTCGGGTCATCTGAGATACGAGAAAAGTAGGAAATAGGGAGAAATCAGCGAAGGGCTCATCCACGAACTTTATGAGCTTATCGACTAGCTCAATCGCTTGGGGCTTTATGATCATCTCCTGATGTTCCGTGTCGAATCTCTTGGCGACTAATCGCGCATAGTTAAGCTCATCATAAGATCTATCATCGAAGCCGATGGAGAAGGTCTTGACTGGTCGATCTGAGAGGCTACTCATCAAACCAACTATGGAACTGGAGTCGATTCCCCCGCTTAAGAAAGCTCCTAGAGGAACATCGCTTATCAGACGATATTTAACCGATTCTCTTAGAAGCTCGAACAATTCATCTGCGTAATCATCTTCGCTTCGCCTTCTATCGGCTCTGAAGTATAATTTCCAATACCTTTGAATGCTTATTTTCCCCTTTTCGCAGATGAGCATATATCCTGCGGGAAGCTTCTTTATATCCTTGAACATCGTCTCTGGAGCAGAGATATATTCGAAGGTAAGAAATTCAGGAAGGGCTTTGAGATTCACCTCTCGTTCGACCCCTTCCGCCTGAAGGATCGATTTGATCTCTGAGCCGAAGATAAGCCTATCCTTATCGATCATATAGTGTAGAGGTTTAATTCCCAAGCGATCTCTAACTAGGATGAGCTTATCCTGTTTCATATCCCACAGGGCATAAGCGAACATCCCCCTTAACTCTTTGACGCTATCCTCCGCCCATTCCTCATAAGCATGGATTATCGACTCGGTATCGCTATTGGTATAGAAGCGATGTCCTCTCTCCTCTAATCTCTCTCTAAGTGGCTGATAGTTATATATCTCTCCGTTGAATACTATCCAGATCGATTTATCCTCATTATGTATTGGCTGATGACCTCCTGCCAGATCGATGATGCTCAACCTTCGCATCCCCAATCCAACATTCTTCTCCAACAATCTCCCCTCGTCATCAGGACCGCGATGGATCATAATATCGCACATCCTCTTCAATTCATCCCTATCAATTGGCTGTTGTCCTTTAAGGCCATAAGCCCCACATATCCCACACATATTATCTATCCTCTAAACTTCGGCAAAAGGTGGCTCTCCCCAGATCGTATCCATCAAAGCCATAGTCCTATCCAACTGTTGTTTATCCCCTTCAATTAGGAGTTGAACCGCTCCTTCTGCTCCTGCTACTCCACCTGAACTGATCTGAATAGCTTTTACTTCAGTTAACACCTTCAAAGCCTCTATCTCGGTGATGATAGTGCCAGTTACCGGTAACATTCTCGGCACAATGCCTATATATTCCATATCCTCAGCGAGAAGGCGACCCAATTCGTTGATGTCCATATAGATAGATTTCTCCAATCCTACGGGTAGTATCAATTCCACCCTTTTACCTACGATATGCCCTATATTCCCGCCGATAGTTCCTCCTGTTGGAGACTCGATCAATATTCCCACCAACTTCTTGTCATAGTTAAGAGCATTACCGCCTTTGATAAAGATATCACCAGCTTTCATCCCAGCGACAGCATCGAGTAGTGATATATCCTCTAGGACTTTGCCATCCTTTAATATGACATCGGACACCTTCTCATAGCTTATCCAACTAGAGCTATCTCCTTTAGCAGGAAAGATCGCTCCTCTTCTATACCCTTTTCGACTGATCTTGTGTCCTAAGATCTCCTCAGCCACATGGCCATTGGTAGTCCCCATAACTATAGCTATCATCCCCTCTTTCATTCTGGCTTTCACCGAAGGGAGATTGGCGACTCCTTTACCGATAAGTCTCTTCGATTCGGATACGGTTAAGATAATTTTTGTTCTCATAAGCATTCTCCTATCTGAAGTTACTCAACCACTCAAAACGATTTTTCATATCTTCAGCTGTGTAAGTCGATAATAATCTGAGAGCCCTACGAAACAGTTCTTTAAAGTCTAATTGAGCTGAAACTATTATTCCGAAGTGATCTAATCCATTCTCAGCATAATATCTGGCAAGATCGACATAATCTCTTATATTATAGGTCAAGATTGTATATCTACGAGATACAGCATAAGCTAATTGTTTAGCATCACTACGACTTAACATCCCCCCACTTCCTCAGCGCTCAGGGCTTTATAACCTCTTTGACGCAGAATCACTGCTAGAAACTTACGTACATCTTCATCTAGGTATAAAGTTATTTTCGCCAAGATTCGCCTTCCGTCTTCTTCTTCCAATATTCCTCAGTATTCTGCTCTATATCTCTATCGATCTCATCTTTATGATCATAGTAGTAAGAGAGAGCGTCGTATATTTTGGACAGAGTTAGATAATTGAATTCAGCTACTAACTCTTCAGGAGTCATACCTTGTTTAAGGATATAGTTGACTACAGATCTCACCGGGAATTTAGTCCCAACTATAATCGGCCTTCCTCCACAGTAACCTTTAACTCGGTGGATATAAGGATGCTTCGGTCTGCCATCTTTCTCAAGGATTAATCCTCGCTTCTTATTTGTCAATCGATCTTCACCTCGTAATAGTTATTTAGGTGACCAAGCAGGATTATCATCAGCCATGCTATTATAGGTTATTCTGCTCCTCTTAGCTCTATCTTGATCATCTCCATCTGAAGATAATATATATATCTCCTTGCAGTTCTTATCATTTTGTTGACAAGGAATATAATCGAATGCGAACTTATCTCCATCAGGAGACCAATCAGGATCGTAATCTCTACCGCTCCAAGTCAGTCTGGTCTTATTAGAGCCATCGGCATTCATTATATAAATTCCTCTATCTTGAACAACGCGCACATAGGAGATTCGCCCCTCAGGGGTCCAAGCGGGATCAACCGCATCTCCACTGCTTGTCAACTTTGCGAAACCAGTGCCATCTGCATTCATCACGCATATATCCATCTTCGTCCCCACTTCCGAGACGAAGGCGAGCTTAGTTCCATCGAACGACCAGGATACTGCCCAATTGCTACCATTTACATTAGAGGTTAAGTTGGCGGGATTACTTCCATCATCAGCATCCATAACCCAAATATCATAGCGAGTTCCCAATCCTCTCCCTCGCTGGAAGGTGATCTTCGTTCCATCTGGTGACCAAGCTGGCTCATCATTATCGGTATAGTAGCTATCGTTAGTCAGGCGAGTCAATCCAGTTCCATCAACTTTTACCTTGTAGATATCGCTCTTTCGATCATCCCTCCATTGAGAGGAAGGGAAATCTCTATTAGAAGCAAATACTAACTGTTTGCCATCGGGGGACCAGGTAACATAATCATCCATCCAAAATTCACTTGAGGTATGAGGAGTTACGCAAATTTGGTGGCTTCCATCAGGATACATAAGATATATCTCCCGATTTCCGAAAGGATCGGATCGCTCTTTGGAGCGATGGAATACTAACTTATTCGTGGCAGGATCAGCCCAGATCACATTTACCTTCTTGGTATAGGAGATCGGAGTTCTTCCCCAACCATCGTTTACCTCCAGCTTTATCTCATACTCGCCATCTGCGGTGGGAGTGCCATAAGTTGCTTTTGAGCCTTCTGTCAGCAATAGCTCTCCCCAGCCATCTCCTTGAACGTTCCACTTGTAGGTCAATGGATCACCTTCAGGATCTTCGACTTTGGCGGAGATATGGATGTTGCTATAGAGAGCGGCGATGGCTTCTGGCGCATCCTCAGCGAAGAGAGAATGATCGGTGCTGACCGTTATGCTTTTTATCACCGGAGCGCCATTATTTACAACCTCGATATTTATACTCCTCGATACGGTGGATTTGGCATCCGATACCTCGATCGTTATCTTGAAAGTTCCAGTCTTATCTCCTGCTTTATAGATCACGCTCTTTTCAGTAGTTGATGATAAAGTTCCTTCTTGAACGCTCCATTTGTATCTCAAAGTGCCACTGCCTTGAGCTTCTACTGAGAGGGTGGATGTGCCTCTAGGTATTATTCGAGAAGGATCAGCTTTTAAACTAGTGATTACAAGAGAAATACCAGAGCCAGGACCTCTTTCACAACTGGTTATGAGTATTATGAGAACGATGCCTAATATAATTATCGAGATTTTCCTCACTTATCACACTCCTAACTTTTAATTTAACGATCTGATGCAACAAAATTCAATTTGGGGAATCATATCTTATTTTACTCAATTTTATTATATAATCTCTTCTTTGTCAAGTGGTATTGTCAAAGTAAGCATGTAAAACTTCGGGCTGGGAAAGATATGCTCATCCTCCTCACCCTATCCCTCTCCCTTTGTGGGAGAGGGAACATCGAGATAAGCTCGATCTCTTTAGTTCCCCCTCCCTTGACGGGAGGGGCTAGGGGAGGATGATTTAAGGGAGTTCAAACCCAAATCTGCTAGTTACGATATCCTACATGCTTCCCTTGTTAAAGATCTAGCTTGACTATGATAAATAGCTGTGCTATAATTAAGTGTATCAAAAAATTACGACACGAGAGGAAGATAGGGATTGCATAAAAAGGAGCTTGCAGAACAGATAAAGTCAGGAAAGTGGGATCTATTGCTAAGAGGAGAAACTGTGAATAGACTCAGGGTTACCTCTCAGGAGGGGATAGAGGAGATAATCGATGAGATAACCGATGTCCCCATAAACTTCGCTAGAGATATAAGTGGCGAGATGTTCAAGCTTTATTTCATAGCGGAGTGGATAGATGCTTTTGAGAGGACAAAGCTAGCCAAAAATCCAAGCGTCTTGGAGATAGCATCTGGAGCCTCCGATCCTATTCCTCAAGCTCTGGAGATATATTCGGATGGAGAGGGAAGTTATGTCTCCGCTAATCTCAATAGGATATTGACAGAGGGATTGAGGAGAAGAACTGCTAGTTTAAGAATAGAGGTGAGGGTAGTTGAGGATAACGCGGTCAATCTGGAGAAATACATCGAGCCAGAGGCGTTTGATGTGGTTACCTTTCAGCATGCGATAAACGATGTGTTCCAAACTATAATTGCGGATAGGAAAGGGATAGACACAGTCAATAACGATTGGTTCGATATCTTACCCGCCATGATTCAAGGAGTAACAGAATACTATCGTCAAGGGAAATTACGCGAGGTAGCTTATGATAACTTCATAGATCTGATTGGGGTATGCTGGCGATTATTAAAGAGGGGAGGATATATGATCTTCAATACCCATGTCTATCAGATCGATCTGGATTGTGGATATCCTCTGGAGCTATATGGCTCTTACGTTCCCTTAGCCAGAGATTGGATCGCAACTTCTGATTTGGGATTGGAGATAATAGATTGTGATGGTTTCGATCCCCAGTGGTGGTTATTTGTGAGGAAACCTTAGCTTCGATCAATTAAATCTTAAATGGAGCTCGAAAATGAAGATAGGTCTGGATTTTGGAACTACCAATTCGAGTATTGCTCTCTTCAGGGATGGTGAAGTTGAGTTAATACCGATAGATCCGCTCAGTGAAGATCCCTATATACTTCGTTCCGTCCTCTATATCAATAGGGATCACAAACGCTTCGTAGGGCAGGAGGCAGTTGATACCTATATTGATGATAATATCGATAGAGCGATCAAGCTGGTAAGTAAATATGTGGGGGAGATCGACTTCAGCGGAGCTGATATGAGCTTTGTAAGGGATGTGTATTGTCTGGTTGACGAGAACTTACCAGGCAGATTTTTTCGCTCTATGAAGGCCGCTCTCAGTATAGATAGCTCTAGTGGAACCGATGTCTTCGGAAAGATATGCTCCTTAGCTGAATTAGTCAGTATCATATTAAGAGAGATAAGGGAAAGAGCGGAGAAGTATCTGGGAGAGAGGATAGATAATATAGTTTTGGGAAGACCGGTCAAATTTTCTCCCGATCCTGACGATGATCGTAATGCTCAAGAGAAGTTGCTTTCCGCTTGCGAGATAGCAGGCTTCAAGAGGATCGATCTGGAATTAGAGCCGATAGCGGCGGCGCTCTTCTACGAAACCGTCTTAACCTCTAAGCAGAATGTTTTAGCCTTCGATTTCGGAGGTGGAACTTTAGATATAACGATAATGCAGTTGGGAGGAGAGGGTGAGAGGAGAATATTAGCTACTGAGGGAGTAAATATCGGGGGAGATCTCTTAGATAAGGAGATTATGAAGGGAAAGATCCTTAAATACTTCGGGGAGGGATCAACTATGGGAGGAAAGCGAAAGCTTCCATTTCCCTCCTATATTCTCAGCAGGATATGCGATTGGCAGAGTATAATCTCGCTTAACACTCCCACTGTATTAGAGACTATAACCAGAGCGGAGAGAACTGGAGATAATCCTCAAGCGATGAGAGCTCTTCGCTGTCTTATCACCAAGAATTACGGTTTCGACATCTTCGAGAGCATTGAGCGAGCTAAGTGTCAACTCTCGGAGATAGAAGAGACGATCATAAAGATGAATAAGGATGAGATAAAGTTCAGAGAGTGGATAACTAGGGAGGAGTTTGAGGGGATAATAAAAGAGGAGAGAGAGGAGGTAGAGGATTGCCTTGATCGAGCTTTAGCGGAAGCTCAGTTGAAGCCTTCTCAGATAGATACGGTGGTTAGAACTGGAGGTTCTTCCTCCATCCCTTGTTTTATCGATATGCTCAGGAGAAAGTTCGGAGAGGAAAAGGTGAAGATGCAATCGGTATTCACCGGGGTGGCAAGTGGTTTAGCTATATCTGCTGCTAATAGGGAAAGGTTTAATCTTATAGATTATAAGGAAAGGAGAGAAGCCGAGAAGTTGAAAGATACTTCGGGCGAATGATATGAGGCTTGATAGGGAAGAAAGAAATCAGATGGCAAAAAGGAAGTTAGGGTTGACTAAATTATGGATCGATTCGAAGAGACAGATGGGCTACCTAGTCGAGGAGGCAGTTCCTCTATACGAGAGGGCTAAAGAACTTATAGATAAGTGGGAATATGATGAGGGGTTGAAATGGATTAGCAGGACTTTAGCTACCCTAGATGATGCTGAGGAGGATCCCGATTTCCCGTATGTAGAGCCTTCCACCTTAGATGATATTAAAAGCTGTCTGCCTGGCGATGGACTGAAGTTAAGCAAAGAGTACGATCTTGAAGACTACTATGATAAAGCTTATGGGGGATGGTTGGGCAAGATCATCGGCGGTGCTTTAGGCGGCCCAGTTGAAGGATGGCCTAGGGAAAGGATCCTTGCTACTTATGGTGAGATCTGGGATTACGTCGAGGAACCTAGCACCTTGAATGATGATACTGCTTACGAGATCATCGCTATTCATGCACTAGAGGAGTATGGAATAAACTTAACCTCTGAGATATTAGCTTGGGAGTGGGTAGAGCATCTTGCTGAATACTACACCGCGGAGGAGGTGGCTTTTGAGAATCTATGCAAAGGGATTATGCCCCCAGCCTCTGGAATAATAGATAATCCCTTCAGCGAGTGGATCGGAGCTCAGATGAAAGGTGAGGTTTGGGGACTGCTAACTCCTGGCTGTTCTGAGCTAGCGATGGAATACTCCTATATGGATGGAGTGATCGCCCACGAGAAGAACGGAGTATATGGAGAGATATACGATGCGGTTATCATCAGCGCCGCTTTTGTGGAGAAAGATCCTCGCCGATTATTGGAGATAGGTCTATCCTATGTGCCAGAGGATTGCCGCTTCGCTGAAGTGGTAAAAACCACTATGGATTGGTGTGATAAGCACTCTAATTGGGAGGATGCCTGGGCGGAAGTGGAGAAGACTTATGCGAAGGAGTATAGCCCAGTCCATACTTTTCCCGCCATTGCCGCGGTGGTGATCGGTCTGCTATATGGGCAGGGCGATTTCGAGAAATCCTTGTGTATTACTAATATGTGCGGACTTGATACGGATTGCACTGCTGGTCAAACTGGAGCTATTATGGGGACTATTATAGGGGCAGAGGCGATTCCTAATAAATGGAAGGACCCGATAGGGGATGCTTTTGAGAGTCGAGTCATCGGATTCGAGAGGCTGAGGACTTCGGAGATAGCTAAGAGGACATGTGAATCGGGAAGAAAGATATTGAAATTGATGTAGAGTGAAGCTCTGCGGTCGGGTTCATGGATCCGACCGCTAATTATATTATATCTAGTGAGCGTATTTCTTCGAGAAGCTGGAGAATATGGGGGCAGCAAAGCCTCTCTTGTAACAGCTTTGAGGAAATCTGGAGGTGATGCGGAGAATCTCCGAGAGTTATCTTTTGTAGAGGTGATAGCCGAGTTTAGGTGTATTTATACAAGTGGTGATAAGAGCAATTAATCTTATCGAAGTTGTATTAGAGGAGGTGAAAGAGATGTATTTAGGGATCGATTTTATTATCAAGGAGGATGAGATATATCTGCTCGAGGTCAACATTGGTGTTCCCGGAATTATGACTGACATTATAGAAGGAACAGGATTGTGGAAGGATGAGATAATCAGGACTTTTGGAGAACGGGGGAAAAGATGGATAGATAATAATAGATTGCTTATAAGGAAATTAGAGGATTTAATTCGTCAGAAGTGGAGATGTTCATTCTACATCTATGCCAATCAAATCCCTCCCTTAAGATTGCTCTATAAAGTAGGGAGAGGATTGTTAGAGGATAGCCTCTTAAAGGATAATTTCCCTCGTTTGGCTGATCTCTTGGATAAGTATGTTCAATATCGCTTGCTTTCTGAGAGAGCGAGGAAGTTAAAGAAGACCCTCTTTCGGTTGCCTAATACAGTTAGGGTAGGTGAGTATCGCACTCTCAAAGAATGGGTGAAGCGGTTCTTAGAGAAATATGGTGAGTGTATTATCAGGCCCTGCTATGGTTGGCGCAGAGAGGGCTTTTATTATCTGAACTCTCTTGGACAGTTCGAAGAGCTCGAGATCGAGAGCTTCCCTTATCTAGTGCAAGAGTATCTAAGGGCAACTTTTCAGCAAAGGAACTTCGACTTTCGGACGCTTAGCTTCGCTGGAGAGTTGATAGCTGTTGCCGTTCGTATCGCATCTCATCCAAATGTTCCCAGTAATATCAGCGGTGGAAGAAGTTTAATATTGGCGTTTCCTGATGAGCAGGGAGAAAAGCTTGAGTTTGTGAAGTTAGCAGGGGAGGGTAAGGTTAGGACATATTTCTTCGGGTGGGAGGATACTATATGGCCTCCCAATGAATTCGAGTTGCAGGAAACTATCTATGAACCCTATATATGTCTGATACCTCATAAGCTTTGGGGCAAGATAGAGGCTATGAGTAAGGATATAAACCAAGCCTTCATAAATCATATAGGTGGGGAACTTCTGAATAGGGCTAAGCTATCGAGGATGGACTTGACATGATGAGAAGGATTAATTCGATATTAATCGTTATCTTAGATTAGTGGAATTAAAGTGACGGAAAATTTTGAAGAAGTTTTAAAGATCAAGAAACTGATGACTGGATTTAAAAAGCCTTGGTTTATCGCTGGTGGATGGGCGATCGACTTGTTTATTGGGCATCCGACAAGGGAACACCAAGACATTGAAATAGCGATATTTAGGAAGGATCAAAGAGCTATTAGATCACATTTAATTGGATGGGAACTTAGAAAGGTTATTCCCAAGAAGGGTCAAATATATCCAAGGGAATTATGGGCTGAGGATGAATGGTTGGAATTACCCATACATCAAATTGAGGCCCAAAGAATAGGTAGCGATCGCGATCCCCTTGAGATCCTTCTAAACGAGTCCAGCGGGGAACTCTGGAGGTTCAGAAGGAATATGGAGATCACTCGACCGATCGAAAGGATAGGTATGCGCTCAGAGGATGGTATCCCTTTTATAGCTCCTGAGATCGCCCTTCTATACAAGGCGAAAGCCCCCAGCATTAAGAGAAATGAGGATGATTTTTACAGGGCTGTTGATCTGCTTGGCGAGGAACGAAGATTGTGGCTCAAAAAGGCCATAGAAATCTGCCATCCAGAACATCACTGGTTGGAAAGTCTTTGAAGAGCAAGCTTATTTAGGAATAAGAACCTCTCTCTTGATGGGTTTGGTTTCCCCCCTCTCCCACGAGGGGAGAGGGAACACTGAGATTGAACTAAAGCCCTTT
>CAZSTA010000058.1:0-18271 GCA_964609495.1 uncultured bacterium | reverse complement strand
TTCGAGCATGGGGATTGATAATTCCAGAGTCAGTTACTGTTCCTCCTCCCTCCTTGTAGAAGTAAGCGTCGTAGTTTATCGAAGAAGCACTAGGATTAACCATCATCACATAAGTTTGCCAGCCACTCCCTCCATATCCCTGCCCAAAATACCAAGTGTAGTGCGAAGGCGCGGTGATAGAGAAATCATCAATGTACCAACCACGAAAGGCATTTTGGAGATTGTCAATTGTATTGAAGTGGAAGCGGACTTGTATGGTACTGCCAGCATAGGCAGAGAGGTCGATAGGCTGGCTTTGGACCCAACTCTGTGTTGGCTCTCCGGATATATGAACTACATTGATGAATGGCCCACCATCGGATGAAATCTGCACCCACTTTGGATCCCAAGTATCTTCCGTTTTATACCAGTACCAAAACTGTAGTACGCAACCTGGGCCAGGGATGGAGATGGGTGGTGAGGTCAGGTCTCCAGAATTCGTGGAGCCGTTGTCGTAATTACCTGTGGCATCCTGTCCATACCACCAACTGTGAGTCGAGCTGTGAGCTTCAGGATAAGGGCTGACTCCCTGTGTTACTTGATGCCAGAACCCAGTTGCTGACCACCCATTAGCCCCACTTTCCATATCGTCGAAGAAGGGCGCAGTCAAGACATCGCAAGATGCTGTGGTGGCATTGGCGACGTTAGAGGGGGAGGAGAACTGTCCGTCGCTGTGCCGGTGGGCGCACACACGATAGTGATAAGTAGTGTTGCAACTCAACCTGGTGTCACTATAACTAGTACTGTTGGCTGGTACGGTGGCAATCTCCTCCCAGTCTGAGGTCCCATTCAGCGAACGCTCGATGTGGAAATCAGACTCGTCAGATGAGTTATCCTGCCAAGCCAAATTGATCTGTGTCTGAGAGACCGCTGTGGCGCTCAGGTTGGAGGGAGGGATCGGTGATGTAATATTAACTGAATAAGTATTTTCCTCTGAGGTCTTCGAATGATTTAATAGATCGATAGCCTCTATCTTGTACCGGACCTCCGAGACCGATTGAGGAGGAATAACACCCTGCCAAATGCTCCCACTTGCCAGCAGAATATCCCCACTTGCGCTTGTGTTTGTCATAATAATAGGATTCCAAGTCGAACCGCCGTCAGTAGAAAATAGAAGTGTTGCTGAGGCGATACCAGATTGATCTGATATGCTGGCTTCAACTGTTACTGAGTCTGTGTTCGACGGATTTGTTGGAGAGTGGCTAATGTCACTTATTTGAGGGTAATCGAAAACTGGACACGATAATATATTTTCAAAAAGAACGAAATTTGAATTGGCATCCTCGGCATAGAAATCTATCGAATAAGTGCCTTCAGGGGCAGATGAGGTATCCCAATATTCGCCGAATATCGAATCATTAGCATTCTGGTCACCGTGTTTACCATCATCATATAATTGTATTGTGTATTCAGAATATGACTGTGCTGTGTATCCGGAGGGAGCTTGCCCTGGACCCTTAATATGAGCTTCGACAGAAGACACTGTACCGGGAACACCAAAAATATCATCAATCACACAAACGTTGATTCTCAATAGATCGCCGATTTCGCAGGGAGAGGGATTACAAGAGGGATTAGAAATTATTGGCGGTACACTATCAAAAGGTGCGTATATGAGAACATAGTTTGGATCAACAGCAGCTAACATATTGCCAGTTGGATCCCATGCCACAGCTTTAACATCTCTTTTATCTGATTGGGTTATTGGTTGCCCGGAAGACGAATCCCAAATATGAATACCATCCACATCAGCAGCGCTTGCAATCATAGAACCATCGGGAGACCACTTCACATCACGTATGTATCCCGTATGCCCGAGGTACGGCAACTGAGTATCATCAAAGTTAAAAGGATTGGCAATTATTACGAGATGATCTTTAAGACCGATGGCTAATCTTTGGCCATCTGGTGACCAATCCAAGGCATATACAGATTGATCGAAGTTGTCTTCACCAACAAGGGAATAATTTGAAGTTCTATAGACTCTCACTGTGCCACCGTTTGAACCTATAGCGACATAACCGTGTGGAGAGTAGTCCACAGCATATGACTTTTTATCAAGTTGTGGAAATGTGTATATAGGGTTTCCATTGAAGGTTGAGTGAATGCGACAATAACAATCACTGCTGCCAGAAACAAAGCTCCCTCCATTAGGTGAAATATCAACATCATAAATGGCTTCACCAACATCGAGACCCCACACTCTGATCCCATTTGATGTTATCCGAGCTACATCACCGCCACCATACGCAACTATCAGGAAAGAACTGCTATCATCGAAATCAAGAGAGTAGCCGCCATAATACAGATCGTCTCCTGTGTTAGTTGCTATTTCGGTCCAATCGTTTGTATCCCATATTCGAACCCAACCCGGATTACCACCTCCACGTAAAGCGGCGACTTTACTGCCATCATTTGACCAATCTACATCACATATACCATTATAAAAATTAAGTGTTTTGAAAGGTTTAAAACTCCCAGGTTGCTCAGATCCATCGCTGAGGTAGACACGGGTGCTCCTTGAAGCACCTGAACTCACAGCAGAGATAAAGTAGGTATCACCATTAGGAATCCATAGATCCGCTTCAGCTTGTCCCCAGATGCCATTGTTGTTCGTATAGACGGAAATTGATGAAGATCCGGAATGATTTGAAGCGTCGGGAAGCGAAAAGTAACCTCCTGATGAGGTTAAATCAACATTCTCCATTTGCACTGGATCACCATTGGCGTATTCGAGTTTCACCTTTACTCTATAGACATAGTAACTGCCCTTTCCTATTGGCGGGTATCTAAATCTGATCGGCGACATTGACCATTCTCCACCAGTTACCTCTAATGTATCGTCAGATAAATCGCCTGCTATTGTCGCAGAGATAGTAGCAGAGCCTGATGACGCTGGCAAGAATGTAACTGAAGCCTTCCCATCGGGACCGGTTACTTTTTGGGTTTGACTAAATGTCCCCGGAAAACCATTCGAGCTAAAGGTCACTGTCTCACCTTCAACAGGGTTGCCAAAGCTGTTTGTTACTGTTGCAGTAGCTGTCGTCGTAGTTATTCCATCTTCTGGGACGCTCGTCGGGTTTAACGAAAGAGAAATGGAGGAAGCGGATGAGACAACAGAAAAACTGAGTTGTTCAGTCCCTTCGGGGACTTGAAGTATATGGGTACCCTGTTGAGCGCGGAAGTAATATTGATGTTCACCTTTCCCAAAGATGAGGCCACTCGGCGTAGAAAACTTTGCTCCATCTTTGTAGTCGGTATCCGCCGAAGTAAGTGGATATGCTACGCTATCAATCACAACTTTAACGTAATCAGGAGAATTGTTATCTAAATCTGTGTAAACAATTGAAAAATTAAAGTGGGTATCTGTATCACCTGCAGATGATGGTAATATTTGTGGTGAATGTAGTTGAGGGGCAGACTCAATGGTGAAACTAAATTCATACTGGCTTGCGAGACCATTTCCGACCAAATCTTGGATATATTTAGTTATTGTAACCGTGACAGTTTCGCCATCGAGGAAATTTGTCTCTGGATCAATTATCATCGTATTTGTAGAGGGTTCGTAATCAAAAGAGCATATATGGATTCCCGATAATGATCCAGAAACAAGGATCGTAGAATTAGTAAATGTTTTCGTTGCCAGTTCTTCGTTGAAAACAACAAAAATATTAGTCTCGGGATTGGTACCATAATTATGACTTGATACTTCAGGTGGGTCGATATCAAAATCGCTCGGTAACGCATATAAAGTATATAGAATCTTTTCTAAGATTTTCCAAGTATGTATGGGGCCAACAGACAGATCCTTCTGATACAACCAGAAGCCAAATTCTTCTTCTAGATCGTCTGGTTTTACCCAAAAATCAAAATAATATTCTTGTCCTACCTCTAACCAAACTGGGCCAGATTCTACACTTGCCCAATTCCATCCAGGAGCACTAACACCATCATCATCCCACACTCTAATGTAGTAATAATCACCTTCCAGTACTTTAACTCGAACTCTAATTGTGCCCCAATCACCACCAACGACCAATTTATCGGAAATGATGTCCTTTATAAGAAAAGCTTCAGGATCATCAGAGAGTCGGTCATAAGGCGTAGTAAATCGAATCCCAAATAGCCACTCGAAAATCGATACATTGTCTGGATCAGGATATATCAAATTCTCACCAAAAAGTGACGCAAAATTTCCCATTGGTATTCCAGGAACTAGTGCATTAAATAGTATTCTATTAAGTCTTTCTCTCCTTATCTCAAAAGTGATACCATGGATCGCGCAAATTGCACCAGATCCAAAATCAAATTGAATTTCGGGTCCGAAACTAACATTTATTACCTTACTATCTCCAGATGAAGATACTTCAAAAACATTAGCACTAAAGCCAGGTCCTGAATAACCAGCTGAACAATCAAAAAGATGTTCAAAACTGTCAGGAGCGTTTGCACCAAAATGACGTTTCTGTGCACCAAACCCGAAGCTCCAACCCCCAGTTCCTACGGTAGCATCAGTCCATACAGTAATCCAATCATCCTGACCTTCAGGAGTTATTCGAAGATAGTCAGTTAAATCAATAGTAATTGTCAATCCGCCTGAGACTCCTGGCCCAATTGGAACACTGCCGTGAAAATATGCAACCCATTTTTCATTATTATAGTAATAATCTTCGGATATCCTTAGCGGATTATTTAGATTCACATGGTCTGCTATTCTTTGTAATAAATCCTGAGCTTGAACTTCCAAGGCGCCAAAGCAAATCGATAACAAGATTAATAATGAGATTACTATGAATTTTGCATAAAATCTGTTCATAGCACTCCCGTTAGTAAATCTTGAATTCTTTTGAGTTTTCATTGGGACTCCTCCTTTATCTAAATTAGCTTATATTGAGCAAAGTAGAGTTAATCTTTTTAAGAGAGAATTGGCACTAGCACCAAAACACAACTTATTTCCTCCCTCTATATATTATAGAATAGAAAAAGAGCAAAAATCTTACATCCTTCTCAAGATGCAGAGGATAGGTGGCTTTGGGTACTAGTAGTACCTCTACTATTTCCCCTTCTATATATTAAGAACTGAAAAAAGGAGGAAATCTTACATCGAAAAGAGAAAATTTTACAAAATTTTTTATTAGACATAACATATGCTATAATATACTAAAGAAGATTCAAAAATAAGGGAGCAATTGGGCGCTGATATATGATATAATATAATAGAATAAATATTGAGTGTTGCATTAAAAATGGGGAGTTAGAATTTGGATATTCTTCATACATCACGCATGAATTAAATTATCTAATGGATTACTAATTCAAGTTTAGCACTTAAAAGTGAAAACAATTCATATAAGCTGATTTTTAGGTAAGTCTAAGTTATTCTCTTAAATAATTGAAGAAGCCGCATAAAGTGGGCATTTCGCGAAAAATTCTAGCCAATAGGTTTATTAATTCTCTTGCTGGTATTTTTGGAGGAGGGTGTTATTCTTGCTTTCCCCAACTTTGAATCACCTGATTGTTACTTACCTAAATAGAAAAGATAATTTGTCCCCTGATATTCTTCGGAAGATTAAAGAATCACTGAGACAATTAATAGATATATATCTTGAGGGTAAAGATTGGAGGATAGGAGAGATATTAGCTGATCTAATATATAGAATAGCTAGTAGTTTTTTAAGAGAGCGAGGAAGAGACATCGATGAAGATATTATTCAGGATGTATGTCTAAAAGCTTTTGGGAACCTAACTAGTTTTCATAGTAGAGACTACCTGGGTTTTCAAAATTGGATACGAGGCATTGTCGAGGATATTATAAGGAGCGGGATATCAAAAGATAACTACCTAAACACGTTGATAAGGAAGAGTAAGACCGCCCTTAATCTCGATAAACGCATAAGGGATTACTCAGGAGGGAGAGGAAAGATATATGGATTAGCTGAGTGGAGATTTAGAAGCTCTAAGTATGATACGAAAGCACTCGCTAGTATTATTCAAAGATTCTCCCAGATCAGCTCGCTTCTAACTATCACCAAGATTATCCATAAGCTGTTGAGAAGTTCAGCTTTATCCTTCGCTGAACTTAAGCGAAAACTTCAGAAGCATTTCGTTGTAGGGGGAGTAGAAAGCAATATAATCAATTTAGTATTGAGGAATGAAAATAGATTTTTTTATGTAAAGGATGATAATAAGTGGAGATTAGATGCTGAGGTAAAGCATTCTGGATCAAGTGTTTCTATAGCTGAGTTGAAGAAGAGACTCCTTTCTCGTTTGGACCTTATATATGTTATCAGCTACATCCTAAGAAAGGAAAACATGGATATATCTTTTCAAAGACTGAAGTATATCTTAGATAAATTAATAGGAGGCAGTGGTAGTATAGATTTAATCCAAATAAGAAATAATGATCAATTTATATGTAAGGGAGATAAAATATCACTTAGAGGAAGACTTAAGACAACATCTCAGAGAGCAAAAATGGAGAAGGATGATATTGATAAATTAAGGAGAGAATATCTATCTAGTTTATTATTTGCGGAGATCATCTACTATATTTTATCAATCGCCAACTCAGCTTTGTATTATAGCACTATCATAGAGGTTTTAAAGGGAATACTTGAGATCTCTAAGATCAAAATCGAAAGTTTGGAGTTTGAGGAACATCAGCCTTATGATAGTATAGCTATTCAAGAGATAGGCAAAGAGATAGAGGAAGAGATAGATTTCAGCGATTGGCTGTATAAAGCTATTTTGAGTTTACCTGAAGGGGAACGGGAGGCAGTCCTTTGTTATTTTAATGATCTACCTCCTCTTGAGGCTGCAAAAAGGTTGGGTATAAGCAGAAGTGCTTATGATACAAGGAAGTCCAGAGCACTAGCTAAATTAAAAAGTTTATATGAAAAAGATTTTTTGATGTAAGATTCTTCCCTTATTTCAATTCTATTTATATAAAGGAGGAGATGTAAAGATGAGACATTTGACGGATGAGATCATACTCAGATATATCGAAGCTAAACTTAATGCTGAGGAGTTGAGGGAAATGAAGAAACATATAAGCGGATGCACTTATTGTCGAGATAAACTAAAGAATTGGTTGGCATTTAATCGAGATTTGACTGATTGGATGATAGATATGAAGGATGCTGGTTATCAGGAAAGAGTTTGGAGATGCTTAACTTATGAGGAGATCATCTCATATCTTGAAGATAAAATCGCTGGAGAGGAGAAGGAGGAGGTAGAAGCTCACCTCAGAATATGCTCGTCTTGTAGGGAGGCAATCGCTTCTCTTCGTTGGTTAAGAGAGATTTCACAGGAGGAACTGAAATTGGAGGAGATGTCAGCCGCACCACCGGACTTTCTAGATAGCCTACGGGAGAAGCTTGAGCCGGGATATCGAGATAATGTTGTAAGATTACGTTTTCTTCGGCAACATCCCTCCCTAGATTCCGAGAGAGCATCACCTTTGAAATTATCTGCCTTAAGTGAAGAAGAGGAGCTTGAGGAACCTCCCAGAGCTTTTGAGAGTATAGAGGGGAAGTATAAGGGTGATATATATATAGATGAAGAAGAGCGTCTCTGCATTCGTTTCGAAGATATGGAAGAGATATATGAGGATAAAGAGGTAATAATCCACCTGCCAGAGTTATATCTCTCCGAGACTGTTAGGGTCTTCAAGGGAGTGATGGAAGCGCGCTTTAGCAGTGATTTAATCAGGGAAGTCGGTATAGACATATCATCCCTTTTGGAACTAAGGGTAGAAATTAAATTTCTGGGGGAGAGTAAGAGATGATAGGAAAAGTTTTGGGAGGACGATATAAAATAATCGAAATGCTGGGACAAGGAGAGATGGGCACAGTCTACAAAGCTTATGATACTAGGCTAGAGAGAACGGTAGCGATCAGGGTGTTATCAGAGAGCCTTAGCAGTAATACCAACTATATCAAGCGTTTCTATTTAGAGGCTGGAGCGATCGCTCAATTATCTCATCCCAATATAGTCTCTATCTACGATATAGATAGAGAAGACAGTCTATATTATATCTCAATGGAGTATCTGAAAGGAAAGACATTAAGAGAGTTGCTCGAGGAGACCTCTCCTTTACCTATAGAGCAGGTATTAGATATAGCTATCGCAGTATGCGAGGCGTTAGATAAAGCCCATCAGAGAGGAATTATCCATCGGGATATAAAACCTGATAATATTATGGTGACTGAGCAGGGAATAGTTAAGGTAATGGATTTTGGTTTAGCTAGAACGAGAAATCCTGAATTGACAGAATCGGGAGAAATTAGGGGAACAGCGGCTTATATGTCATCAGAGCAAGCTCGAGGAGAGAAAGTAGATCATCACAGTGATCTCTATTCAGTCGGAGTAGTTATCTATGAGCTTTCAACTGGACAGCCTCCCTTTAACTATGACAATTTTATAGCCGTTATCATAGCCCATATCGAGGAGGAGCCAAGGAAGCCCACCGATTTAAATCCCTCTATTCCCCAAGATTTAGAGAAGATCATCTTGAAGGCTATGAGCAAGAAGTTGGCAGAGCGATACCAGAGTGCATATATGCTGAGGAATGATCTATACCAACTTAAGGAGAGGCTATATGAGGAAGCAGAGATAGGATATGAACTTAGAGCAGCCGAGAAGAGAATAAGAGTCTTTAATCGGGAACTGGGAAGAGTTCGATGGTTGCTGCGGAAGATCGAAGATAGCGAGAGAATTCCTGAGATAAGGTCTGCCCGAAGAGAACTATTTAAGATACTCTCTAAAGCAGAGATCTGGGATAGAGAGACTCTAGATAACTGTATTAAGATATTAAAGGGATATCTGAAGGAGGAGAAGGAGAGCAAGTGGCAAGAGCTTCGGGAGAAGTTAACTATCCAGAAAAATGTCCTAGATAATCTCCATCTGGCAGTAAGAGGACTTATTGATCCTTCCAAGACTGTAGATAGCATTCATAAGATGGTTATGCGAGCTTATTCAATTCTCCAGAGTACTGAGATAGATTCCCTCCCCGCGGTTCTTGAGGCCTCTCCTTTCACTGAGGAAGAGCGAAATCAGTTGGAAAACTTGAGAAGCACAATCTCTACCTCCCTTAGGGCTCTGGAAGTCTTTTTCAATACTTACTTTAAGTATCTGGAAGCTAAGGGTTATAATACTGCTAGGATAAGTAGACTGGTGCTAGAGATAATTCGAGAGTTTAGGGAGGAGGAGAGAAAAGGTTTTAGAACAAGGGGGTTATTCGTCGATCCCAGCACTAGACTGGGATATATAAGCGACATTATAGTTACAGTATCTAGAGGTATGGGAGAGATAAGAGCTGGCAATAAGATCGAGGATGAAGTTATGAAGAGAGCGGTTGAGAATGCAATAGAAGCAGCTTATCTCCACTTAGAGCAAGAGGGGTTTGGAATGGCTAAGGAATATGATGTATCTTGGCAGATAGAGGACATAAAGCCCAGTTATGAGGGGGATTCTCTAGGATTGACGATAGCAATTGCACTCATCTCCAACTTCTACAATGAACCAGTGGATCGCAAATTCGCTTTTACAGGAGTAGTAGCAAAAGATGGGGGGATATCGAGGGTAGGCTCAATTGCGGCTAAACTAAAGGTGGCTTATGAGATGGGGATAGAAGTGGTAGTGATCCCTTATGCTAACGCCCCAGAGATTCCGGAGAAGTATCTAGGTCTTTCCACCTTCCAGATCAGATATGTGAGGACTCTGGAGGAAGCGATCGAGATTGCTCTTCCCGATATCTATAGAGATTATCTAGCCCATCTTATAGAGATTTATTCTGGATTGGAAAGGACAAAAGTAACTGTGACGCCTTTAGATAAGGATATATCCTCAGCAGAGATACAAGAAATTGAGGAAGCTCTGGAGGAGAGCAAAAGGATGGTTCTATTGGGAGCCCCTGTAGATACGAATACTGCCTTGAAATGTTTAGCTTTGAAATATGCTCAACGGAGGCTACTCAGTGGTATAAAGAACTCTCCTATTCCAATCCTAGTTAAATTGGATGCTTATGGAGAGCAGAATCTTTTGGAGCTTATAAGATACTCGCTAGAGTCGGGAGGGATGAATTTCACCGAGATATTTTTGGAGAGGCAACTGCGAAATCACAAGTTTCTCCTCCTCTTCTCTGGACTGAATAATGTTGATCACCTTTATCTAGGGCCTTGCACGCGAGAGATAAAGGCGGGATTTCTTAATAGTGAAATGATCGTCTCCTGTGAGAGGAGCTTCTATGAGAATAAGCTTCGCCAAGATTATAAATTCGACTTTGTGCATAGAGAGATAAATCTGATAAGCGTTGAACCGGATCCGGTTATAGTAGCATCACTTGAGGCTCCCAGACGTATGATTATGGGTCTTACCTCCCAAGTGGAATTAAGAATGGAAAATGTAGGGAATGAAGAAGCACTCGAAGTAGCCCTTGAGGTATGTATTCCAAAGGGGTTTGAATTCAGTAGAGGGGAGATAAGTTGGAGAGGAGCTATTCCAGCTCATAACTTCAAGGTATTAACTTATGAACTAACCCCCATCGTGTATAGTGAAGAGCCTGTGACTTTTCCGTCTATCCTGATATCCTATGAGAACGAGAGAGGAGATAAGCTTGAGAGTTATACAAAGCAGATTCAGGTGGAGATAGCTCCAAGCTTAGTTGGTAGGGATGATGAATTCGAATTGCTGAGGCGAAAAATGAAGGAGACACTTGCGGGGAGAGGTCAGATTGTCCTCATCTCTGGAGAGAGGGGAATTGGAAAGACAGCTTTGGGAGAGCAATTCCTCTCTCAATTGGAGATAGAACATCCTCAGTTTCGTTTGGCTAAGGTGAGATGCACCGAGATCAGCAGGAATGACTTACTATTTCTCTTTCGAGAGGCTCTGAGGGAATTCTCTACCTGGCAAGCTCAATTCGAGCTAGAGTTTCAGGTTGAAGGAAGAGGAGGGGGAAAGGATTATGAACAGCAACGTTATCAGATGTTCTCTTATCTCAGTCAGAGGGTAGTTGAGTTGACTAAAGATGCTCCTCTAGTCCTGTTCTGTGACGATCTTCAATGGGCTGATCCCACTTCACTCGATTTGCTCTCCTACCTTCTTGATAAGTTATCGCAGGATATTCCTTTGTTGTTCCTCTGCACCTACCGGGAGGAGGAACTTGAATCCTCAATCCTTTTGGCAAAAGTACTTCGACAATTGGGGAGTCTCCCTAACTCTTCGGAGATATCGCTAAAAGGGTTGGGCTCCAAACAGATGGTAGATATCCTCCAGCAGAATTTTCCGGGGTTAGAGAGCGAGCGATCCTTTATCGAACGCCTCCATCAACTCACTGATGGTAATCCCTTCTTCATTATAGAGACCCTTAGGTTGCTCAGTATAAGAGGGAGCATAGCGAAGGAGGAAGAATATTGGAGATTGAAACAGAGGATAGAGGAGATAAGCGTTCCGGAGAGCATATCTTTGATCATCGAGGAGTGCTTGAGTCCTTTGAAGAGGGAGGAGCGAGGGATATTGGAGTGTGCTTCAGTTATCGGGAACGAGTTCACCTCTAATCTGGTGATAATTGTTCTCAAGGCAGATGAGTTGGGTATTTTGAGTAAATTAAGTGAATTAGAGCAGGATTATCAACTCATCCATCTGCTCGAGACGGAGGGTGTTCTCTCTCTAGATTTTCATTATAGATTTCATCATACTTATACCCAACAGGTGCTTTATAACAGTTTGCCTCTTCCCCAGAAGATATTGTATCATCGCGCCATAGGGGAGGCTTTGGAGAATATCTGTCGGGGACAGGAGCGATTATTAGCTGAGAGAGCAGGAGAGTTAAGCTATCATTTTCTAAACGGTAGAAATCCAGCGAAGGCTGTTATCTATTTGAAGATGAGTGGAGATAATTCGTTCAAGTATTATTCCTATCCCGAAGCTATATCCTCCTATATGAAGGCTCTAGGATGTATTGAGCAGTTACTCACCGTTGAAATAGAAGATAAGACTGAGTATGAGAAGCAGAAGTTAGAGCTTCTCTTGGCTAGAGGTGATATCAAGAGATTTCAGGAGGATAGGGATTCTGCTAGAGGGGATTATGAGGAGGCTCTCACTTTAGCCAAGACGGATAGAGATCTCGCTGGAATCTATCGACGATTAGGCAATATCCTAGATGAAGAGGGCAATTGGGAGGAAGCCTTGAAGATATATGATAAGGCATTGAGCTATCTAGGGGATGATCTCGATAATGAGATAGCCGCAGAGATATATGGCTGTATCGGTCGGATTTATGAGAAGAAGGGTCAATATGACAAGGCAGTGGACTATCTAATGCGGGATCTAAGTATAGTCGAGCAATTGGGATATACCTCTGAGACAGCTCTTGTAGAGAGTGACTTGGGGATAGTTCACTTGAAGAGAGGGGATTTGGAAGCTTCTATAGAGCATCAAAAGAGGAGCTTACAGATCAGTATCGAGAGTGAGAATCGGATAGGGGAAGCTCGAGCTTACAATCGTCTAGGTTGGCCTTATTGGTCGAAGGGAGAGCGAAAGCTAGCGATAGAGAGTCACCAGAAGAGTCTCGAGATATCAGACGAGATTGGGGATGTTTTAGGAGCCTCGATCGCCGCAAATAACTTAGGGGTCGCTTATTGGTATGAGGGAGACTGGAGTAAGGCGATCGAGTATTATGTTCACTGCTTAGAGACTAGAGAGGCAGTAAATGATATCTGGAGAGTAGCTCATGCCCATAATAACTTGGGATTAGCTTATTGGAGTAAGGGGGAGTGGGATGAAGCTTTGAGTCACTACCGAAAATGTTTGGAGATATGCGAGGAGCAGATAGATGATCCCTGGTTGCTTGGCAATCTCTATAACAACTTCGCTTTATTATATTGGGGAAAGGGAGAGGATGATAAAGCTATTGAATACATCAAAAGTGCCTTCCAGATAGGAGAAAGAATAGAGGATATTGATACAATAATAGAATCCTATCTCAATTGGGGAACAGTTTATAGTGATGAAGGAGCGTTGGATAAAGCTCTGGAGAACTACTTTAAAGCCCAGCAGATCTCCCAGGATAAGGGAATAACATCGAAATTAGCGGAGGCTTATCGAGGTTTAGGAGAGGTATATCTCGAACTAGGTGATCTTGAGAGAGCGGAGGAATATTGTCAGAAAGTGGAAGAGCTTATGGATAAGGATAGCTTCTTAGATAGAGGGAGACTGGAGAGAACTCTGGGGATGCTCTATCAACTCAAGGGAGAACATAGAAAAGCTGAAGAACATTTTGAGGAAAGTTTGGAGAGCCTTCAGAAGATCGAATATGAATTGGGAAGAACATATCTAGAAGCAGGTATCCTCCTCTCGAAACTGAGGAGAAAAGAGAAAGCTAATGAGTATTTGAAGAATGCTTCGGAGATATTCGAGAGGTTAGGAGCAGAAAGAGAGAAGAAAAAAGTTGAAGGATATATTTAGTTTCCAAACAAATGCTTTATCGACGTACAGGGCTATACATATTGTAAATCTTAAGCAGATTGAAAGATCGATCATAAAAGAAAAAAGGAGAGGTTAAAATGAAGAATTTATTCGAAAGAGTAACAAGAAATATCGCAGTTACAATCACGATAGTGGTGCTGGTTTTAACAGTGTTTGTTGTGCCTGGATACGCTTCAACTGAGGAGGGGTGGATTATTTGGACTAGGATGGAGGTTAATGAGAAAAAGCAACTAATGGATGCTGAGATCTGGAGGATGAACGCTGATGGAACTGACAAGTTTAACCTAACTAATTATTCGGATATGATCGATAGTGAGGCTGTTTATTTCCCTGACGGTTCTAAAATTGCCTATATAGCGACTAGTGGTCCCGGCCCCATCATTGACACCAATACTTTCGAGATCTATGTGATGAATGCCGATGGCTCTAACAAGACCCGTTTAACCTATAATAATGTCAAGGATTCACATCCTGCTGTCTCTCCTGATGGAACTAAGATCGCTTTCCTTTCCCATCGTGATGATCCTCGAGGGGATATTTATGTGATGGACATCGATGGAAGTAATGTAGTTAGACTGACAACTACTAGTGATACTGATTCGAATCCCACCTGGTCTCCTGATGGAACTAAGATCGCTTTCGTCTCCAGAAGGTCTGGGTATGAGGAGATCTGGGTGATGAATGCTGATGGCTCTAACCAAACTCAATTAACCCACAATAATTCAAGCAGTATATGGCCTGCCTGGTCTCCTTCTCCTGATAATCTAATCGCTTTCGCTTCCTATCATGAGACGAGCCATAATATGTATCAGATCTATGTGATCAAACCCGATGGCACGAATCAGACTAGATTAACTTTCGAGGACAATATAGAGCACAGGATGCCTGCTTGGTCTCCCTACGGAGGTGTTTATTCTGGGGATGGAGCAAAGATATCTTATGATTCTGGAGAGCCGGTAGAGGACTCATGGAAGCACGAGATCTATGTGATGACCATAAGATATGACAGGGGAGTGGGTATTCATGTCACCGATGCGGTTCAGTTGACTGATGATCCTGAGTGGTCGATAGATAATGTGGTTGCTCGCTGGTCACCTAGCACTAGTGGGTTAATTGGCTCCATCGAAGGATACGTCAAGGATATCAATGGAAATCCTATTCGAGATGCTTGGGTCTGCATTACTTATGGGCCCACCCGTATGTATGGTGACTTATGCGTTCAGACTGATGAAAATGGATATTATCAGATCACAGGTTTGGAAGCAGGGTCATATTCACTTCAAGCTTTTGAATCTGAATATGTCCCTCAGACAAAGACAATCAAGGTGATAGCTAGACAAGCAACTCCTCTCGATTTCTTCTTAGAGCCAGCAAGAGATATTGGCTATGTGATACTCGCAGCCGGACATAATGGAGCTCACCACACCTCCGATTCTATGTTTAGCAATACTAATCTTACTGCTAATCGAATTTACAATATTCTCCTAGACCTAGGGTATATTAGAGAAAGAATATTCTATCTTAATCCAAAGCTCATTCAGGATGTTGATGGTAATGGTAACTACAGTGATGACATCGATGCTTTAGCAACTGATTCTAATCTTAAATCTGCTATTGAAGCTTGGGCTTCAACTAGAGTCAATTCTGCTATCCCCTTCTATCTAATCTTAGTAGATCATGGGGATGTAGATGAGTTCTATACCAATGGGCCAGCAGATGCGACTACCGTAGAAGAATTAGATTCCTACCTGAGTAGTTTAGAAGCAAGTAGTAACTGTGATGATGTAACCGTGGTGATCTCAGCTTGTCGCTCAGGAAGTTTCATAGTAGATAATCCTTCTAAATACCTATCTTCAGTGAATAATAGTATCTCTAGGGAGGGAAGAATAGTTATCGCCAGCTGCAAATGGTATCAGGACTCTTTTGATATGGAAGATGGGGAAATATTTGTCAATATGTTCTTCTCAGGAGTAGTTTCTGGTGAAACTCTGTTTAATTCTTACCTTGATGCTAAGGAAGCGATCACTCTCAATCAGCTTCCTCGACTTGATGATAATGGAGATGGGATATGCAATGCAAGTGATGGGATAAAAGCTTCTCGAAAAACTTGGGGGACTCGTCCTTATAGGGAGTACTCACCATTCATAGGAGCTATATCTTTCTCTCAGCATCTCATTAATAAGACTATCGCCAAGATATGGGCTGATATTACAGACGATAAAGGTGTAGCTTCAGTTTGGGCTGTGATTAAATATCCCTCTTACGTTGAACCTCCTCCTGAAGATCCCATTATTGATTTACCTATTATCCAGTTGGAAGATCCTGATAGAGATGGAAGATACACTGGCACTTACGATAATCTCATTGAAGAGGGAACATACAAAGTAACCATCTATGCTAAGGATACAGAAGGGAATTATGCCATTCCTAAATCTACTTATGTAACTACCCACAGTGATAATTACTACTCTGATATCTGGTGGATGAAATTACTAAATGTGGTATCTATACCTATGTCCTAGTCCTGAATCCCAACGACAGACCCACCAATATTGAACTTCCCCGCAGCTCTGCTGCGGGGAATTCTTTTGATTAAAGAGATTGTTTGATATTAGAATGCTGTTGGTGATAATTCTGACAATTATCATCAGCTTAATTCCTTCTATTTCCGCTGAGGCTCAAGACAATTTCAATAGATCCCAAAATTGTATAATTTAAAGCTTAAAAGGAAAGCAACAATTTTTGCCTCATTTCCTGATAATCTACTCTGAAATAGAGATAAAACAGTTTCTCTTCCGGAAAAGTCTGATAATTTTTAACCATAAATCCCCTTTTCAGTGAATAAAATATTAACTTTGTGATCTATTGAAACTACTTGAAATAAAAAAAGTTATAAAAAAATAATTTTTCGATGTAAGATTTTCTCCTTTTTTCTATTCTGTAATATATAGAGGAGAGGCAAGTTGTATTTTGATGCTAGGGAGTTTAAGGAGACTAACTCTACTTCGCTCGCTATAAGCTCCGTAGATTCCAAGAGATATCAAGGTAGATAACTTTCGTCCTTCCTCCTATAAAATCGGGACAAATTCTAAAAAAGTTCGATGATTTTTAATTGCAGTGAAACTATAGTCTAAGTTGTCACTTTGACTATAGAGAGCTAATAGTGAAACCAGTCACTACAATGTGGTTGGTATTTGGGAGGTGATTTTGCAAAGGATAAGAAAATTAAAGTAAGAGCAGACCTATGATTTCCCAAGAAAAATTAAAAGGAGGTAGTTAAAATGTTTAGAAATGCTGTAAAGATTTTCGTTCTGTCCTTGGTGATTGGGCTTGTAGCTATTGGCTGTGGTAATGAGATCGACATTACTCCCTCATCTGAGATTCTTCAAGCGCCTGAAGCTGGTAGCTATACAGGTAAGATCGCTTTCAACTCTGATCGTGATAGTAACCGTGAGATTTATGTGATGGACTCTGATGGGAGCAATAGAACTAGGCTAACCACTGATCCTGGGGATGATTTATCTCCTGCTTGGTTGCCAGATGGAAAGTATATTGTTTGGGCTAGTAATAGGAGCGGGGATTATGAGATCTGGAGAATGAACACTGATGGAACTGACAAGACTAACATAACTAATAATCCAGATATGTTTGAATTGGCGCCTGATTGCTTCCCTGATGGCTCTAAGATCGCCTATGCGGCTAGCGTTATTCCCGACACTCACAGTACTTATGAGATCTATGTGATGAATGCCGATGGCTCTAACCAAACCCAATTAACCAATAATAGTGTCGTTGAGGCCTATCCTGCTGTGTCCCCTGATGGTACTAAGATCGCTTTCCAGTCCGCTCGTCATGATCCTGGTGGGAATATCAGTATGAGCGATATCTATGTGATGAACAGTGATGGGAGCAATGTAGTTAGACTGACAACTAATAGGAGTTGGCATCCCACCTGGTCTCCTGATGGCACTAAAATCGCTTTTGTCTCCAGACGGGGTGGAAATGAGGAGATCTATGTGATGAATGCCGATGGCACTAACCAAACCCAATTAACCTCCAATTCTGGAAGCAACATAGATCCTGCTTGGTCTCCTGATGGCAAATATGTAGCTTTCGCTTCTAATTATGAGGGAAATTACGAGATCTATGTGATGAATGCCGATGGCACGAATCAGACTAGATTAACCTTCGATGGCAGTGCGGAGAACAGATTCCCTGCTTGGTCTCCTTATATTACCGAAGAGGAAGCTGGCTTTGTTACAGGTGGAGGATGGATTCCGCTTGGCAAGAAGAAAGCAAACTTCGGTTTTAATGTGAAATCTAGTGGAGACTCAACTACTGGACATCTGACATATATCGATCACTCAACGAAGATGAAGGTGAAGAGTGAGACGATGAGCTCGCTAGTGATAACTGACAACAAAGCAACCTTTACCGGAGATTGCAAGATAGATGGTGTTGGAGGATACACCTTCACAGTTGAGGTAGAAGATAATGGAGAGCCAGGAAAGAATGATATCTTTAACATCTCTCTGTCAGATGGTTACTCTGCTGGCGGGACTTTAGGAGGAGGGAATATACAAATACATAGTGAATAGAATATAAGTTTAGAGCTTTTCCATTTCTTCAATGGAAAGGCTCTTTTTTACTTATTAACCATATCTCAATTATTTAACTTGACATAATATTTATTATCTCGTATTTTCCCTAATTCTAACAAAAATCTTTTATCTTGTCAAAATTACCC
>CAZSTA010000057.1:0-18428 GCA_964609495.1 uncultured bacterium | reverse complement strand
CTAATGCCGGAGGAGTTACGGTCTCTTACTTCGAATGGGTGCAAGATATACAGAAGTACTTCTGGAGCGAGGAAGAAGTTAACACTAGATTAAAGGAGAAGATGATAAATAGTTTCGATCAAGTTCTGAGCTTGATGGAAAAACACAAGGTAGATATGCGGATGGGAACTTATATCTTGGCAGTAGGTAGAGTAGCTGAAGCAACTTGTCTTAGAGGTTTCTGTCCTTAGATATCTAGGGAAAATGGGGTCAGAGATCTATTCGAATCCCTGCCCCCTATCTCTTAACGGGTGGCTTTAACTACCTTGCCAGATCGCAGACACCTAGTACATACGTTCATCCTTTTAACAGCGCCGTCTTTGATAACCCTGATCTTCTGAATATTAGGAAGCCATCTTCTCTTGTTCTTAATTTCAGAGTGGCTTACTGAATGTCCAGTTATAGGCCCTCTTCCACATATATCACATCTCCTAGACATAGATTCACCTCCGATAAAGTTAGTGGATATGGAAGGATTATAGATTTTTACCATTTCATAATCTCAGCTAGTTCTAAAAGGGAGACGACCTCAGCTATTTTACCACAAAAGGAGATAAATAGCAAGTAAATTTTTTCGCTTTGATCGGAAAGAAGGAAGGTGATAGTAATGGCTATAACTAAGGATATGTCTATCATAGACGTTTTGAGGACCTATCCAGAGACAAGAGAGGTCTTCGTCCGCTATGGCCTGGGCTGTATAGTATGTATGGGAGTAGTATACGCGTCAATAGAAGTTGGGGCGCGTATGCATAGAATAGATATCGATTCTTTAATCAAAGATTTGAATGCAGTGGCAAATAAAGTTGAGCAGTTGGAATAAAGGGGGCAATTGGTGAAGGATCTTAAAGAGATACTGACTATCTTACAGAGACCCTTCAGTCTGGAAAAAAAATATAGATATCAGAACACCTCCGTATTTGGGGGATTTGATAGCTTTGTTCAAAATTGGTCAACAAAGGGACTCGAGAGTTGTGACTCCGAGTCGATCAAGGATAAGCTCGCGAGGGTGAGATCTCTATTCTCAGATTATAGGGAGTTATCTCTGGAGGAAAAGGAGGAGAGGGTGGCGCAGTCCCTTGAGATCATAGAGGATATAGAGCAAGAGCTAGCAGGAAAGATCGGGCCAGTGGGGACCATAGAGGAGAGAGTCGAGGAGATAAAGGATCCTAGAGTATCTCTGAGGTATCTAAAAGGGGTGGGACCTAAATTAGCCGCCAGATTCAGGGAGATAGGTTTAGAGACGGTGGAGGATCTCCTCTTCTACTTTCCCAATCGCCACGAGGATAGAAGGCGAATAAAACCTATATCTCAAATTCAGTTCGGGGTAAAGCAAGTTATAGAGGGGAAGGTTTTAGAACATGTCGCTTTTTTCACTAAGAGTGGAAGAGAGTTATTAAAGATCGCAGTAGGGGATGAAACTGGATTCGTCTTCCTGGTATGCTTCAACCGATTATACCTGCGTAAGATTCTCCTGGAGGAGACGAAAGTCATAGTCAGTGGCAAATTTTTCCGTAAATATGGGGAGGTTCAAACTGCTGATTTTGAATACGAGATCGTGGACGATGAGGAAGGGGAGGAAACTATACATACTAAACGTATAGTTCCGATCTACCCTTCCATTGCAAATATACATCCGAGGACTCTTCGTTCTCTGATGAAACGAGCTGTTGATGAATACGCGCCGGGTCTTGAAGATCACCTTCCCGGATATCTTAAGCAGAAATATAAGTTGCTAGATCTATCGCAAGCGATCGCTAACTTCCACTTCCCCGATAACCCCTATATCCTGAAACAGGCTCGGCGAAGATTAGTTTTCGAGGAGCTTTTCTTCCTTCAACTAGGCTTGGCTCAGAAGAGACTCAGCGCCAAGTCCACCGCTAAATCGGTCCAGTTCGAATTTAAAGGGGGATTGGTGGACAGATTTAGAGAATCCCTGCCTTTCAAACTCACCAAGGCTCAAGAGAGAGTCATTGCGGAGATATTCCAAGATATGGCTGATGATAAGCCCATGAGTCGTCTTCTCCAGGGCGATGTAGGATCAGGAAAGACGATAGTTGCAGTCTTCTCCCTATTGCTGGCGGTGGGGAATGGCTATCAGGGGGCTATAATGGTTCCCACCGAGGTCTTGGGGCAACAACATTATACCAATCTAAAGGAATTACTCTCCCTACTAGATGTTAGATCGGAGCTACTAATCGGTAGTAGGAGGGAGAAGGATAAGAGGGAGATTCGAGAGAAGATAGAGAGCGGAGAGATCGATCTTATCATCGGGACTCACGCCCTAATTCAAGAAGGGGTGCGCTTTCATAAGTTAGGTCTGGTAGTGATCGATGAACAACATCGGTTCGGAGTTATGCAGAGGGCGACTCTTCAGGAGAAGGGGCTTAATCCCGATATATTGATTATGACTGCTACTCCTATCCCTCGAACTTTGGCTTTGACAGTATATGGAGACCTTGATGTTTCCCTAATTGACGAGATGCCCCCGGGAAGACAACCGATAAAAACCCTGTGGATGAAGGAGAAGCAACTTAGAGATGTCTATCAACTACTACGCTTGGAGATAGAGAAGGGAAGACAGGCTTATGTTATATATCCCTTAGTGGAAGAATCGGAGAAGATGGATTTGAAAGCCGCGGTGGATATGGCGGAAAAATTCGAATATGAGATATTCCCCGATCTTCGTATCGGCTTAATTCATGGTCGTCTCTCAGGATTCGAGAAGGAGGAGGTTATGACCGCCTTTAAGGAGCGTAGGATAGATATCCTAATCTCCACAACCGTAACTGAGGTAGGAGTCGATGTTCCCAACGCTACCGTGATGGTAATAGAGAATGCGGAACGCTTTGGCTTAGCTCAGTTGCATCAATTGAGAGGAAGAGTCGGGAGAGGAGAACATCAGTCCTATTGTGTTCTCGTATCAGATGCTACCTCCGAAGATGCGAGGGAGAGGATCAAGGTGATGCTTGCCACTAACGATGGCTTTGTGATAGCGGAGAAGGATTTAGAGATAAGAGGACCTGGGGAGTTAGCGGGTCTTAGACAGTCAGGACTTCCCGATCTAAAGATAGCGGATCTAGTCAAGGATCAAGCCACTCTTGTAGAGGCGAGGAGAGAGGCCTTCTCGCTCCTAGATGATGATCCCAAATTGGAGAAGGGAGAGCATCGAACCCTTAGGGATAGATTACAGAAGGAATTCGGGGAAAGAGTGCGTCTAGCTCAGGTTAGCTAGGAGAAGGAAGAATTGAAGGTTATAGGAGGAATAGCTAAAGGACGAAATCTAAAAACTTCGCGAGATAGTTCATTGCGTCCCACCAGGGATAAGGTTAAGGAAGCCCTCTTCGATATAATAGGAGATTTAGCAGAGGATTCTATATTTCTCGATCTATATGCTGGGACAGGTGGCATAGGTATCGAGGCTTTGAGCAGAGGAGCAAAAGAGGTAGTTTTTGTGGATAGCTCCCCTAAAAGTATACGTCTTATCAAGGATAATCTTGCTATAATAGGACTGGAGGACAAAGCTACAATCTATAAAAATGATGTGCTAAAGGCTATAAAAATATTATGTAAGCATCAAAGGAAATTCGATATTATATTCCTCGATCCACCATACCATAAAGGGATGGTGGATCGCACTTTAGAGTGGCTCGATAAATATAATATTCTCGCTGAAGGAGGTTTGATTATAGCCGAATATTCACTACGAGAGGAGATACCTGAACGAGTAGAGAAGATTCGTTTAGATAGAGTAAAGGAATATGGCAATACAAGGTTAGCATTTTATAGGAAATTGGCTTGAAGACCTCCCTCCCCAGCAGGAGGCGAATTTTATATAACTTTCTTTCTGCCACACCAATTCGCTCTATTCTTTGAACGGGACATCGATGAGGTTACGGAAATCCTCCCAAGGGATGTCGATGCCTCTCCGCTTGGCGGCAGCTTCAACCCAGGGCTTCGAGGGAAGTCCAATATCGACGATCTTCCGCAACGGATCGATACCTCCCCTTAACTGAGCATCCTCCCAGCGTCGCAATCGTAATTCCAGCTCTCCGACAATGTCGGGATTCTCTTCAGCCAAATTAGTTAACTCCCCGGGGTCATTTTCCGAGTCATATAGCTCCAATTCTGGAGCTGGCCAGAGGCCATTGTCAAGGGCTTTGATAAGCTTCCACTTCCCGTTGCTGATTGCCCGCTTGGCTTGCCACAATCCTTGATTGACATAGATGTAATCATAGCCGTTTTGCGATTCCCCGCGGGCTAAAGGGAGAAGACTTCTACCTTGAAAGGTATTCGGAGGGGTAATCCCGGCAGCATCAAGTATCGTAGCTGGAATATCGATTCCCTGCACTAAAGCCTTAACGCTCGTTCCAGAGGGAAGCTCCCGAGGCCAGCGTATAATGAGAGGCACATGAACAGTTGGCTCGTAAACCCCATAATGATCAAAGTAGAGATCGTGCTCGGTCATACTTTCCCCATGATCCGAGGTTGCGATCAGAAGGGTTTCCTCCTCAATTTCAAGTTCCTTGAGTAAGTCTAGCACTTCACCGAATTTGGCGTCAACATAGCAAATTTCCCCATCATGCTGGGCAATCATATATTCCGCATCCGTGATATTATCAGCGATAGCCTCGATATGGCCGCGAACAAACGGCCATATGATTTGCTTCTCCAATGCCTTGAGGCTCTGATTATTCGGATCTGATCTATCGCCGTCATAGAACATCGTTCGGTATTTCTCTTCTGGAGCCTTGTATATGCCATGTGGGTCCCAGTAGTGTATAAATAGGAAGAAATCCTTCTTATAGTTAGCCTTGAGCCATGGCATAGCATAGGAGTTGATCTCCTCTGCGGTGATCTGTTGAATCCGAGATCGGTTATTTGCCACAGGATTCATATAGGTATGAAAACCACGAGCAAAATATTTCTTCATAAAGAAAAGGGTGCTTACCGCCCCAGTCTCATGTCCTTCCACCGCCATAATCTCAGAGAGGTAAGGTATGGAGTCAGAAATATCTTCTGTTGGACTGTGAGATACGACACCGTTACGAATACCTCGTTGACCAGTGAACATTGCGGTATATGATGGTTGTGTTGGCACATCGGTAGGATATGCCCTCTCAAAAAGCACCCCTTCTCTCGCCAGGGCATCTAATCGCGGGCTAGTATTGCGATGGTAACCATAACAGCCCAGATGATCAGCGCGCAACGTATCAATTACAACAAACAGGATCTTCATTTTCTTCTCCTTAATCTATTTTCGATTTAACTTCTCAAGGTAACCACAAACTGGATGTGTTTAAGGAAAGTGTAAGTAGGAGTATTCTCCTAAAACCAAGTTCGTTTTTTTCTTCTCACGTTAACCGGATAATGATCCCCTCGTGAGGTCGAATCTTCAAAGTCTCCAAAGGGACAATTTCATCTCGATCCATTTGGGTGGAAAGCACTATTCGCCCCTTCCCACCAGCCGTTGCTAGGTCAAGTGATTTTCCCTGGCTGGAAAAATTGAGGACCACCAGCACCTTTTCTTCCCCTTCGCTTCGGAGGTAGGCAATCACATCATCACCCGCGGGAATCGATTCGTAGGTGCCTCGGGTCAGAGCAAGCGAGGTTTTCCGAATATTTATGATGCTTTTAACTAGGTTTAAAAAGGAATGAGGATCAGCCTGCTGGATGGCTACATTCCTTAATGCATAATCATCGGCCACTGGCAACCAAGTTTCTACTGTCGAGAAACCAGCGTATGAGGTGGCATCCCATTGCATAGGGGTGCGCTCGAGATCTCGGCTACGGGCAACACCGGGCTCGTTCAGAGCCATGGGATCTTGCACCTTTTCAAAAGGGATCTCCACGTTGGGCATACCGATTTCATCGCCATAATACATAGTCGGCGTTCCTCTTATGGTAAGTAGCAACATCTGAGCTAGGCGAGAATTGGCTTTTCCCGCTCGACCTTCAGTTGCGATGCGATCTTGATCGTGATTGCCAAGCACCCAGTTCGGCCAGCCTCCGGGTGGCAAAGAGGCTTCGTATTCATCTATCAATTTGCGGATGGCGGGGGCTAGGAAAGGAATGAAGATCAATCCGAAATTGAAGGGAAGATGGCACTCATCCAAGTTTTCGCCGTGATAATGTGCCAACTGGTCGTAAGGTAGAGCAATTTCGCCCACCAGCAACCGTTCGCCGTATTCGTCTAACACTGCCCGGAATTTACGGATCAGCTCATGAGTCTCTGGCTGGTTTTGGGTTCTATTGTGGATCAGGGAACGGTTAATCGGCTTATCCGGTGTCCACTCAGGATTCGGAGGTTCGTCGCGGAACAGAGCATCCTTAATCAGCAACCAAATAACATCCACTCGAAAGCCATCCACGCCTCGTTCCAGCCAGAATCGCAACATATCCAGCATAGCTTGGACTACTTCCGGGTTTCGCCAGTTCAGATCTGGCTGTTCCTTTAGAAACAGATGGAGATAATACTGGGCTGTCTTTTCATCCCACTCCCAGGCCGAGCCGCCGAAAAAGGAAACCCAATTATTGGGCGGACTGCCATCGGGTTTTGGATCTTTCCAGATGTACCAATCTCGTTTGGGATTCTCCCTACTGGAACGTGATTCCAAAAACCAGGGATGCTGATGCGAGGTATGATTAGGCACAAAATCCAAAATTAGTTTCATACCCCGCTGATGGACGTCCCTCAGCAACTCCAAAAAATCGTCTATCGTGCCGAATATTGGGTGAATATCGGTATAATCCGCCACATCATATCCGAAATCAGCCATCGGGGAGGGATAAATCGGGCTTAGCCATATAGCCGTTATACCCAGATCTTCCAGGTAATCTAATCGAGAGCGAATGCCTTGCAAGTCGCCGATTCCATCGTCGTTACTGTCTTGAAAACTACGCGGATAGATCTGATAGATAATTGCGTCTTTCCACCAGGGATGTTTAGCTTCAGTAAGCATTTGATCTTCCTCCTTAATTAAAATTCATGGGTATCAGATATAGATCTTCCCCCATCAACGATAATGCATTCCCCATTTATAAAGGATGAATCATCGGAAGCTAAAAACAAAGCTACATTTGCTATTTCATCTACAGTAGCTACTCTTTTAGGGGGATATGTCTTGGCTATCCCCTCAATCCACTCTTTGATCTCCTCTTCAGTTCGATCGCCTTCCGAATTTTCAATTCTGACAAAACCAGGGCAAATTGCATTAGCTCGAATGTGAGGAGCAAAATCTATCGCGAGCGTTCGGGTTAAGGCATTAATAGCCGCTTTGGATACAGGGTAAACGCTGAAGTTCTTTATTACTCTAAATGCCGCCTCAGAAGAGATGTTTACAATTGTTCCCCCACCACTCTTAAGAATTAAGGGAATAGAATATTTCGCAAATCTATAATAACTGCCTAAATTCACATCTAAGACGTAGTTCCAATCATCTTCCGGTGTATCTACCACATTGTTGAAGATATCCCCCTCATAAGAAGCTGCACAATTGACTAAGCAATGTAATTGCTTATAGGTCATCTCTACTGTCTCGACTGCTTGCTTTACTTCTGCTGAATTGGTAACATCAGCTCGGATGAAAATAGCTTCTCCGCCTCTTTCTCTGATTATATCAACCGTTTTTTGTCCCATCTTCTCTCGTATATCAACCACAGCTACTTTTGCTCCCTCGCTTGCCAATTTAATAGCAATTGCCCCTCCTATGGAAGGACCTCCTCGTTTAAATCCTAAGGCTGCTCCTGTAACGAGAGCTACTTTATTTTGCATTCGCATAGCTTTCCTCCCAAATTTAATTATTGTTTGCGAAGTGTCGAAAGCATTTAGGCAAGCGAATCGCAAACCCCCTGTTAAGCAGATAGCATATTAGCACTCTTAACCTCGTAACCTTTTTTGAACTGCTTCGCTTGTTAATTCTCGAATCGCGTCAGAGGCGATCCATTTAGCACCTCTTGAATCCATTTTTTGAATCTCCTTGGCAGTTTCAATCGCCTCCCTATTCAAATTGAGGTTGCGTTTCCCAATTTGCCTTAATGCCCAATTAACCGCTTTTTTAACAAAATTTCTATTATCATCTGCTTCTCTCTTTATGATAGGAAAAAATCTCTCAAATTCTTTATCATCCGCTTTCTTATCACTAACAGCCAAGCAAGCCATTAATACGAATCCCGCTCTTTTGACGAATTCTTCCTCTCTTGAACTCCACTCAACACACTTTTGATATGCAAATTCGGTCTTTTCAAAGAGGTTCATACAGCACTGGTCGCAGATCTCCCAATAGTCAAAGTCTTTTACCCATTCCTCCATTTGCTCCTCAGTAACCATCTTCGGATCACCGATCATACTCGCCAGTATCCTAGTTTCACGGATGTCTGATGTCCAGAGTTGTTGGGCAAGATTATGATTTACTCCTATTTCCTTAGCAAGCTTTCTTAGATTTGGAATTGACACCCCATAAGTATTCTTCGCAGTAATCCCATATTTTGCCATACCCTCAATCGCTTGGGGATTGGACAAAGATTTTAGCTTTTTAAGAATATCATCATATCCTGTATCTTCACCCTTATCCATTGGATTCGACTCCTTTCTTTCCCTAACTTAGAGTCAAGTATCTATCCGAATTTTATTGGTCATAAGGGAATTTTTTGGAGGAATAGCAAGTTGTCAGTTACATAGCACTTCAAAGCTTTCCAGTTAAAGCTCAATGTCGCGTTAGCTGATGATCGTATCTCCAGCTTCCAGGGGAACTGTTTCCTGTTATGTTAATTGAATTTTCCATATTCCTTTGCCGCCTTATACATTCTATCCCAATTATCCAATTTCATCCCGGCATAACTTACTTCGGAGAGGATAAATCTTCCTCCTTCTCTGGCCTCTGAATCGAACATCCATTTAACCGCTTTTTCTATCTCCCCTCCTACATCATCACATAGTAAGTTAGGATGAAATCGCCACTGATATAGCACCTCTGGACCAACTTCCCTCCTGCCCGCGATAACATCGGTGCCATATCCGCAATCGAAGGTTTGGACGTTTAATTCATCGCGAATGATCTTGTGGAGGTGATGAGCCGCTCCGCAGATGTGCATACTATTGGGACCTCCTTTGGAGAAGACGTCGAACTGACGCTTATGATAAGGTAGAACCATCCTCCTATACATATCCTTAGATAGAAGCTGTATGGAGTCGTCAGGGAAGCCCCAACTCGGCTGAGGATATTCTATCCCCAGAAAATCGCACCAAGCTTCAGTCCTAGTTATACTAGCCTCGGTCAGAAAGTTCATCAAATCGTGATAGTAATCGGGATCTTCATACATATCTATGCAAACCTCACTTGTCCCCCTGATCTTAGTGGCTAGGGTAAATAATCCGGTTCCCGTTCCAATCTGAACGATGGTTCGTCCGATAGGTCTTCCTTCATATTCAAAGTTCTTTCTCTTATCCTCTAAGTATTCGTAATATTCATAGACTCTAGCCATAAGAGTGCCATGTAATGGGTCGGGTATTTCGAGGTCATAGAACTTATTCTTGTCCTCCTGAAGCATCGGCCAAGAATCTACCACGTTATCGTCCGACCAAAATATCTCATTCCCCAGCCACGCCTCCTCCGTAATGCCATGAAAATCGACGTATATCCCATCCCACTCATCAGGAAGTCCCATCTCCCTATCATGAACGACATTGAATCTACTCCACTTCTGCCCCTTCAGTTGAAGCTCCATCATCACCTCGGGGTTATTGTAATAATCACGAAAGGTATATCCCTTATCATTTATCTCCTTGTTAAATACGTAATATCTGGTGCGCACTCCCATAACTGCCGGAGTCCTGATTGGTTTCCCCGAATTAAAGCTATCCCATAGCTCCTGCACCTCTTCATTATGGCGCTTAAAATCGATCATTTTACCCCTATGCCTCCTAAAAGATCGTTTTATGACAGGAAATATCGCTATTCTTTGATCCCCGTTAGAGCGATCCCTTCCACAAAATATTTTTGGGCTGCTAAAAAGATCACTATACAAGGGACAGTAGCAACAAGCGCTGCCGCCATCACCATATTGTATTCTAATCCCCCCTGAACATCTTTAAATAGAGCTAAAGCCACCGTGAGGGGGATCTTCTCCGCCGAGGATAAGAAGATCAAAGGGCGGAAATAATCGTTCCAAACGCCAACGAAGGAGAATATCCCTACCGCAGCCAATACGGGTTTGGAGAGAGGAATAAATATCCTCCAGAAGATCCCTAAAGTGCTACAACCATCTATCCTCGCCGAATCCTCCAACTCAAAAGGGATTGTCATAAAGAACTGACGCAGGAGGAAGATGTTGAAAGCTCCTCCTCCAAAGAAAGCTGGGATGATGAAGGGTTTAAATGTATCTATCCAGTTGAGATGGCGATAGATTATGTATAGAGGAATGATCGTGATCTGTCTGGGAAGCATTATAGTTCCTAGGAGGACGATAAAGAGGAAATCCTTCCCCTTAAAATCGAGTCGGGCGAAGCCAAAAGCAACTAAAGGACCGGAGATCAAGATGCCTAGCAAGGATCCACCAGTGATAATAATGGAATTCAAGAGTGGAGTTTGAAAGGAGATCAGCTCCCACATTATGGGGAAATTCTGCCAGTGAATAGGATTTGGTAGCCATCTCATAGGGATAGCGAAGATCTGCGCAGGAGATTTAAACGCGGTGGAAAGCATCCAGAAGAAGGGGAAGAAGAAGATTAAAGCGGAGATCGTAAGGATAATATATACAATAGAGGCATTAATAACTTTCCTTCTCGATAACGAGGGTCTCCACTTAACTATTATATCTGCCATATTTTATCTCACCTCCTCAATCCACCATAGAACACCCATAGAGATGATGATTTAAATATAAGCAAAGTAAAGGCTAAGATTATAACAAATAGTATCCAAGCTAAAGCCGATCCGTATCCCATCTTTAGAAATTCGAAGGCTTGTTGGTATAAGTGTATCATATATACTAAGGTGGAATCATAGGGTCCACCTTCGGTAAGCACCTGCACCTCTCCAAATATCTGGAAAGTTCCGATAAGACTCATAACGAAGTTGAAGAATATCGAAGGGGTCAACATCGGAATCGTTATCCTAGTGAATTTCATCCAATCTCCTGCTCCATCTATATCTGCGGCATCGTAAAGCTGAGTGGGAATATCCTGAAGCCCAGCTAGGAAGATAACCATCATCCCCCCTACCCGCCAAAGGCTCATCACTATGATCGAGGTCATCGCCAGACGAGGAGTGGATAGCCACCGAGGTCCCTTGATACCGATAATCTCAAGCATAGAGTTGAGCAACCCATAATCGGGGCTGTAGATCCAGGCCCAGAGAATACCCAAAATTACTCCAGATAGCATAACTGGAAGATAAAATATGGTTCGAAATATAGTTACTCCTCGCAACTTCTGATTTAGTAGCATTGCAAAAGTTAGAGCGATCAATAATCTTATGGGAACACTCGTTAAGACAAAGGTAAAGGTGATGCGAAGCGATTTCCAAAAGAGTTCGTCTTTGAAGGTCTTAGCATAATTCCCAAAACCGATGAATTGAGCAGGAGTTATAATATCCCATTTCGACAGGCTGACGAATAGAGAGAAGAGGATAGGGCCGAAAATAAATAGGAAGAAACCGATCAACCAGGGAGATATGAAGAGATAACCTTCTAAATTTTTCTTAAGCGATATTTTCATTTGCATACTTCTTCCCCCGCTTAGAATATTAAACAAAAGACGAGATGACATCGTTTGCCATCCCGTCTTTAACCCTAGATTTTATTCAACTCCCAGCAGATTTTTAACCTTCGCCGCCGCATCATCTAAGGCTTGCTTAGGCTCCTTCTCTGCTAAGAATGCCGCCTCCATCTCAGTATCCAGAAGCTTACTTATCTCTCGCCAGCCTGGGAAGATGGGGAAAGGTTTAGTATCCGCCAACTGCTTTCCAAAGGTTATCCAAGCTGGATGCTCGCTGAAGGGCGGTTTCTCCCAAGTAGATTTCTTGCCAGGAAGGAAGTTTAGTTTATCATGATATAGAGTATCGATCTCACCTCTAAACATAAAGGACATGAATTGGTAGGCTTCCTCCTTATTCTTGCTGGTAGAGAGGATGCTTATATAGTGAGCCCAGCCCCATCCAGTCCGACCTACCTTCCCCTGGGGATGGATATTAGTGCTATACTTGACATCCGGTCCGTAATTGGCGGTATATCCCACTATCCAGGGCACCGTGATCAGCATAGCCATCTTGCCTTTTATCCAGAGGTCATTGGAGTCAGTTCCCACTGGAGCTTGGCATTCATACTTGTGAATATTATCGACGTAATATTGAAGAGCTTCCACTCCGAGATCATCATTGAAGGTTGGCATAGTGTTATCTTCGTTCATATAACTTCCGCCATTGGGGTATAATACCTCTGAGAGCGCTTGGGCTGAGGCTCCTATGAAGAAGCCCCATTGCTTCTCCTCTTTGTTAGTCATCTTTATAGCATATTCTCGAAGCTCTTCAAAGGTTTGAGGAGGACCTTCTAAACCAGCCTTCTCAAGTAGATCTTCATTATAGTATAGGATGGTGGTCATAGAATCTTGAGGGATAGCATACGTTTTACCCATCCACTGACCAGCTTTCATCGGAGCATCAAAGAACATAGAGAGGTCTAAAGTTTCATCCTTCTCGAGATAAGGATCGAGATTCTCCAGCATTCCTCTGGAAGCAAACTCCGTAGCCGCTCCAGTTTCCCCTATTTGCAGGAGATCTACGCCTCCTCCCCCGGCGGCATATCTGATTACAATTTTCGTCTCGGTGTCAGGCCAGCTAGAAGCCTGCTCTATGGTGACTCTGATATCGGGAACCTCCTTGTGGAAGATCTCGATTATCTTCTTGAACTCAACGAGACGATAGGGAGGGACCACTGGACCGAGCAATTTCACATTGGTTTTCGCCCAAGAGATGTTAGCAAATACCAGCATAGAAAGGATGCAAAGAACTATTACATATATGAGTTTCGATCTACTTTTCATAAGATTTACCTCCTTATTAGTTTCAAATTTTGATTCTGATGCTACCTACAACCTGAGATTATGAGCTTCAGTAACTATTGATAGACCCCTTTATTACACCTCCTTTCCACCTTCCACCCTTTATATATGGTAGGCTATAGGTTTAACGCCTCCACTTAGGTGGATATTTGGTTGTCTGTTCATATTATACTCAAATTATAAATCACTGTCAAGTATTCAATTGAAAAATCAGGCTTATAAAAAGCCTGATTATGATTGCATTCCAGATCAGGAATGTTCAAATTCATTAATAGAGCGATCTCTATATTTGGGTTTCCGTAACTAAGACATCTTCATCTCATAGTTCTATTCTATTCCTGAATTGGAAGACGGAAAATTTGTTAATACTCCTTCGGCATCTCTTGAAGCTGAGCATAGGTAAATATCGGGCCATCCTTACAGACATATTTACTGCCGATATTACACCTGCCACACTTTCCGATGCCACATTTCATCCTCATCTCCAGCGAGTTAAGGATCCTATCGGGGCTAAACCCCGCTTCCAGTAGAACTGGAAAGGTAAACTTTATCATAATAGGAGGTCCACAAACTACAGCTACTGCGTTCTCGGGACTGAGTTGCTCCTCCTTGACTATCGTAGGCACATATCCTTCGCGTCCGGTCCAATTCTCATCGCCCTTATCAACCGTCACCACCAGATCGAGATTCTCGTTTTCGCTCCACTCCTTTAGCTCATACTTATAGATAAGCTCTCCCGGATCACGCGCTCCATAGATCACCACCAGGTCCTCAAAGCGATCTCTATTATCGGGATGAAGTATATAGTTAGTGAGAGATCTGAGCGTAGTGAAAGCGAACCCTCCTCCGATGATATATACATTGCTTTCCTCCAGCAGATCCATCGGGAACCAGTTGCCATAGGGTCCCCTTATCCCTACTTCATCACCTTCGTTAGAGTTATGAAGGGCGCTCGTCACCACCCCCATCTTCTTCACTGTGAACTGAAGGTATCCCTTCTGAGTCGGTGAGGAGGCGATTCCTATCGGGGCTTCTCCCGCTCCCCATATAGAGACTTCTGCGAACTGCCCCGGCATATAGGTGAACTTCCCTTCATCCTTCTTATTCTTAAATACCAACTCGAAGGTCTTTATATCATTAACAGCATTTTCCGAAATGATCTTTCTGATGATCATTGGATAAGGTAGATAAGGGTTATTATGAAGATGCATTCTCCCCTCTACCTCTCCTGTATCTTTCATATCCTTTCTCCTCCCCTATTATCATTTAAAAGTGGAAATTATTTATACTCACTATCTATCGCCAATTTCCATCTCCGAAATCTCATTGATTATCGCCCGAATATCTATATTAACCGGGCAATATCTCACACATCGTCCACATCCTACGCATGCGGTATCTCCAAACTTCTCCACGAAGTAATTGAATTTGTGCATCACCCTTTGCCTCATCCGTTCCTTGCCCGAATTTCTGGGATTATGGCCAGAGGTGTGAAGGGTGAATAGAGGGAACATACAAGAATCCCAAGTGCGCACTCGAACCCCCCTTCTGCCTCTCATCTCATCTGTGATATCGAAGCAATGGCAGGTTGGACAAAGATAGGTACAGACGCCACAGCCGATGCACCTCAGATGTAGTGTATCCCAATAGGGATCCTCAAACATCCCATCGAGCTTCTCCTTTACTCCCTCTAACTTAACCTCCGATTTGATCTTAGCAATAGCCTCTTTCTCCAATCTCTCCGCGGCCTCTCTATCAGCCTCGTCTGCTTCGATTAATCCTTCGAATAAAATAGGAGGGGTAGAGGGGAGGCTTCCTCCATCTTTCCACTGGGATATTAATGCCTCTCCCTTCTCGGTAATCGAGCGAACTAGATATCTATTGCCTAGATCGACTAATAGGATATCCAATCCTCTCGTGGCAAAGGGTCCACCTCCCATAGAGGTGCAGAAGCATAAACTACTAGGATTTAGACAAGCTAATCCTACTACGGTAGTATTCTCCCTTCTGGCTAGATAATAGATGTCATCCTCCTCTCCCCAATCGAAGACTGAGTCCAGCATACTCGCCGCCATAGCGTCGCAAGGTCGAACTCCAAAGAGGACCGTCTTTTGGTAGATATCATCAGGAGTATCTACCTCTATTCCCTCCTCGCCCTTTCTGAACTCGAACATCTCCTCAAATTGGGGGAGAAAAACGTATTTAGGAGATCGCTTGGAGTTGGTGTAATCTAGATAAGCATCTTCTGCCTTCTCGATCTCCTTGAAGATCACCATCTCAGGCTCTTTAACAGGGGCATATACTCGATAGTTTGCTATTAGATCATTTAGAATCGGCTCTAAATCATTTTTCTTGAGTATCTTATCGGTCATCTTTCACTCCTAATGCTTGAAGATTAAAGTCCGAAATCTCGTAATAACTCCCTACATAATGAACTCTTGGGGATCATTGGGATTGAAAGTCGCCAGAGGGGGAGTCTCCTCAACATCGACTCCAGCATCATATCCCCACAGTTCTAATACATCCCTTTCCAACTTCTTCGTCAGCTTCCTGATATCGATATCCATCGGGCAAGCTCTCGCACACGCCCCACAATCCACGCAACGACCTGCCATATGAAGGGCGCGTATGATATGCATACTCTCTAATTCCGAGAGATTAGTAGTCTTTCCCACCCATACCGGATCCGAGCGATCCACAAAGCAGGTATCACAATAGCAAAGAGGACAAGCCTTTATACAGGCATAACACCTTATACAGCGACTGAATTCGCTATTTAAATATTCCCATCTCTCCTCCGGAGTTTTCTCCTCAAATTCATCTATTACCGAATAGAAGTTAACATCGGTTTGCTCCGGGACTTTCTCCCCGATGAGGATATCATAAAGGACCGGATTGCGATGACGACATAATTGACAAAATTCGGGAAGGAGTTCCTCCTTAGATACGACCTCCTCGAAGCCATCTCCTTTGAGAGTGATCTTATCGTCTTCCTCTTTAAATTCTAATAACTCCCTATCTCCTAACAACTTATCGATCTTCTTTCTATCTATCATCCCCTCGCATGGAACTCCGATGACTACTATATCCTCACGCTTTATCTGATTCTCCTTGAGGTGATTAACTACTGAACGAGAGTCACATCCCTTAACTACGATCGCTACTGGACCCTTGACTTTGGTTATGAAGGTAGCTAGGTTGTTCTCACAGGCAGAGTCCCAGATGAGCCTATCCACATCTTCCACCGCTCTGATGAAAGCTGGTATTGAACGGCCAGGCAGAGTGCCACGCTCAAAACCGATCACTACCTCGACTTTTCCCTCCGATAATAATTCCTTAGCCGCCTTTCTGATTAACTTGGTTCTTTTATCATCCATCGCTCAATCAATCCTCTCCCTAGATTTATAAAGCACTTCTCCAACATCCTCGGGTACTTCTCTCCAGATAGCCTTTGTCAGGCGATATCGTCTGTTCTGATCTATCTCGGCCATCTCCTCTCAAGGGGTGGGAATTCGGGGAATTCTGTGTGAGGCTCTCCCTGATACCAATAGGCTACCGAGGCAATGTCGTCTGCAAGGGGTTGGTATCTATGGTTTGGCCACCAGCCTAGCGCCTGGATGGTAACCCGCAAGTCCTTCTGGAAGCAGATCGGATCCATGATGTGCCATCGATACAAGCTCCACTTCGGCGGACCGTCCTCGCCCGAGTGCTTGAGCGTATTGCCGACATAGGCTGTGCTATAGACTTGGGGAAAACCGTAGCTACCGCAAAAATAGTCTTCCGTTCCGGTGCCGCAGATCGTCGGGAACTGGTCGTCTCCGTCTATGAAAAACTTGATCTCTCCTTCTCCGAACCAGCCATCTGACAGTTGAGTCCAGGCTAGAAAGGTGCCGACATAGCGCCCCGGACCTTTGACGCCATCCAAGATCACATACTCGGGATGCGTCCGATCCGTCACCGCACGTCGCCACTGGGCATGAAAATAGCCCGTTTTCTCAGGGATCTCTGTCTCGGCATAGGTGATCTGAAAGGCTAAAACCTCGAGATCCTTGTTCGACTCGTTCGTGAAAGTCACCTTGGCATGCCGTCGGAAAGGCATGGGCCAGTAACAGTTGAGCGCCGAGGTTGGATTCACAATCACCGCTAGAGAATTGACCGGGGCAAAGAGTTCATGCCCGATCGCAAAGAAGTCGGTCATCGGGACCTCGACCGATGGCGTGTCCTCGCCATCCCAATAGAAGCGTAGCACAGACGCCCGGCCATTGCCCAACCAGTTCACCGCGGTCGCCATCCAAATATGCTGGATGATCCCTGGGCCATCGATGTCCATGAGCGTCACGGTCTCGCCGGCCTTCGGCTTAAGAAACGGCCTGACCTTCCAGCCTTGACCGAGATCAACCGCTGCCTCCGAGTGAGGGAGATCTGGATCGGCTGGGTTCGGAATGGCCATTCCACCCATGCCTTTTGCGGCAGTTGGATTCTCGGCTGAGATGGAGCGTGTCCGCGCATCAGACAATAGCGGTAATGCTCCCAAGCCAAGATTTAGTCCGAGGAATTCATTCATTTTCATACCTCCTTGGGGGTCGAAGATGTTATCATATAATCATAGACATTTTTTAGCTATTATGCCTAACGACTCAGATTCGTCTGAATAAGGCACTCCTGTTAGATCGCTCGTAATATTATGTATTGTAAATTGATAGCGATTCAAAAGATTTGTGATGGTTTCAACGTTATAACAATGATCCCATATCCGATAAACGCTCAATTTCCCGCTCTCTTCAAGAATTATTATTTGATCAAGATAGGTCTCTTCTTCTGGATAGTAAAATGTTTGAGATAACTCCAAATAAGGATTAGGTTTCCAAAATCCACTTTTACAGATATTCCAACTTTTCTCTAATGATGATTTTTTCCTAAAATTTGTTGTCAATACATCGAATACAAAATATCCATCTGGTTTTAAGGCTCGTTTTATCTTCCCTAGTAACATATCCCGCTCATCATTCGTAAGTGCTCCGAAGTCACAATAAATCAGCAATATTGCGTCAAACTCTTCATCATAATTCATCGTTCGATAATCTTGATAGATATATTCTATTGATAAGTTATGATCTAGCCCAAATTGTTCGGCATATTTTATAGATCTTTTTGAGTAATCTATACCTGTAACCCTATATCCGCGTTCGCAAAGCAGAGAACTGTATAATCCTGGACCACAGCCTAAATCTAATATATGATTACCTTCTGGAAGATCGAGCATTGATATGATCCAATTTACTGATTTACGTATTGTTTTATGATTTCTGCTTGCCGCATCCCGCTCTGGATCTAA
>CAZSTA010000056.1:6486-18952 GCA_964609495.1 uncultured bacterium | reverse complement strand
AAATCTTCTGCCTTTTGGTCTTTGAACTTCTAATCGGAGTACCATATTCTTAGTTCCTCGCTAAGGGGGATCGAGACATGATTCCCCCTCACCCTATCCCTCTCCCACGAGGGGAGAGGGAACATTGAGATAAGATTGCTCTCTTTAGTTCCCCCTCCCTTGACGGGAGGGGTTAGGGGAGGGTGATTTATATGAGTTCAAGGTCTAATCTGATCCCGAACATCTCCGACAAAAAATTTTGAAACTACTTAACATCCTTCATTTTCCGCCTTCTATTTCCCCCAATAAATAAAGATGATCACTTAGCCCCGATTCTCTAAAACTACCTTGACTATCTTATCAGGATGTTCCTCTATAAATTTGAAAGCTTCTTCGGCTTCCTCCAACTTATATCTATGAGTGATCATCGAAGCGGCATCAACCTTTCCCTCCTCGATCAACTCTAAAGCCCTTGGGAACATAAAGCAACTGGTGCGGGAGGCTAATATATCCACCTCCTTTTTAATGAGGAGATGAGGTGAGAAACAGACCTTATCCGCCCCTAGACCGATAAACACAATCCTTCCCGCGGAGGAAACCAACTGGATAGTGCTTTCTATCGTCTCAGCGACTCCCACCGCCTCTATGACAACGCTTGCTCCCTCCCCCGAGGTGAAATCAAGCACCGCTTCCTCAACATCAACCTCTTCAGCATTTATAGTTAGATCCGCTCCTAATCGCTTCGCTAGCTGAAGACGAGAATCCAATATATCCACTATAGCTACCTCTACCTCTCCTATACTCTTAGCGGATTGCAAAGCCATCAATCCGATTGGCCCTGCTCCAATGATAGCGACTCTATCCTTCTTATGAACCCTGCCTCTGCTCACCGCCTGAGAGCCGATCGTCAGAGGCTCAGCTAGAGCTAGGACGGAGAAGGGCAGATCTGAGTTGCTCTTATGCAATAATTCTATAGGAACGCTTATATACTCTGCCATACCCCCATCGGTATGGACTCCCAAAACTTGAAGATCGACACAGCAGTTATAGCGAGCTACCCTACAAGGATAACATTTACCACAGCGGATCAGAGGTTCTATAACTACCTTATCCCCTATCTTCAATCCCCGCTCATTATCATCGATCTCCTCTATCACCCCTGCCAGCTCATGTCCTAAAACTCTGGGATAAGAGAGGAAGGGCTGTTTCCCCTTACAAGCTCGCAGGTCGGATCCGCAGATCCCCACCGCCTTGATCTCTACTAGCGCTTCTCCCTCTTTTCTGTTTGGTATATCAACATCTCCAACTCGCAACTGACCAGGAGCGTCTAAGATCACCGCTTTCATAGACCCCTCCCTTATTTCCTCAAACCAGCTATTAACTCGCCGATTAGAACCTGCGACGCATTCTTTTTCTCCCTCTTCTTGATATCCATCGCAAATTCCTTGAACTCATCTAGGGTGACGCTCCTTCTGCCCCTAGCTTGGGAAAGATAAGCAGCACCCACCATAGCTTGAGCCTCAGCACCGATTAGCTCATCACATATCGGTTTAATTCCCGTAACAACGCAGTTACACATATTCCTTATCTCTCCGTAGAAACCTCTGTAGAAACCACTAGGCCCTTGAACCTCAATTATCCTTGTATTGTCAAAGGAATCCGTTATCTTCAGCGCGCTCTTTCCCTCCTCGTGAATGAATTCTATCGAGCCATTTGTCCCGATTATGATCGTCTCCCTAGAATCTCGCCAACTCCAGGATCCCTCGACGTGAGAGGTCGCCCAAGCCCCAGATTCGGGATCCTCAAACTCCACCAGGATATGGGCATCATCCTCCACTGCCACATCTTGATAGCGTCCAGCGATGATCCTCTTCTTCATCCGCGTTGCTAAGCCGTATGGTTCAGCCGCTTTAATCCTGACTGGCTTGCGATCGAAACCCACTAAGAACCAAGAGGTGGTCAAAGCATGAATCCCATTATCTAATAGAGCCCCCCCTCCCCCTATCTCGGGCGTCCAGAACCAGGAGGAAAATTCAGGACCGCTATGAGCTGTCGCCAAAAACATAAGCACTACTTCCCCTATCGCCCCGCTATCTATTATCTTGCGAGCATTGTACCAGAGAGGTTCGTAGATCCAATTTTCATTATGTTGGTAGAGTTTGCCGCTCTCCTTCACCGCCTCGAGCACCTCTATACAATCGAGCCAGGAGCTATCCATCGGCTTCTCCGCCATAACGTTTAACCCCCGTCTTAGAGCATCGATCGCTATAAAAGAGTGAGAATTAGGAGGGGTGCAAATATCGATAAGATCTATCCTTTCCTTATCAAGTAGCTCTCGATAATCCGAATAAAGTCTCAATCCCTCTATATCATTCCTGACTTCCCTAGCTATATCCTCATCTCCACTATCCTCTAAAGCTCTAACCCTTCTTTCCATCGCTCTTTTGGTCGCTCTCTCCCCTCTTTTTAAATTCGCCTCATCGAAGTCACATAGAGCTACCAATTTAGCCTCATTAAGCTCAGCATAAGCCTTTAAGTGTGCTTCGAGAAATATCCATCCTAGCCCGACAACACCTACCCGAACCTTTTCCAAAGTTATCACCTCATTTAGTCTATACTTCGTATTTCAAAGATTCATCAATAAACAACTAATTTAGCCTTCTCCAGTCCGTAGGGAACTAAAGTGTATTCATCCTTCCAATTATCCCAATCGACAAAGCTGAAGGGACTTACGCTGAGTAATTCTCCCCCCTTATGATGATGTGGACCCAACAGATTATGTAAGCTGTTCACGAGCTTTATCTCGATCTTGTTCCTTCCCTCCTTTATCAGCTCCGTTACCTCTATACGATGAGGTCTCCAATATATCTGCCCAGCACAAGAGCCATTTACGAAGATATCGGCTACTATGGTATTTAATCCCTCCAGCTCTAAAAAGACTCTGCCCTCAGGTAACTTATCCAACCCTATCTCCTGCTTCAAGGCTATAGTGCCAGCGAAGAAGGGATATCCTTGATCCACAAGATCTCCATAATTCAAGATCCTCCTCTCCTCTACCAGCTTGAAACTTCTATCCTCTATATTCTCCACTCCAAAGTCGCCTATTACATAACAACTCTCTAGCTCGGTATCGTCCTTAAATTCTCCCGAGATCTCGATCGTGTTATCACCTCGTTGGACATACCCTTTGATATCGATCTTTTTAAAGCTTATATCCCGCCAGTAACCGATATCTTTATACTTCACTACCTTTCCATTAATCATTATCTCGAATCTCTCCGGGGTCTCCAGCACTAAGAAGATATCCCTTTCGGAGTCAAATTCGATATCGCTCTTGAACTCATATCTCAGGGAGAAAGTAATCCCTGCGGTCATCTCCTTAACCTCCTCGAATGCTCTTAACACCGGCAATTTCTCGCTCCACTCGGTATCGTTCGTTCGATAAGAGCAGTAATCCAGAGTTAAGGAGTTCGGGCTCTCCCGTTCATAGTTCCAATCACCGCTAAGCTCGATCTCATACGTTAACTCTCCCCGAGGAGATAAGGATTGCTCCGCCTCTGCCTTTCCTCTGTTTAAAACCAACAGATGAGAGCCGACTGGGGGGAAATATAGAGCGACCTTAGTATATCCGGCTTGGGAGCGACCAGGGGTCGCCCAGATCTTACCAGTCGCTGGATCCCATTCCTCCAGATTACCTTCCCCCTTCAACTTAGCTGTAACCTTGAAATGACTATCCCGATCGAGGTTGGCTAAGAAGTATATATCTTTATCCTCTGTGACACGATGATGATACCAAATCTCCTCGATCTCTCTCCCATCCTCGTCTGCTATCTCCACTTCTGCTGGAAGGCTCTTATCAAGCACACTCTTAAGCTCTCCCTTATCCTCTCCTATGACCTTCACCCTAGAGAGAAGCCTCTCTAAATCGCTTGACTTCTCTCCTTCTACAAGATAGGGCAGAGGATTAATAGCGATGATCTTTCCTCCCTTATCCGCAAACCAATTCAGGAGTCTCACTGTGCTATTCCTCAAGGTCACGCTGGGAGGAATGATCACCACTTTGTAGGAACACTCTCCCATCTCTATCTTCCCATCCTCAACACGACCGTATTTCTCCAAGAGCTTCTCATCGCCATAATCATAATCCCGATGAAGGCGAAGCAAGTTTTCACTTAAGTCGGCGAAAGAGCGACTTATCCTATCCACCTCCCCAAAATCGTCAGGTTGATAGGAAACCCAAGCGCTGCCTAGGGAATGGATAATTAGGATATCCTTTATCCTCTTACCCCTAGTCAAAGCATAGCTTAGCCGGGCGAAGTAGTCCTCCACCAGATCGTTATATTTCCACCAGGGCTGTTGATAGTAGAGATTAGGGGGAAAATCTCGTTTTCGACAACCACGCATGGAATAGAGAGCTAGATGGTGATTCAGAAGGTTTATCCCTAAGACATAGTGCCAATCACCGATCCACTTTCTACCCTCAAAGGATAGATTTTGACCGCTACAGCCATAAGCCTCGGTTAAAGCTCTCTCCTTGCCTAACTGCTCGGCTACGCTTGTCACCTGTTTGGCGGTCATTATGTTATGGATATTTCGACCGAGATGATCCATTCCGGGGGTGTGCATATACTCGTAGTGAGGCATCGCACTACCGATCCAGTGAATCTGGCTCAATAGATTATCCTCAGCCATATAATGTCCTGTATATCTCAGTTTATGTTCATCACACCATCTATAGATCCTTTGCGAGTAGCTTTCGAGGAATAGATCACTTATCGCACTCCAGAAATCATAGCGGATCTTATGATAATTGCCGACTTTGTAGAAGAGGGAAGGTAGATGATAAAGGATATCATATCCCTTCTTCTTCTCGAAATACTGGGGGAATTCGTTAGTCCAAGGGATACAAGGCATAGGTGCACCGTGGAAGAAAAGAAAGCATGGCTCATCGGTGAATATCCCTGGCACCGCTTTACCGAATTCCTCTCCTACCTGCTTCTCATAAGCTTCATAAGTGGATTCTATGAAGGCGTTAACTACTCTTGGATTCAAATTATCTACATAAGCATAGCCATTAAACCAGGGATTTCCTAAAGGAGCAATCCAAGAGCTAAAGTAGAGGATTACATCCGCTGGGCGAGGACTAGGCCAAGCTCCGGCATCTACTACTCTCAAGTTGGACATGACTCCCTCTCTTAGATCTCCGCTAAAGACTTGAACTAGCTTCGTTCCTTCCAACTTCTGATTCTCCCGACAAGCTAGCACCTTCAGTCGGTAGTTAGGTCCCTGCTTGGGAACTATTCCGCCAGCATATCCACTAGGCCATTTATCCTCATCGTAAAGCCAAGCAAACATACCTCGTTTCCTAGCTTCTTCCACACAAGTTTTTATCCTATCCATCCACTCTTGCGAAAGATAAGGGGTGACTAAACCGATGCGAGAGTGCATAAAGAAGCCACCCCATCCTCCCTCATCCATTTCTCCTATCTGTCTTATTAGTTCTGCATCTTCAAGATCATCATTCCAAGACCAGAAGGGGACCCCTCTATATTTCTTAGCTGGTCTCTTAAATTCCTCGCGTTTCATATCATTCCTCCCTTTATAACTGGAAAAGATCCAGCTTAGAAGACGATGCCCATCCTCTACTTTCCCTTTCCCTTTAATAACTTTTTCCTTCCCTTAAAAGCTCCTTTATCACCATCCTGATATTGCAGCGGGGGCACTTGGGGATCTCCTCTTTGGGTATATACACTATCCTCGTCTCCCCGCACTTGGGGCATTCCACCTCTATAGGCTCAACAACCTCCTCTTTCTTAGACATAAAAATCCCCTCCTCTCGAACATCACGAGTTAAGCGGCAACCTTAACCGCTGAATACTTAGAGCTTTTCCTAACTTAGGATCCACATCTATTATGACTCCGCAGAGGATAACATTCTCCTTGGCTGGCTCGAAGCGAACCGGCATCTGAGTTAAGAAGCGATGTAGGATCAAATCGATCCTAACCCCTATGACAGAATCGTGAGGCCCCGTCATTCCCACATCGGTGATATAGGCCGTTCCCTTAGGGAGGATCCTCTCATCCGCAGTCTGCACATGAGTATGAGTCCCTATTACCGCGCTCACCCTCCCGTCCAAGTACCACCCCATAGCCACCTTCTCAGAAGTTCCTTCCGCATGAAAATCAACTATTATCACTTCCACATCTCTTAACTTCTCGATCTCTCTGTCAGCCGCTCGGAAGGGGCAATCTAGATTACCCATAAATACTCTTCCGCATAAGTTGATAACTCCAACTCTCGCGCCTCCCAGATCTATGATACTCGAAGATCGCCCCGGGGCATCAGGGGGATAATTAGCAGGTCTTATAATCCTAGCATCGGTATCTATTATATCCAATATCTCTTTTTTTTGCCAGATATGATTACCAGTAGTAATAAGATCCACGCCATAAGAACATATTTCATCTACTAAAGGTGGAGTTATTCCGATACCACCAGCCGCATTCTCTCCATTAGCTAAAAATAACTCCACTCCATACTCGTCTTTGATTCGGGGAAGTATATTTCGCACCGCTCTTCGTCCCGGCCTTCCAAAGATATCCCCGATGAAAAGTATCTTCACGTTATAATTCGTCCTCTCCTTTGAATTAGGAAGCATCTCCCTCTCATTTAGGCAGAGTGAAGGAGAATCTACTTCCCTTGCCCAACTCGCTATCTACCCAAATCTTCCCCTGATGAGCCTCGATTATCGATTTAACGATCGCTAACCCTAATCCAGTCCCTTGAACCTCTACCGCCCTCCCCCTCTGAACTCGATAAAATTGCTCGAATATATGAGGAATATCATGGGAAGATATACCTATCCCCTCATCTTGAATGAAGATGAGGATTTCATCGCTATCCTCTCTAGCAGAAATTGTGATCTCTCCTCCAGCGGGGGAGTATTTGATAGCATTGCTTATCAGGTTCACCATAACTCGGTTTAATAGCTTCTTATCCGCAAACACTGGGGGAAGATCAGAGGGTATATCGATCTTAAATTCGTATCCTCCCTTCTCTGCCTGGACTTTAAGCATATTGCATACTTCCATAATTAAGCTGGTTAAATTGATATCCTCCTTCTCTGGCTTTACCTTCCTGATCTGGAGGCGAGATATGTCCAGAAGATCACTTATAATTTGATTCAGACGCTTACTTTCCGAATCGATTATCTCTAAGAATTCATTCTGTTCCTCCTCACCCTTTACATCCCCAGAGAGAAGCAACTCAGAAAAAGCCTGGATGGAGGTCAAAGGAGTGCGTAATTCATGAGCCATCTGAGATATCAGTTGATTCTTAGCCCTGTTGAGCTCCTCTAAAGTGACTGTAGCGGCAAATAATCGGGCATTATGGATAGCCAAAGCCGCCTGATTAGCAAAGGCGATTAATAGATCTAACTGATCCTTAGAGAAGAGCCCACTTCCCATTCTATTATCAACATATACCACCCCTATAATTTTTCCCTTAACCTTTAAGGGAACACATAAAACAGATTTGATCTGATAAAGCATAACACTTCGCCTCGACTCAAAACGAGGATCGGTCTGAGCATCCATAGATAGGATAGGTTCTCCGCTTTTAAACACCTCATCCACGATCCCTCGACTGACCTTAAATTGCGCTTCATTAAAGATACCTTCATCCAAACGTCGAGCTACCTTTAAGGTTAACTCAGAGGTCTTCTTATCGATCAGCACTATAAAACCTCTCTCAGCGCTCACGAGTTGAATAACTTCATCCATAATTGTCTCGAGCAACTCATCGAGATCAAGTATGGAATTTATTTCCCGCCCGATCTGATATAAAGTTAGTAATTCCTCTCGACTTCGCTGGAGAGACTTTATCTTCCTCTCCAGTTCATGTAAAGAATATCTGAGATCGTCAATATTATTCTGCAAATCATTCCACTTCTCATCTATCCCTGAGTAGCTCCCTCTCAGATCCCGTAATTGCCTCATAAGTTCCTCTATAGACTTTTTCGTATTCTCTAAAAGTTCCTTCATAACTTCTCTTCTCCCCGATCTCAGAGAAGGATATTTCCTGTTTTAATTTTACTACTAACTTGGTTATATGTCAAGACCAAAATACTTTTACTACTTGACAAAATGATATTATTTGGCTATAATGATTAGAGATTATCACTTCCCTGAGTAAGTTATTAAGTAGTTTCAAATAAATAACTCCCTATTCATAGCTTTTTGCTAGAGGGTTCAAGATATAATCTCCTCACTTATCCCTCTCCCCTGATGGGAGAGGGAACATAATCAAACAGCTTTCTTGAGGAGATTATTTTCCCCTCCCTTGATTGGGGGGAGGTAGGGGAGGGTGGTTACGAAGTAAGGACATTTTTAGCTAAATACACTACTCCAATTTGAGCAAATATAAAGGAGGTTCCTTGGTGATAGATATCGATGAGGATCTCATCAGACGGTTAAAGACTATAGCTAGAAAGCTTCGTTGTGATGTTATTAGGATGACAGGCACTGCTAAATCCGGACATCCCGGCGGATCTCTATCTGCCGCCGATATTATAACTGCTCTCTATTTTCATCAGATGCGAATAGATCCCCAGCGACCGGATTGGGAGGATCGAGATCGCTTTGTCCTCTCCAAAGGACACTCTGCCCCAGCTCTCTATGCCGCTCTAGCCGAAGCTGGATATTTCCCTAAAGAAGAGCTATTGACCCTGAGAAAGTTGCATAGCATACTTCAAGGCCATCCGGATATGAAAAAGACCCCGGGAGTGGATATGACAACCGGCTCTCTAGGACAGGGGTTATCCGTAGCTAACGGAATGGCTCTAGCAGGGAAGTTAGATGAGAAGGATTATCATGTCTATGCGATGATCGGCGATGGAGAGTCAGATGAGGGACAGATTTGGGAGGCCGCGATGGCAGCTGCTCACTATAAACTTGATAACCTCACCGCCATCTTGGATTATAACGGTCTCCAAATCGATGGTCCGGTGGAGGAGATAATGTCCACCTCCCCGATGGCTGATAAGTGGAGAGCTTTCAATTGGAATGTTATAGAGATAGATGGACATAACTTCAGAGGGATTCTGACCGCTTTAGCTTTGGCTCTGGAATATAGAGGCAAACCCACGATAATCATCGCTCACACGATAAAGGGTAAGGGGGTATCATTTATGGAAAATGTGGTAGATTTTCACGGCAAAGCCCCTACTCAAGAACAAATGGAAGCCGCTCTGTGCGAATTAGAAACTTAATTTTGATCCAACACCTTTTCACAAGGAGGAATATTTAATGGCTGAGATGATCGCAACTCGCTCTGCCTACGGTAAAACTTTAGCCGAACTGGGAGAGTTGAATAAAGATATAGTGGTTTTAGATGCGGATTTAGCGAAATCCACTTATACCAAGAAGTTCGCTGAGAAGTTCCCCGAACGTTTCTTCGATATGGGCGTCGCCGAGCAGAATATGATAAGCACCGCGGCGGGATTAGCGGCTGCCGGGAAGATACCCTTCGCCAGTACCTTCGCTATCTTCGCTTCCGAGAGGGCTTGTAATCAGGTTACTATCTCGGTAGCCTATCCTGCCCTTAATGTTAAAATAGTAGCTACTCATGCGGGAGTAACTGTAGGAGAGGATGGAGCAACTCATCAAGCCCTACTGGATTTAGCTATTATGCGAGCTATTCCCAATATGACGGTATTAGTGCCAGCCGATGCAGTATCAACCGATAGAGCTGTGCGCCTTGCGGCGGAGAGATATGGTCCATTCTATATTAGATTAGGGAGATCTAAGGTCCCAGTTATCTACGATGAGAATATCAATTACGAAATAGGCAAAGCCAATATCTTAAAAGATGGTCATGATGTTGCTCTCATAGCTTGTGGAGTTATGGTCTCGCAAGCTTTAGAATCTGCCGATCAATTAGCCTCCGAAGGTATTGAGGCTCGAGTGATAGATATGCACAGCATAAAACCGCTCGATGAAGAAGCGATAATAAACGCTGCTCGCGAGGTCGGAGCTATAGTGACCGCTGAAGAACATAACATCATAGGGGGATTAGGTGGTGCTGTAGCTGAGGTTCTGGTGGAGAATAAGCCAGTTCCTATGGAGAGAATCGGGGTGAGGGATCTATTCGGGCAATCTGGCTCTGGTGATGACCTGCTAGGAGAATATGGGTTAAAAGCACAGAATATAGTAGAGGCGGCAAAGAGAGTTATAAAGAGAAAGGAACGGAGCCTGGCAATAACCTAGCGGCCTAATTTATGAGATTTAATGCGAAACTTGAAAGGAAATCTGGAGGTAAAAATTGATGCTGGGCAAACTCAGAATGTATTTCATTAATGGACTCTTGGTTCTGCTTCCCCTGATCGTTACCATCTATATCTTAAATTTATTATATATGGCTATAAACTCCTTCTTAGAGCTTATCCCCATTGAGACACTTAATCCCTTAAATATACCTGGATTAAGACTGCTGATCGCTCTACTCATCGTCTTGATAACCGGGCTTCTGGCTACCAATATTATAGGACGCAAGATCATCTCTTTATATGAAAAATGGATGGAGCAAATTCCGGTGGTAAAAGATATATATAAATCTTTGAAACAGATCGCTATTACCATCCTCTCGAGAGAGCATAAGGCTTTCAAAAAGGTAGTTCTCATTGAATATCCCAAAGCGGGCATATACACCCTGGGCTTTGCCACTGGCGATAGTCCCCGGGAGATCACAGATAAGACTGGAAAGGAGCTTGTCTATATCTTTATTCCCACCTCTCCTAATCCTACCTCGGGAATGCTGGTTCAAGTGCCTAAAGATGAAGTAATAGAATTAGATATTTCCGCCAATACAGGTCTAAAGATGATCGTATCAGGAGGACTCATCGTTGAGGATGAGGAGAAGTCAGCAAATGGATAGATAGCTTAGATCGAATTCTGCGCTTCCCCTGTATAAACTGATGCCCCTCCTAACACTCTATCGACTTCTAAATTATAGGAGGGATAATAGCTTTCAAACTTAAAGATAGAAATTGAAATTTTCTGACAAATCCTGACACATATAGTCAGTATTTCCGAAAATTTTTATTAAAAACCCTTGTAATCGAACAAATGTTTGTTATAATAGATATAGATGTTCGAGCAAGGGTTTTTAGTATATCTGAAAGCTGGAGAGAAGGACGCTGATAGAAACAAGTTATATGAACACGGCGGTTTGAAACAAGGAGGAGGTAGAAATGAAAAAGGAGATTGAAGGTTTAAGATGGAAACCAAGGTGGGTTTCGCATCTTGGCTGTATTAAGGGTTGTCTCGAGCACTTGAATTTGGATGTCTCCGACGCCTGGTTGTTTGGGGCAACTGGGCATGCGCTCATCATCAATATGCACGAAGTTGTCTGCCCAAGCGGACCTACGGCCTGGCACACGGAGATGCTTTTCAAGCTTGGAAACAACATCGGTTATACGATCGACGGAGTATTAAGCGATAAATCGCACAGTGATTTTGCCGATAAGCAGAAGCTCGCCTGGGAAAAGACGAAACAGGCTATTGATGAAGGCTTGCCCTGTTATGGCTGGGAGTTGGATATCCCCGAATTCCAGGTTGTCTATGGCTACGATGATGAAGGATACTACTTCTCAGGTGCGCAGTGTGATTCGGGCAAGGGCCCCAAACCGTGGGATGAGCTTGGCGATACGGAGATCGGCATCCTAGAGATGTATGTTGTGAAACCCGGTCAAGCTGCGGATGACATCAAAACTGTTAAGGATGCTTTGGAATTCGCCCTGGAGCATGCCAAGAGTCCAGCAAAGTGGATATACCCTAAATACAAAGCAGGTATAGCTGGTTTTGACAATTGGATAAATGCCTTGGAGATAGGCAAAGCCGATAACTTCGGTATGGCATATAATTCCGCCGTATGGAGTGAGTGTCGAGGTTTTGCAGTACAATTCCTAAAAGAAGCTAAGGAGCGCCTTGATGACAAATTCAGTTCATTGTTCGACGAGGCTATAGGACATTATGAAGTGGTTGCACAAAACTTAGAAAATGTATCTGGAGTATTTCCATTCCCGCCAAAAGGCGACGAAGTTAAGGATACAAATCGCTCAAGCGTTGCTCTAAAATACCTGAGAAAGGCTCGAAACGCTGAGGAATCTGGACTAAGAGCATTAGAGAAGATATTAAGTGAACTTTGATGCAAAGTATGCTGTGTTCATATAACGTAATGCCTTCTGCACTTCGCCAATACGCAGAACGTTGTCCGAAATCGCAAGCGGAGGATAAAGTGGACAACCATCCATCAACGAATTGATCTGGAATGAATACAGATTCGATTAAGAGAGGACTAAATAAAAGGGGGAGCATTGGATCCCTGCTGGCAAGAGTAATCTTAGGATACTAGTAGGGAACAGATATATAAGTATCAAGAAATATCTTAGGAGTCTTCCCCAGAAGGCTTATAAAGTGATAGAGATAG
>CAZSTA010000056.1:0-6386 GCA_964609495.1 uncultured bacterium | reverse complement strand
CCTCTTTTACAACTTTCTTCAGAGCTTTAAGGAATATCTCTGGGTTCTTAGCCTGAATCACATTCCGACCGAAGATCACTCCCTTTGCTCCAGCATTAACCGCCTTATAGGCTAGTTGTAGAGCTTGACTCTCCTTCTCCATCTTCTCCGCCCCTAAAGTTAGAATAGGGATCGGCGTGGCCTCAACTACCTCGTTAAATTTCTCACCAGTATAGAAGGTCTTTACTGCATCTGCACCCAATTCGCTTATAATCCGACAGGCTATATAGACCTGCTCGTGAAGATCCTCAGGGGTCAATTTATCCACATTGCAAGGGTAATATTCTCCAATTACGGGCAGTCCACACTTACGCTTCTCCCCTATTATCTCGGCGAAGTTAGCCACATTCTCAGTATCCACCCTCTCCGACTCGGTCTTTAATATAAGAGAGGCCATACCTATATCTGCTCCTAAATATAAAGCCTCCTGAGGTGAAACCACATCCGCTACTATCGAATCGTTATAATTCCATTGGAAGCAATAGGAGGAACTCCAGTTTAGGCGTACTATCAACATAGGAGAATCCCGTCTGGAGAAGGTATCCGAACAATGCTCAACCATCCCTGGGCTCATCAATATCGCATCCGCTTCCTTAACCGATTCAACCGTTTGGGGTAAATCTATCAAGCCAGGGATAGGGCCAAAGAACTCTCCATGATCAACAGCTACTACAACTACTCTTTCACCATCAGAAAATAATTTGTTTAACCTTATAGTATTTCCAAGCATAAGTCATCCTTATCTATTCTATCCCTTCACCCCGGTAAGAGTAATACCCTCGATGAAATATCTTTGGGTGAAGAAGAATATGATTATAACCGGTAAAGTGAAGACTGAACCAGATTGAGACGAGATGCAGTGGCTTGGGATAAACCAGTATATAAGGGAAGAGGTAAAATCCCCAAGAGAGGAAAGAAGTATAAGCTGGCGGAGTTGGTGAGAATTTTCCCTAATGTCTTTAGAGTCGCTGCTTAAAGAGTTCGGATTTCTCTCGATCTTTTATATAAATATTCATTCTCATCAACTACATCAATAACATAACATCTCCCGAAGAAAGTAAAAACTAACCACTTTCAAGGGGTTTTTCGACAAATTTCTGTGTTAGGCGATGCACCGTCTAAGTCACTCCGCAACATATTCCTTCAGAAGACGACCTAAAGCCTCTGCTTTGCGAGAGATCTCTTGACTCTCAAAGTGTTCGATCTCAAAGAACTTCCGCAATTGTTGATAGAGTTCCGGCATTCCCAGAATCTCCTCGATCTGCTCTCGGATCCACTTATCGTAAGCGATAGGGTAAGTTCCGCGAGAAATGAAAAGAGCCTGAAGAAATTCTCGGAAAGCGTCATATAGTCGGTGGAAAGCCTGAAAGTATAAGCCCCAATCCACGAACATAGGAATGTGATCGAGGTTGTCAAGGCAATAGCGACGCACCATAGCCAGTCTTTTTCGGCGAAGCGATTCATCGTAATACGGTAGCCACCGGGCTTTAAGATACTCGAGGTAATTACTACGTTCCCAGAGGCTAACGCTATATACTAGAGTGTTCCCTATCTCTAATTCGAACTCATCCGGTCCGGAAGTCGGACTGCGCGGTTTGGGCACAAAACAGCCATTGATGAAGTCTAAGTCAACGTGCGAATATTTTCCCACCTGCCTCAACACCTTGAAGACGTCCTCTGTCTCATAGAAGTTGCTCCATCGTTGTTCTAGGGCAGCCTTTTCGGTTGAAAGCACTTCAGGGAGCACAAGCACCAGGAAATCCAGACAGCTATCAGGAGTGGCTTTCCCACGCGCACAAGAGCCTATAAGGATAACAGCTTCTACATCTGGACATACGGAGAAGAAATCTACAACGACTTCTGAAGCCTGGGTGTGTTCAATGGTCGGATACGTTGCACTTATTTGCATATCTCTCATCACCTTCGCATTATCCGAAATCAGCGAAGTCGATCTACTTATACCCACCTACTACCACATCTCCAACGAGCATATAAGGGCCACCAGCATCGACCCACATCGGTTGTCCCTTGCCACACATCCCGCCGGAGAGCCTGAGATCGAACTCCTTGCTACAGCCTTCGATCCTCTTCAAAGTATCGAGCGTCAATCCTCCGATGCTCACATTGCTGATCCGCTCGGCTAGTTTGCCATTTCGGATCATATATGCTTCCTCGATATTGCAGGTGAATTGCCCTCTCTCCACAAAGACATATCCCCAGTTAGCGCCCTTCACCAACAAACCAAGCTCGATCCCATTCATCAATTCATCTAAGGTATATTCTCCGGGAGCGAAGAAGGTGTTACTCATTCTAACTATCGGGATATTCTGGTGCAGATAACCGCGACAGCTCCCATTCGGCTGGGCATCGAGAAGAGCCGCGGTCTCTAAACTATGCATATATCCCTTTAATACCCCCTCCTCAATGATAACCCTTCTTTGAGCAGGAGTTCCTTCAGAGTCGAAGTAGTAACATCCACTATAGGTATAATCCTCATAAGTAGCATCATCGATTAAGGTAACGGCCTCGCTTGCGATCTTTTCTCCCACCATCCCCTCAATGATGCTCTCATGAAAAGCTACCAAATCGCCCTCAGCATTATGTCCCAAAGCTTCATGAGCGAATAGACCCGAGATACCAGGGTCCATAATAACCGGGAACGAACCCGCGGGAGCTTTATCCGCTTTAAGTAGATCAACCGCTACTTTCGCCGCTTCTATACCGAACTTCTCAGGATCGGTATTTTTAATAAGCTCAAAGCCAGAGAGCTTACCGATCGAGCGACGAGCCGACTGTCTATTATCCCCTTCCTTTGCAGTAACCACAATCGAAGACCTAGTGCGAACTAAGGTCTGATCAGTATAAACACCGAAGGAATTACAAACCACCTCTTGCATAACTCCATCGCCATAACCAAGCACAGTATTGGCTACCTTATCACTATATTGCCGGGCCGCCTCCTCCAATCCTCTTAGATGCTCCATCTTCTCCGCTTCACTAACTTCTCGCGGATCGATCTCGTATTTACTGATCGCTTTATCCTCGTGAGGCTTCACCTCGACGATCTTAGTCCTCTCCCCTACCGTCTTAGCCCTAGCCGAGTCGATTGCGCTGAAAAGGGTCTCCTCCAAACTAGCTTTATCGACTATATTAGTCGAGGCGAAGCCCCAATAGCCATTGTAGAGGACTCGAACACAGGCTCCATAGTCGCGGGGAGCCATAAGCTCCTTGGCGACTCCATCTTCGATTCTGATAGAGGTCCCAGTCATAGTCACCATTCTCACATCACAAAATTCAGCGCCCTTCTTCCCTCCCTCTTTAACTATATCCTCCATAAGTTCTCTCATAATAATTAAATCCTCCTATTCATAAGAAATAAAGCTGACTGAGTATATCCTCTAATTCCCTTAATGATCTGATCCTTCCATCGGGGATTGTAATATCGCTCTTCTCCTCTCTGCTATCCAACTCCCTCAATATCCCCTTCATCCCTACTCCTTGAGCACCGGAGACATCGTCAACTATCCTGTCTCCTACAAAGACCGCCTCCTCTGGCTCAACCCCTAGAGCTTCTAAAGAAGCGCGGAAGATAGAGGGATGAGGCTTCGCGTATCTGAAATCGGAGGAGAACTTCAGATCATCGAATAGCTCCAGTATATCGAACCGACGTAGCTCCTCCTGATGTAGCTCTCCTGGACAAAGGGTATTAGATATTAAACCGATCTTCAATCCTCTCCTCTTCAGAGCAATTAGAGTCTCTCTGGTAGAATCGAAGACGGATAATTGAGATGAGAGCGGGTAATAGTAACTCCACATATAGGATAGCAGATCGGAATCGGGTAGCTATAGGCTAAAGCGACTAGAGATTTCCGCGAATACATCTTCTAAACTAACTCCTTCTCCTTTATCAATAGCTCTGCTCCAATATTCCTCAACAATCTCCCTTAGCGACTGAATAAACTCATCTTCAGAAGGAAGTGAATATCCATCATTTACCAGCCTATCATATACATTTTTATATCCTTGAGCTTCTGCTTCCTGCCAGGGAATAGAATCGAAGTCAAGTAAAGTTCCACCCATATCAAATATAACAGCTTTAAGTCTTCTCTTCATCCGCTACATCTTCTCCCCGCTTTTCGCTTTCAATTCCGAAAGTTTATCATACAGAAAAGTCTTTATATACTCCCTCAACTCCTCCCAAGGACATAATATATCCTCTGAAGGAATAAACTCCTCTATCATCTCATAAGAAGGAGTAAAAGCATACTTCTGAAAATCCTCTCTTATTAAGCCATCTATCTCCTCATTTTTATAGCTTATTCTCAACTCCTCTTTAAAATCTTGAAGCTCTGGTGCGTTCAAACCTATTATCAATAATCCTTCGCTCCCCGGATTTTCACATATCCGAGTCGATTCTTCTATGCTTAATGGAAATTGCTCTATCGAACTACAGTGAGCATGCTTTCCCGGTTCAACGAGAAGTTTATCCTCTGGAGAGAACCCACTGAAGCTCCCATGAAAGCTAGCCTCGATCTTCACCACTTTATCGTTATCATCGGCATAAACCCATATATGCTCCAGCTCATAGAGATGAGATATATCGGCATCATACCAGAGAGAGAATTCACATATAACCGAGCTATGATGGATAAAGGATAATCTTCTGGGAAAGGTGGGGGATTCTATCGGACTCTTATCAACTCCTTTCCGATAGATGAAATACCCCATCTTAGAGGGGAGCAAAGTTTCATTTTTATCGAAATATAGCTTGGGAAAAACCTTCAAACACTCGATCACTCGCTCTCTATTTCTCATTTCATTTACTCCTTCCTTGTTATTCACAACTGTCCTTCAAGACAATACCTCAGCCATTATCTCCAGAGCTTTCTTGATATTATCCGCAGAGGTAGCATAAGATAGACGGATATGTCCTCTACCTTCTTCTCCAAAAGCAGTCCCGGGGACAGTTATGACCCCTCTTGCCAACAGTTTATTTACCTTATCCATCTCATTCTCCACTTCAGGGAAAACATAGAAAGCCCCCGCGGGCTTTATGCAGTCGATGTTGAGATCTTTAAGACCCGTTAGCAATAATTCTCTTCTCTCTCTAAAAGCATCTCTCATTTTCGCTACGGAATCCTGAGGGCCAGTTAAAGCAGCATAAGCAGCTCTTTGAGAGATAGAGCAGGCACAAGCTTGACAATACTGGTGGATCTTTAACATCTGCTCCACATAATTCTTCGGAGCCGATAGATATCCCAATCTCCAACCGGTCATCGCATAAGTCTTAGAGGTAGCATTGATAGTGATAATCCCATCGTAAAAGTTAGCGGGACTGAAATGCTCTCCTTCATAGATGAAGTGCTCATATACCTCATCAGAGATTATTACTAGCCCCCTCTCGGAAGCCAAATCGGCGATAGCCTCTATCTCCTCAGCAGTTTGAACCGCTCCAGTCGGATTGGAAGGAGAATTCATAACTAGCACCTTAGTATTAGGAGTTATATATTCAGAGATAATATCTGCTTGTAGATGAAGATTATCGTCCAAAGGAATATAAACCGGGGTTGCCCCTGCGACCTTAGTTAAAGCCGCATAGGAGACGAAACTAGGATCTGGAATTAGCACCTCATCGCCAGGGCCTACTAAAGCCTCTAAAGCTAGATGTAAGGCTTCACTAGCTCCAGCAGTAACGATTATCTCATCTAGCTTCACCTCAATATCGTTATCACATTTGAACTTCTCACAGATAGCCTCCCGAAGCGGAAGTTCCCCAACATTATGAGTATATTTAGTAAATCCATCCCTAATAGCCTGTATTGCCGCCTCCTTAATATGCTCAGGAGTATCGAAATCGGGCTGTCCTAAGCCTAAGTTGATAGCTCCTGATCCTGCCGCTTCAAAGATCTTGCGAATTCCTGATAGATCTATATTTGCCACCCTCCTAGCGAACTCCATATCTTTGTCCTCACCCTTTCTTAAATATATAAATAAAGGCTAGCTTCTACCGCTTGCCCTTGGCAAAACCTCAGTCGCTAGCCATTCCTATCTAAAAGAATTTATTATGGTGGAGATGAGCGGGTTCGAACCGCTGACCTCCGCCTTGCAAGGGCGGCGCTCTCCCAACTGAGCTACATCCCCCTCAAAATCGAGTCAAGGAATTCATCCCTCGCCTCGGATCACTATCTCAACTGGTGGGCCTACCTGGATTCGAACCAGGGACCTCACGCTTATCAGGCGTGCGCTCTCACCACCTGAGCTATAGGCCCATCATAGATTATAACCAGAGTTCCTCACTCGATGATTTCGGCGACAACACCAGCCCCAACCGTGTGTCCTCCCTCTCT
>CAZSTA010000055.1:0-19294 GCA_964609495.1 uncultured bacterium | reverse complement strand
GAGATGCTTCTCCTCATCTATTAAGTAGTTTCAAAATTTTTTGTCTAAGATGTTCGAGATCAGATTAGGTCTTAAATCACCCTCCCCTAACCCCTCCCGTCAAGGGAGGGGCTTAATTATGTTCCCTCTCCCCTCGTGGGAGAGGGCTAGGATGAGGAGGAATTATGTCTTGAACTCACCCTAATGCCGATTGCTTATCTACATAACAGAAAGTTATATTCCCCTGAGGCACTACATAGGTCTTTGGATTATCAGGGAGTATCTTCCTAGCCTTAGTTAAGGCTTCCTCTAAGGAAGAGGTGGGCTCCACCCCTGCTTTGAGCAGAAGATCGTCTATCTTGTCAGCTACTAAGATCAGCTTGAACTTTCCAAGCATAAACAAAAGCCTATAAGCGACTTGTCCTACGATATGGAAGTCGCTTCTAAGCGCTTCCTCTAGTTCATCTGCCGAGCCTTTGGCGAACCAGGAGGCGAAGAGCGAAGAGCCAAGCCCCTCTCGACATTCTGCCAAGAGAATCATAACCCCTCCTGGCTTGATGATATTAGCAATACTGTTGAATGGTTTGGAAGCCTGATAGAAGCTTATATCCTTAGGATACCCTCCTGAGCTAACTATCAATAGATCCGCCATCTCCTTAACAGGAGCAGAGAACATCTGATCTATAACTTTACATCCCTCTCGATGAGCGGTTACAATATCTCCAGCGACTACTTTAACCAGCTCGTAATCCGAGTTTAAAACTACATTCACCAAGAAGGCGTCAGGAACTCCCAACTTGGTAGCCTCCTCCATATCCTCGCGGGTTGGATTACCCTCCAATATTCCCATCGAGGCATTGGGATTAAATCCCTTCTTAGGTCTCGGGTTGAACATAAGAAGATGATTACGCTGGATCGTTTCATTTCTGGAGACACCAGGCACAACTCCCTTACAACCGCCGCTATAGCCAGCGAAATCGTGATAGTTGACTGCCCCAGTTATGATCTTAACATCCGCGTTCGCTACTATGCTATTTATGTAAACTGGCACACCGCGACTTGTCTCTCCCTTATAGGTTAAATTATCCTCATCTAAGCAGTTATGATTATAGTGCTTGATACGATCTGCGATCTCATCTCCTATCAATCTTCTATGCTCCTCCTCGGTCAACTGACGATGAGATCCCACTGCGAAGATGATGGTGATATTATCGTCGGGGACCCCGCCCTTATTCAGTTCTTCCACAATAATAGGGACTACTATTTCGCTCCTAGTCACCCTAGTTACATCGCTTACCGTGATAGCTATTTTGCTAGTGGGTGATAGAAGTTCTCTCAAGGGAGGAGCATCGGTTGGATTCTCCAGAGCTTCCCTTACAGCCCCCTTGGGATCGAGAACTCCTGGTATCTTATTGGGTTTTAGCTCTCCCAAGACCCTACAATCTGGCAAAGAGAATGATATTTCTCTATCTCCATAGCGCAACACGAATACTTCTTCTGATAAATTTCCTCGCTCCATAATCCCTCCTGATAAGAATTACCCCATCCATAGCGGTTTGAAATCATCTTTAAGCTATAGATGGGATAATTTGAGGAGTATTGTCCTAAACCCTATTTCCTTATCGCTCCAATAATAGCTAGGAGAATAACTGCCCCGATGATAGCGACAACGATATTTCCTAGGAAGCTGGTTGCGACAATTCCCACAAGTTTACCTACGAAGCCTCCTATTATAGCTCCGATGATTCCCACAGCTATGTTGCCGACTATACCGAATCCCCTGCCCCGCATCAGCACTCCAGCTATCCAGCCAGCGATCAATCCTATTATGATCCAGGTGATAACGCTCATCATTCTTACTCACCCCCTTTAGGAATTAATTAGATTTCATCTTTAATACGTAGAATGATTTGATTTGTTTCCTTAATTGGTAGTTGTAAAATGGAATTGGATCGATCGCATCCATTTTCCTTTCTATCCCTTGACAACTATATAATCTGGTGAGATCTCTTTTACTGTTCCTGAGATGCTGGAATGAATTTTAGCTCCTAAAGCTCCGGGAGGAATATCAGCTATCAGATCTCCTTCTCTGACTCTATCGCCAACTGATACCACAGGTTTAGAAGGAGCACCTATATGCTGTTTCAGGGATATCTTAACCTGATCTACTTCGATTCTCTCCTCCGATAAAGGAGCATCAACATCATAGTCGTTTAATGCCAATCGGCTGATCAATCTATAGATCGGGACTCTTCTTCCCTCCCTTCTCTCATCGACCTTGAGATCGCTTCTGTGATGAGGATTTTCGATCTTGGCTTTAGCTAATTCCACCTTCAAAGCGGCGTTGTATCTATCGGGTGATAGTTTCATCGGGCAGGCGAAAAATAATCCGCACAAACCACATTCGCAACAAAGATACGCCCCAGCGATGATAGAAGAATCGATATCTACGCCCCAACCCACTGCTCTCATTATGAGATGGGGGGAGAGATTATGTCCTAGGAGATAGCGAGGACAGAACTCGGTGCAGAGAGAACATTGCTCACAGGCGGATCTAGCCCTCTTCACGCTTGAAGCTAAGCTCATAGTCTTCATCTGGATCAAAGGATGATCGGAGGGTAGAACTATGATTCCATTAGTGGTCTTGGCTATAGAGGAGGAAAGAGGTATGACCTTCCCCATCATCGGTCCGCCATCTATAATCGTAAAGTCGCTTAATTCTGTTCCTCCAGCAAGGGTTATAGCTTCCTGGACCAAGGTCCCTATCGGCAGGCTCAAGGTTTTGGGAGATCGAACTGCCCCCGTTATCGTTACCATCCGTCGCGTCACAGGGGTATCAAATTCTGCCTCCGCTATCTGAGTCAAAGTACTTACATTGCTTACCACCGCTCCTATATCGAGGGGGATCCCACCTTCAGGAACGATCCTACCAGTAGTCTCATAGACTAAGATATGTTCATCGCCAGCAGGATAGTAGTTTTCCAATTTATGTAAAGTTATCGGATACTTACTCCGTTGTATGCACTCTCCCAGAGCCTCGATCGCCTCCTTATATTTCCACTTCAGGGCGATTATCCCTTGCAGGGCAGAAGTTGCCTCCATCGCTAGCTCTATACCCCTGACAACTTTATCGGGATAGGTAGCCATAACTTGTTGATCACAATGCAATAGAGGCTCGCACTCCGCGCCATTAGCGATCACATATTCGCATTTAGCATCTAGTTTGACGTGGGTGGGGAAACCAGCCCCACCTGCCCCGATTATCCCCGCCTCTCTCACTTTATCAACGATGTCGGACACGCTTATCACTCCTTAAGAATCGGAGCCAATACTCTCGATATCTTTTCTTATGGCTTCTATCGTTTCTTGAATATCCCGCTTTATCTCCTCAGAGCTGAAATGTCTATTTTGTTCATGAATTTCTCTGACGATTCTCTCAAGCTCTTTTCTATTCTCATTCCAACTTTTAAAAACCTCATACATCATTATAGCTTACCTCTCGATGCATATAAAATTTGGGATCTAATTCCCCCCTCACCCTATCCCTCTCCCACGAGGGGAGAGGGAACGTCGAGATTGAACTAAAGCCCTTTATTCCCCCCTCCCTTGATGGGAGGGGGTTAGGGGGAGGGTGGTCACGAAGTAAAGACTCTAGTCTATATTGCGTATTAAGGTGAATTCAAAATCCTTTCTGGAATATCAGATCCCTGATTTTATATGCTTCTCTTACCTCTGTGAGAAAATCTCTTTTGTTCTCCTAATTCTCGATATCGATCCTAAAGCTTACCTAATTTCTCAAGAACCTTTCTCATAGCCTCCTTCTCCTCCTCATCCCCACCCAATAGCGGGGGACGAGGTTTACCAACATCCTCCCAAGTTATGCTTATCGCATCTTTGAGAAGGGGAATAGGATTTATCCGCCCTCTCCCTCCCAAGGCTTTGAAGAAGGGATGCATCTTGAGATGAAGCTCAGTTGCCTCCTTAACCTGGCCCTCGAAATAGAGAGCGATCATCCTCTTCATTATATCGCCTATTACCTGAGAGCCACCGCTCACCACTCCAACTCCGCCCTGAGCCAAGACTGGTAGAACCATAGTATCATCTCCGCAATAGACTACGAATTTATCGGGAGTCCCCAGGACGAAATCGGAGGTTTGAGTAGGATTTATCCCTGCTTCTTCCTTGATAGCGAGGACATTTTCTATTTTAGCCAATTCGGATGCAGTGCAAGGGTCGATATTGACTCCCGTGAAGAGGGGGATATTATAAAGAAGGATAGGGAGATCGATTGACTCGGCCACAGTTTTGAAATGCTCATATATCCCCTTTTGAGTGGGCTTGCAGTAGTAGGGAGCTACGACCATAGCTACATCGTAACCTATCCTCTCAGCTTCTTTGGTCAAAGCCACTGCTTGTTGAGTGGAGGCGGCTCCGCTTCCAGCTACCAGAGGCACTTTATCCCCTACCGTCTCCTTGACCTTCTCGAATAGCTTGATTCTCTCCTCGAAGGTCAAAGCGTGAAATTCACCGGTGGTGCCTGAGACTATTATAGAATCTCCGTAATCCTTCTCGAGTAACATCTTCACTAATTCGCCTAGTTTATCATAATCTATGCTTCCCCCATCTTTAAAAGGAGTGATTAGCGGTATTAGGACTCTACCCAATTTCTCATCTAAAGTTTTCATCAATCTTCCCTGCCTTTCAAATCAATTTCTCTCCAGATATTCGATCAGCTTCGACATCTCCGGTCCACCGGTCAACTGGAGGAAAAGCTCCTCTAACTTATTCTCCGAAGTTTTAGCCTGTTCGTATAACTCGTCTAAAGTTCCTAAGGCGATCAGCTTCCCTTTCTGGATTATCCCGATCCTGTCGCACATCTGCTCCGCTATCTCCAAGGTATGGGTGGACATAAAGACGCTCATCCCTCGCCTACACATCTCCTTCAGGATCCCCTTCACCAGGCTTGCGCTCTTTGGATCCAGTCCTACCATTGGCTCATCGACTACGATCACCTTCGGATCGTGGATAAAAGCGGCGGACATAACGAGTTTTTGGCGCATTCCATGGGAATAGCTCTCGACTAGTTCATCGCTCATCTCCGTTAGATCGAATAGGTCGAGTAGTTCTTCTATTCTCATATTGGTATGGGCGCTGTTCTTATTGTATAATCTGGCGATGAAGCGCAAGAACTCCCTCCCGGTCAATTTCTCATATATAGAGGGTCTATCGGGGATATAACCGATAAGCTGTTTAGCTTTTATCGATTGTTGCTGGATATCATACCCTCCTACAAAAACCTTTCCCTTGGTCGGTCTCAAGACCCCTGTTATTATCTTTATAGTAGTAGTCTTTCCTGCTCCATTAGGTCCTAGAAAGCCGAAGAACTCGCCTGGCTTTATGTGTAGATTTAGGTTGGAGATCGCCTCCAGTTTCCAATACCGCTTAGTTAGATTTATTATCCGAATCATAATTTCCCCAATTTATAACCGAGGATATCGAAACTTGCTTAGCTTTATAAAATAAAGCATATATTAATTATACAGTAGCGATAATTATATGTCAAGAAATTTTATCTTAATTTCTAAGTATGTAAAATTCCGCGCTAAATCAGATCGAGGTCTTGAAACCGCCTTAAAAGTCTTTACTTCGTAATCCCCCTCCCCTAACCCCTCCCAATCGAGGGAGGGGGAAATAAAGAAAGCAGACTTATCTGGATGTTCCCTCTCCCCTGGTGGGAGAGGGGGAGAATCATATCTTTCCCAGCACAAGTTTACATGCTTACCCAGCTCAATATTTCCCTTGACTTATATACTTAGCTGTAGTATAATCGTAATAGGCAGCTTTTATGATATAGATATATTGGGGTAAGGAATTATGGCTGGTAAGATCAAGGTTTTAGATGAGAAGGTAGCGAAGTTAATTGCGGCTGGAGAGGTAGTGGAGAGACCGGCCTCGGTGGTGAAGGAGTTAGTTGAAAACTCGTTAGATGCGGGGAGTAATCGCATCATCATCGATGTTATGGATGGTGGAAAATCCAGGATATCAGTAGCTGATAACGGGGTCGGTATGTTGCAGGAGGATGCGCTTCTGGCCTTAGAGAGACATTCGACCAGCAAGATATCAGAGGCGGATGACCTCTTTGCTATCACCACTTTGGGCTTCAGAGGGGAGGCTTTACCAAGTATTGCGGCTGTATCTAAGGTGGAGTTGATAACTAGGACTAGTGATGATAAAGTAGGAACTAAGGTTACCGCCGAGGCGGGAAAGATATTGAGTATAGAGGAGGTGGCTCATCCGGGAGGAACAACCGTGATCGTCACCAATCTCTTCGCTAATTTCCCCGCCCGCCTCAAGTTCTTGAAAACCTCCTCAACTGAGTGGGGACATATCAGCGATATAGTCAGCAGACACGCTTTAGCACACCCCGAAGTATCGTTCAGATTAAGCCATAATGGTCGCTTAGCTTTATCCACCTCGGGCAAGGGAGAGGCCCTGACTGCTATTGCCGATATATACGGGAAGGATTTAGCTAAGGAACTATTGACTTTAGATTTTGAGGAAGGGGATATAACTATAAAAGGTTTCGTGGGAAAATCTGTAGTTACTCGCTCTAATCGGCAACATCAGTCTATATTCATCAACGGACGCTATGTGAGGAACGAGCTGATAAGTAAGGCCTTGGAGGAAGCCTATCGCAATTTGATCGCTACGCAGAGATATCCGATTGCGGTAATATACCTTGAGTTAGATCCTGGGGAGATAGATGTAAACGTTCATCCCACTAAGTTGCAGGTCAAGTTCCGCCATGGTCGAAAGATATACGGTATGATAAGGGAAGCGGTAACAAGGAGTCTATCTTCTTGGAAATTGCCTTACGAGTTACATACTATTAAGGGGGAGGAGAGGAGAAAAGGTAAAATCACCCCTTCGGTTAAAGTCCCTGAGAGTGATATTTCTAAGGGAAAATCTTTCCAGTCAAGTCTGCTCGATTTCACCTCAATTGAAAGGAGAGCAGAACCGAGGGAGAGGATAGAAGAATCTCATCCCTCCGCGCCTGTGATCAAGGAGTCTTTAGAGCGATATCCTTCGCCTGAGGTTAAAGCTCAGAAACAAGTATTTGTTCTAGGGCAATTGAAAGCTACTTATATAATCGCTATAAATGAAGCTGGCCTTTTACTGATCGATCAGCATGCCGCTCACGAGAGGGTATCATACGAAAAGCTATGCTCTCAAAGCGATAGCAGAAAGAGTAGATCCTCCCAGGAGCTTCTCCTTCCGCTCACCTTGGAACTTACCCCCCGGGAGATAGCGATATTGGAGCCGAAGCTCGATATCTTAGCCGAGACAGGTTTTATTATAGAGCCCTTTGGAGGACGTTCCTTCATAGTCAAGTCCGTTCCTGTGGATCTGAAGAGGAGCAGTAATAGACAGGTAATACTCGATATAATAGATGATCTGCTCGCCTTAGATCAGATTAAACAGCCCGAGATTTTAAGGGATGAGGTGTTGAAGATCATCGCTTGCCACACTTCGATTCGGGCTGGTGATAAGTTGACCATCTCCGAGATGAAGGCTCTGATTGATGATATGTTCAAGCTCGATAATCCCTCGGTCTGTATTCACGGACGACCAACGATGATCAATATAACGCTCTCGGAATTGAACAGGATGTTCAAACGCAGGTAAAAGATGGCTATACCTTTAGTGGTTATTGCAGGACCTACCGGGGTTGGTAAGACGAAGATATCGATCGAATTGGCTGAGAGGCTTAATGCGGAGATAATATCTGCCGATTCGAGACAGATATATAAGGGAATGGATATCGGGACAGCTAAGCCTACGCCTGAGGAAAGAGGGATTATCCCTCATCATCTGATCGATATCGTCGAACCAGATGAACGATTCGCGGTAGCCGATTATCAGAAGTTAGCCGAGGAAGTTATAGATGATATTCACCAGCGAGGGAAATTGCCTTTATTGGTAGGAGGAACTGGGTTATACATCAAAGCAGTAGTCGAGGGAGGATATATCTTCCCTGGACCTAGCGCGGATCGGGAATTGCGAGATGGACTTAAGAGAGAGGCTGATCAGCACGGGAGTGAATATCTGTATAATAAGCTTAAGGAGGTGGATCCAGCCAAGGCGCGGGAAACTCATCCGCGAAATTTAAGACGGATCATCCGAGCCTTGGAGGTATATTATCTTACCGGAAAGCCTATATCCGAACTTCAGGCTGAATGGGCCGAGGCAGAATCGGGATATAATTCGGTGCTGATGGGTCTGATTCGCCCGCGGGAGGAGCTTTATAGGAGGATAGATAGCCGAGTAGATGAGATGATGGAGGCTGGCTTGGTGGAGGAGGTGGAGAGGCTTATCTCAGATGGGTATGATGAGGGAGCTCCGGCCTGGCTCGGTTTAGGATATAGGCAGATAATAGGATATCTGAAGGGGCTGTATGACCTTGATGAGGCTATCTATCTGATAAAGAGAGATACCAGAAGATATGCCAAGAGGCAGTTAACCTGGTTTAGAAAGGTGGAGGGGATTCGTTGGTTCGGTTTGGAGAAATATCGCAGTATTAGTGATATCCTTGGTGAGTTAGAGAGATACATTTATGCTAATATTTAGCGGTGACTTACTTACATCATATATAAGGAGAGGTTTTTAGATGGCTAAACAGCAGTTGAAATGGCAGGATATATTTCTTAATGAAGCGAGGAAGGGAAAGATTCCAGTAACAGTGTACTTGATAAATGGATTCCAGTTGAGGGGATTAGTGAAGGGCTTCGATAATTTCACAGTTATCCTCTATCAAGATAACAAACAGATGCTGATCTATAAGCATGCTATCTCCACTATAACCCCAGCTAAAAATTTGGATCTTAGCTCACTTCTTGTCGAGGAGAAGGAGGAGGAGAGCAAAGAAGCTGAAGGAGTTGATAGCTCTGATTGAAACTAAAGAGGAAAGGGCTATTTTAGTTGGTTTGGAGATATTTCAAATCGATAGGGATAATCTATGGAGATCGGAAGATTCTTTGGCTGAGCTTGAGCAGTTGACCAAGACCGCGGGGGTTAAGATCGTTGGCTATGCTACTCAGAGGAGGGATAAGCCTGATGCCACTTATTATATCGGTCGGGGAAAAGTCGAGGAATTGAAAGCACTCAAAGAGGAGTTGGGCGCCGACTTAGTGATTTTCGATATGGAACTAAATCCCTCTCAGCAGAGGAATTTAGAGGATAGTCTGAAGGTTAAAGTAATAGATAGAACTGCGCTCATCTTGGATATCTTCGCTCAAAGAGCTCGCTCTAATGAGGGTAAGATCCAAGTAGAGTTAGCCCAGTTGAATTATCTACTCCCCCGTCTAGCGGGTAGGGGAACTATGCTCTCTCGTCTAGGTGGCGGTATAGGGACTAGGGGTCCAGGGGAAACTAAACTTGAGACTGATAGGAGGAGAATCCGAGCGCGAATCTCACAGTTGAAGAGGAAGATCGAAAAGATAAGTAAACATCGCGCCCTTCAGCGACGAGGGAGAAGGGCAAAGGCATTTCCTCTAGCCTCCCTAGTTGGCTACACCAACGCGGGAAAATCTGCCCTCTTCAATACTCTGACTCGAGCTGAAGTTAAAGTTGAGAACAAGCTATTTGCCACGCTCGATCCTACTATTAGAAGCGTGTATCTTCCCAACAGGCAAATTATCCTCCTCTCAGATACGGTGGGATTCATCCAGAAACTTCCCCATCAGTTAGTTTCCGCTTTCCGAGCGACTTTGGAGGAAGTGACGGAGGCTGACTTCCTTCTCCACGTGATCGATGCTAGTCACCCTAAGGCTAGGGAACAAAGTCAAGCGGTATATAGCATTCTGAAGGAGCTCGATATCTTGGATAAGCCCCTGATCACAGTCTTTAATAAGATAGATAAGCTATCCGCTCGAGAGGAGGTGAATATACTTATCCAAGAGGTAGAAGTAGGGGTAGCTATATCTGCTTTGACCGGGGAAGGGATATCAGAGTTGTTGGAAGCGATTGCCGAGATGTTAGAAAGCGATTATCGTTTAGCTCGACTCTTGTCCTCTAAAATATAGTATATAGTTTCTCATCGCTTGATAGTCGTATGATAAGCTTAACTAAGGACGATATTTAGGGTCGGATATCTTCAGTCAGGTAACTAAGAAGATAAGGAGTTGGTATCTTCGGATAAAAACATCTGAAGATACTTTTATTTTCAAAGTAATTTTATGCATTAATTATAGGGAAAATATTCATTTATTCGTTGGCTGATTTTGAGTGTGTAAGAGGTTGAATATTGAGGTTAATTCTGGACATTTTTTACTTGACAAAATCGAAAAAATCGGTTATAATATAATAGAGAATTTTGCATATTATAATTTTTTCCTATTTTGATATGATATAATTCCAAAGCTAAAAGGAAGGTATAAGATATGGCAGAAATGACATATACCGCGGAAGATATTCAAGTTTTGGAGGGATTAGAGGCAGTCCGCAGACGTCCTAGTATGTATATAGGTAGCACTAGCTCTAGAGGGTTACACCATCTGGTCTATGAGGTAGTTGATAATAGCATTGATGAGGCTTTGGGGGGATATTGTGATAGGATAGATGTTACTATTCATAAGGATGGGAGCATAAGCGTCATTGATAATGGACGAGGTATCCCGATCGCTAATCACCCTAAATTGGGGAAGCCAGCGGTGGAGGTAGCGATGACTGTTCTTCATGCTGGTGGTAAATTCACTCGTAAGAGCTATCGGGTTTCGGGAGGACTTCATGGGGTAGGGGTATCGGTAACCAATGCCCTCTCGGAGTGGCTGGAGATCAAGGTCAGATGGAGCGATGGCAATATATATCATCAGCGCTATGAGAGGGGAAGGACCGTAACTCCTTTGAAGATCGTGGGAAAATGCGAGCGGACTGGATTTGAGACAAGATTTAAACCCGATGAAGAAATCTTTGAGACGATGGATTTCAATTTTGATACTCTATCTCATCGCCTGCGAGAGTTAGCTTTTCTGAACAGAGGAGTTAAGATCAATATAGTTGATGAACGAAGTGGAGAGAAGCATAATTTCGAATATGAGGGAGGAATAGTCTCCTTTGTCAAACATCTCAACCGCAATAAGAATCCTTTGCATAAAGACCCCATCTATATTGAGGGAGAGAGGAATGGGACTAGGGTAGAGGTTGCTATACAATATAACGAAAGTTACATAGAGAATATCTTCAGCTATGCTAATAATATAAATACCTCTGAAGGAGGAACTCATCTGATCGGCTTTAAGACCGCCTTGACTCGAGCGGTAAACGATTATATCCGTAATAGGGGAAACTCAAAGGGGAAGGAGGTTAACTTGAGCGGAGACGATATCCGAGAGGGATCAACAACGGTGATCTCTGTTCAATTATTGGAGCCTCAATTCGAGGGGCAGACTAAGACCAAGCTGGGAAATAGCGAGGTAAGGGGAGTGGTCGATGGATTGGTCTATGAGGGCCTGAAGATATTCTTTGAGGAGAATCCCGCGGTAATTAAGAAGATCGTGGATAAGGCGATCACCGCTTCTCGAGCTAGGGAGGCGGCTCGTAAGGCTCGAGAGTTAACTTATAGAAAGAGCGCTCTCGATAGTAATTCTCTTCCTGGAAAGTTGGCGGACTGCACGATGCGAGATCCAGCTAGTTGTGAGCTTTACATCGTTGAGGGACCTTCCGCTGGTGGATCAGCCAAGCAGGGAAGGGATAGGAGATTTCAAGCTATCCTTCCCCTACGAGGTAAGATATTGAATGTGGAGAAAGCTCGTCTAGATAAGATATTAGCGAATCCCGAGATCCAAGCGATGATAACAGCTATAGGATCTGGTATAGGTAATGAATTCGACGTAGGTAAGACTAGATACCATAAGATCATAATTATGACTGATGCTGATTATGATGGATCTCATATCAGAACTTTGCTTCTGACATTCTTCTATCGCTATATGCAACCTATCATCGAAGCTGGTTATGTCTATATAGCTCAACCTCCGCTCTATCGAGTGAGGATTAACGGTAAGGACGAATATGCTTATGATGATGAGGAGTTGGGGAGGCTATTTAAAGATATTCCTTCTAACAAGAGAACTATTCAAAGGTTTAAGGGGCTGGGAGAGATGAATCCCGACCAACTCTGGGATACGACTATGAATCCGCAGAATAGAATAATTAAGAAGATAGAGTTAGAGGATGCAGTTGAGGCGGATGAGATATTCACTATTCTGATGGGCAATAAAGTTGATCCCAGAAAAAGGTTTATTCAGCAGAACGCTAAAGAGGTAACTAATTTGGATATTTAAGGGTGATCTAAGGGAGAGCTAGGATGTCATAAGTAAGAAAGTAAACATATTTAAAGATCAAAAATTAAAAGAGGGAAAGAAGATGCCTATAATCAAGATTGGTCCAAAACATCAAATAACCATTCCAAAGGAGATTTTCGACCAACTCCATCTGAAACCCGGGGATTCTTTGGAAGCAATTACTCAGGAAGGGAAAATCATCATGATTCCCAAACAGCCTACTGCTAAAGCTCCAGCTCCTTCTCTCACAAAGGAAGAACAGGAGTTTCTCCCAGAAATTAAAGGGAAGATCAACAAGATCCAAACAGACCTTGTCCATTCTCAGGGTCTGAGCGATGAGGAAATAGAGTTAGCCATTAAGACAGATTTGATTGACCCAGACCAGGCTTGGTGGTGGAGAGAGGAATGGCAAAAGGGAGAAAGGGAAGCGGAGAAGGAAATCGCTCAAAGAAAAGTCTCAGGGCCCTTCAAGAATGTAGATGAACTTATTGAGCATCTACAGGAATAGGATATGAAGATTAAAACGACCAAAACCTTTGATGAGGATTATCGTGATTTACCTGAAAAGATAAAAAAGCGAGCTAATAAGCAGCTCTCTTTTCTCCTTGAAAATCTACACTACTCTTCCTTGAGAGCAAAAAAACTGAAAAGCAAGGAAGATATATGGGAAGCAAGAGTTACCAGAGGTTACCGCTTTACCTTTCAGATAATAGGCGATATCTATCTTCTTCGTAGGATAGGTAAGCACGAGGAAGTCTTAAGGAGACCATGAAGAAAATATTGAGACCCTATTCAAGAAATCGCATAGTATAGAGATCTTTAGAAAAGATAGGACTAGATGTGTAATAATATCAGTTAAAAGGACTTTGCGAGAGAGATGGAGGCAGGTTATAGGGGAGCTAGCTTCGATAAATGCTGGTAAGATTTATACTTACTGCGGATGAGATATTCACTATTCTGATGGGCAATAAAGTTGATCCCAGAAAAAGGTTTATTCAGCAGAATGCTAAAGAGGTAACTAATTTGGATATTTAAGGGAGAGCTGAGGTGTCAGAGAAAGACGTTCGTGAACAACTTGCTTTGTTTGGGGAGATAGCAGGGGAATTACATAATCCTCTTGTTTCTTCGCAAACTATTGTGGATGAAGAGAGGCGAAAGCTCATCGATCATAGTTGGGATTATGAAGGAGAGGATACTAAGGGTTATACTCACTGTTTTCATAGTTATCCAGCTATGATGATTCCCCAGGTGGCTGGACGATTAATTAAGATGTTTAGTGATAGAGAGGGATATATCCTCGATCCTTTCTGTGGCTCTGGCACAGTTTTAGTTGAAGCTAAATTAGCTGGTTTAAATAGCTACGGTATAGATATCAATCCTCTAGCAAGATTACTGAGCAAGGTTAAAACGACTCCTATTGATCCGCATCTCCTTAGGAGCAACTTTGAGGTTATATTGAAGGATATATCTAAAGTGAAGCTCTCGAGTTTTCCAGAGTTTTTTAATATAGACTACTGGTTCAAACCTTCCGTGATTAAGAAATTGGCTACTCTAAAAGTGGTTATAGAGAAGATAAGGGATGAGAGGATAAAGGACTTCTTTAAAGTGGCTTTTAGTGAGACTGTTCGGGAGGTATCCAATACCAGAAATAGCGAGTTCAAATTATATAGATTGCCCAAAGACAAACTCGAAGAATTTGAACCTGATGTTTTAGGAACTTTTAAAAATAAGGTGATGCGTAATATCGAGGGAATGAAGGATCTTTTAAGAGAGTGTAAGGATTGTAATAATAAAGTTATAGTCTTAGATGAGGATACCAGAGAAAAGACTAGCCTTCCTGAAGAGATCGTCCAGTTAGTCGTAACTTCCCCTCCTTATGGTGATTCTAGAACTACTGTAGCTTATGGACAATTTTCTAGACTATCTCTTCAATGGCTCGATTTTTCTGGAGATAGCTTAAATACAGATAAGAAATCATTAGGGGGTAGAAGGAATAGAGATCATAATGGTTATAATTTGAATTCTCCTTCTTTGAGAAACGTATTAGAAGCGATATCTGAGAGGGATGGAAAACGAGCCAAGGAGGTGCTATTATTCTACATAGACTTGGATAAATGTCTTAAAGAGATAAGTCGAGTTTTGAGAGCTGATGGTTATGTATGTATGGTAATAGGAAATAGGATGGTTAAGAGGGTCAGAATCCCTACAGATGATATATTAGTTGAACTAGCTCCCGCTCATAATTTAGCTCATCTGGAGACAATTACAAGAAGCATTCCTAATAAGAGAATGCCTCTAAGGAATAGTCCCACTAACGTTAAAGGTGAACTTAGTGATACAATGTCCCAGGAGAGCATAGTGATACTTCAGAAGTTATGATCAATCGAGATAAGTTTGTTGAGTTAAACAGAAGGATTCGTAAGGAATTTATGCCTAGGGGTATTCAATTGGCACAGGAGGCTGTCGAGGCTCTAGGGTTAATTTCTCCCGATATATCCGAGGTTAAAGATAATTTCAATTCATATCTGATGAACTTAAAGCATCAAAATTCGCATCCGATTACAATGTCATTGGATATTCACAACTTGTTAAAGTAGATATACCTAGTATGCAAAGTTTGTGGGAGCATCTAATTTAGTTTTAAATAGATTCGGAGGATCAATATGCCAGAGGATATAGTTCCTATCAGTATAGAAGATGAAATGAAGACGTCCTACATAAATTTTGCGATGAGCGTTATCATAAGACGAGCTTTGCCAAGTGTCCAGGATGGATTGAAGCCTGTTCACAGGCGAATCCTATATTCGATGAAGGATCTGGGACTAGAGCATAATAAACCTCATCGTAAGGCGGCCCGTCTCGTGGGAGAGGTCATAGGTAAATATCATCCCCATGGAGATGCCGCGGTATATGATACCATAGTGCGAATGGCTCAGGATTTCTCAATGAGGTATCCCTTAGTAGATGGGCATGGCAATTTCGGCTCGATAGATGGAGATGAGCCAGCGGCTATGCGTTATACCGAGGTGAGGATGTCGCCTATAGCCGAGGAGATGCTGGCTGATATAGATAAGGATACCGTCGATTTTATGCCTAATTTCGACGAATCCTTGGAGGAGCCAGTCGTTCTCCCCTCAAAATATCCCAATCTTCTGGTGAATGGCTCCTCGGGGATAGCGGTCGGTATGGCGACAAATATCCCTCCCCATAATCTAGCTGAGGTAATAAATGGTTTAATCCTGCTTATAGATAATCCCGAGGCTAGCATTAAGGAACTTATGATGATGATCAGAGGGCCTGACTTTCCCACGGGGGGTATGATTATGGGGCGAGAGGGGATAAAATCCGCTTATGAGACTGGAAGAGGGAAGATAATAGTTCGAGCTAGAGCTTTTATCGAGCGAGTCTCCAAGAAAGGTCGAGATAGGATTATCGTTACCGAACTCCCCTATCAGGTGAATAAATCCTCCCTGATCGAGAAGATCGCGGATTTGGTAAACTCTCGAAAGATAGAGGGGATATCTGATCTTAGAGACGAATCAGATCGCAATGGGATGAGGATCGCTATAGATCTCAAACGTGAGGCTATCCCTAAGGTTGTCCTCAATCAGTTATATAAACATACCTTTATGCAGACCACCTTTGGGGTCATAAATCTAGCTCTGGTGGATGGCAGACCGGTAGTTCTTAATCTGAAAAGTCTTTTATCCCACTATCTGGAACACCGAAAGGTGGTTGTCATCAGACGCACTAATTATGAGTTGAGAAAGGCAGAGGCAAGGGCTCATATCCTCGAGGGACTTATGATAGCTCTCGATAACCTCGATAAGGTAATAAAGCTTATCCGAAGCTCTCAAGATGCGAATCAGGCGAGAGAGGGCTTGATGTCCAAATTCAAGCTGAGTGAAAAGCAGGCTCAAGCTATACTCGATATGAGACTGCATAGATTGACGGGATTAGAGAGGAAGAGCATCGAGAAGGAGTATAAAGAGGTGCTTGCCGATGTTTCCTCTCTTAAAGATCTTCTGGCTAGTGAGAAGAAGATAATGAATTTGATCAAAGAGGAGCTCCTTGAGATAAAGAAGAAGTATGGAGATGAGCGAAGGGCTGAGATAAGAGCTAGTGAAGAGGAGTTCGATATTGAGGATTTGATAGCCGATGAGGATGAAGTAGTAACTATCACTCGCGATGGTTACATCAAACGGCTCCCTCTTCGGACCTATAAAAGGCAACTTCGCGGTGGTAGAGGCGTCACTGGAATGGGAACTAAGGAGGAGGATTTTGTAGAGCATCTCTTCGTCACCTCTACTCATGATTATATGCTCTTCTTCACCAATAAGGGGAGGGTTTATCAGTTAAAGGTCTTTGAGCTTACTACTGGAAGCCGAAGATCTAAAGGGACCTCCATAGTGAATCTACTTCAGATAAATAAAGAGGAGCGAATTTCAGCGATCATCTCCGTCAAAGATTTTGATAAAGATAGCTATTTTATTATGGTCACCAGAAAGGGAATAATTAAGAAGGTGAAGTTTTCTGCCTATTCTAGCAAACGCTCAAATGGTTTGATAGCTCTCACTTTAGACGAAGGTGATGAGTTGATCGATGTAAAGGAGACTGACGGGAAGCGGGAGGTCCTTCTGGGGACTAAAAAGGGGCAGCTATCACGCTTCTCCGAGGATTGCGTTAGGGATATGGGGCGTTCAGCTAGAGGGGTTAAGGGAATTAATCTCAATGAAGATGACGAAGTTATTGGGATGGAGATCGTTCAGCAAAATGGACAACTTCTCACTGTGGCAACTAAGGGATATGGAAAGAGAACTCCTCTAGATGAATATTCCTCCCATAATAGAGGAGGGAAGGGAATTAAGGCTATCCACTTGACTGAGAAGAACGGAGAGGTGATCAGCATCAAAGTAGTCAATGATTCCGATGAGTTGATCCTGATCACTGCTCAGGGGATGGTTATTCGCCTCAAGGTAAAGAATATTCATACTACGGGACGATATTCTCAGGGAGTGATTCTTCAGCGATTAGATGAGGGAGATAGTATAGTGGCGGTAGAGACTATTGCGAAAGATCGAGTTCAGGAGGCATTTATCGATTCCGTCTGATCTTTCGAAGGAAGGGATAGCTTGTTGAAGAAGAAATTTGATATATTCGAGCATACGGCGGATGTGGGGATCGTAGTATATGGAGCAGGAAGAGATGAGTTGTTCTCCAATGCCGCCTATGCGATGTTTAGTTTGATAACTGATCTTGATGATGTTACTTCCTCCGAGAGAATGGAGATCGAGATAGAGGCTGACGATCTCGAGATTCTATTGGTCGATTGGTTGAGCAGGTTGCTCTTCATATATGAAACTGAAGAGTTGATCCCAGGGGAATTCAAGGTGATTACTGAAGATAAACCCCTTCTCAAAGCCGAGGTATATGGAGAGAGGTTAGATCTTAATAAGCATAAGATAAATCTCTTAATCAAGGGAGTAACTTATCATCAGTTATATGTAAAACAAAAGGATCGTGAGTGGGAGGCAAGAGTGATATTTGACATCTGAGGAGGGTGCGAAAAATGGCTGATAAGGCTTGGAATGGACCGCTAGATAAGATAGACGATTATCGTTGGATGATACCAACTAGCTATAATCAAGGGATGAGAGTTCCCGGGGTGATCTACGCCAACGAATCTCTTTTGGAAAGCATTCGTCAGGATCGAGCACCTGAGCAGGTAGCCAATGTTGCTTTTCTCCCGGGTATTGTAAAGTACTCCTTAGCTATGCCCGATATCCACTGGGGATATGGCTTTTCTATCGGAGGGGTAGCCGCTATGGAGATGAAAAATGGGGTAATATCGCCTGGAGGAGTCGGTTATGATATCAACTGTGGAGTCCGTCTGTTACGTAGCAATTTGAGGGAGGAGGATATCAAACCTAGGATCAAAGCTGTGATAGATCAATTATTTAGGGATGTTCCTTCGGGAGTCGGCTCTAAAGGGCAGATAAAGGTTACTGATAAGGAGTTAAAGCAGGTCTTGGAAAAAGGATCTCAGTGGGCGGTAAAGAGAGGATTTGGCAATCCCAGGGACTTGGAGCATACCGAGGCTGGAGGATGCCTTGAGGGAGCAGATGTGGATAAAGTTAGTCGTGAGGCTCTCAAGAGAGGCTATCCCCAGTTGGGGTCTCTAGGATCGGGGAATCACTTCCTAGAGGTTCAGGTAGTGGAGGAGATATTCGATCCCAAGATAGCGAAGGTTATGGGGTTAGAGAAGGGACAAGTTACAGTTATGATTCACTGTGGCTCTAGGGGATTGGGACATCAAGTATGTGATGACTATATAAGGGTGATGCAACAGGCGGTCAAGAAGTATAAGATTGAGCTTCCTGATCGTCAACTCGCCTGTGCTCCTATCGATTCTCCTGAGGGGAGAGATTATTTCGCGGCGATGGCTTGCGCGGCTAACTATGCCTGGGCTAACCGCCAATGTATTATGCACTGGACCAGAGAGGCTTTAAAGAAATCCCTAGGTCTCAAGGAGGAAGATTTGGGCCTTGAGCTGATCTATGATGTCGCTCATAATATCGCTAAGTTCGAGCAACATATAATAGACGGAAAGAAGATCAAGGTCTGTGTTCATCGTAAAGGTGCGACCCGTTCTTTCGGACCTGGGCATCCAGAAATCCCTAAAGTTTATAGCGATATAGGTCAACCTGTTCTCATCCCTGGAGATATGGGGAGATATTCTTATGTTTTGGTAGGAACTCAAAGGGCCATGGAGGATACCTTTGGCAGTACTTGTCATGGTGCTGGTCGTCTCTTATCTCGGACGGCGTCTAAGAGGAGAGCTAAGGGGAGAGATATAGCGAAGGAGCTGGCTAGCCAAGGTATATATGTCCGAGCTGAGAGTAAAAGGATTTTAGCTGAGGAGATGTCCGAGGCTTATAAAAATGTTAGGGATGTGGTGGATGTTACTCACAATG
>CAZSTA010000054.1:0-19490 GCA_964609495.1 uncultured bacterium | reverse complement strand
TCCCCTAACCCCTCCCATCGAGGGAGGGGAATAAGAAGAGCAGTCCTATCTGGATATTCCCTCTCCCACGAGGGGAGAGGGATAGGGTGAGGGGGGAAATTACCCCCTTCATTCATATTAGATCAGTCTAGCGCACCTTATGCGAATATGAGCGAAATAATTTTCAAGGAGGTAATATCATGGCTGTTCAAAAAGCTGGAGAAATGAATGGAAAAGCAAAGGTATGTGCAATTTTTTCTATTCCCGAGAAGTTTGTAAGTGAACTATTGAATGAATTAGAAAGGAGGTGCAACGTTGAATTTGTCTTAAAGGAGAGGTTAGACTATGGTGGGAAAGATGCGCTAGACTATAATATTCAAAGAGATCCCAATGCTTATGCGAATGATGCGAAGAATAGAGAGATTCTTAAGTATATAGAGGAGAATAAGAAAGACTTAGATGGAATAATTATGTTCCCTGCTCAATGTGATAAAAGGTTCTTCTTAACTGGATTACCCACAATATTTGTGGATTATAATTCTTTTCCCTCTCTGCAAATTGGCTTCAAAAATGCTGTAGCTCTGGGGAAAAGATATGGAACGAAATTTATCACTGCTACTCACAGCACTTTCGATCTTTCCGAATCTGTATCTGCGGCAAGATTCAATGATTTGGTGGAAAAAGTTGAATTATTCAACGTTATAAGAAAGATGAAAAGTGCAAAGATAATGGATGTTCAAGTGATAGGATTTGGGTCAGAACCTCATGAACATTGGTGGAGGCTCAATCAGGAAATTTACCTTCAGAGATTAAAAGAACTCTTGGGTATGCGTGCTGTTATAGTAGATTATAGAGATTTGTTTAAAGAGTACGGCAAAATTGACGAAGAGAAAGCGGGAGAAATTGCCAAAAGATGGATGAGGGAGCAAAGATCAACCAGATCTATCAAAAACACGAGAAATGTAGGGGGTGTAACTGAAGAAGAGGTAACGAAAGCAGCCAAGTTGTATTTAGCTGCAGATAAACTCGTAAAAGAGTATGGATGTAATGCCATAACCATGGATGCCACGACCTGGTCTTCGTGCAAAACCTTCGCAAATTCTATTGGAGAGGAATATCTTATTAGTGGCTCTATACCTCTCATGGAATTTAGGTTACATAATATAGCCGCGTGTTGTCAATCAGATATGGAAGGTCTGGTCACTCAAGTATTAGGAGAGTATATTAGTGGTAAACCAGGACTTCACGGTGATTCCACAATAGACCCCTTTAATAATGTAGCCCAAGTTTGTCATTGTAATGCCCCGATTAACCCCTATGGTGATGATTATAGGGCTCCTTATAGCATAGGGGGAGAACCACAACGACGACCTCAAGTATATGTGGACCTACCACAAGAAGGGTCTGTTACAGTAATTAAAGTAAATGTTCTTGAGAAAAAGATATCAGTTTGGACCGGTGAACTTGTCCCTGGTGAATCCATTTATAGGGATTTCTTTGAGTCTTGTTGTTGCACAAAATTACTTGCCAGAACCAATGCAAAATTAATCTATGACAATTATGATTATAGAACATTTGGTAACCATCAGTGCTGTTTCTACGGGGAGTTTAGAGATAAAATTAAAAACCTAGCCGCTCTAATTGGGTTTGAGGTTGTAGAACAGGATAAAAAATAGACCGAGTTCCCTAGCATCTCAATTCCAAAAGAGAAGAATTCCTTTCTCTTTTCCACCTTATTTTTTATGCGACACTTGAGATTTGTTATTTATAGGCGTCGGATTCTGTGATTCGACGCCTATTATTTTTATCCTATACCTATTGACAGTATTTGTAACATATATTACAATGTAACTATTGTTACAATAATGGGGGGGGAGCTATTATGAGCGAGAGAGGACGAAGCTGGTTGTTACTTATCTATAAGATTCCTCCTGAGCCTACCAGGAATAGAGTCTATGTTTGGAGGAAGATAAAGAGAATAGGAGCGATATATATAAGAAATTCTGTCTGTATCATCCCCGAACTCCAGAAACTAAAGGATGAGTTCAAGAAGTTAGATGAGGAGATCAAGGATTTAGGTGGTGAATCAACTCTTCTTGAGGCTACGTCTTTCTCTTCAGAACAGGAGGAAGAGCTGATAGGGAAATTCAAGGATACTAGAGATAAGGAGTATAAGGAGCTTATAGATCAATGTAAGAAATTTTTCGCGGAGATAGAGAAAGAGACCAAAATAGAGAACTTCACCTCGGAGGAGGTCGAGGAAGAGGAGCAGGAACTGGAGAAGTTGAAGAATTGGTTTGAGAGGATAAAAGCTAGGGACTGGTTTGGGGCTGATCTGCAAGATGAAGCTAGAGCGAATATAACTCATTGTGAAGCGCTTCTTAATGATTTCGCCAATAAAGTTTATGAACTTATAGGAGAGGATAAGGAAGTTTAGAACTTTAAGGAGGTCGATGAAATGAAGATAGAAAAGAAGGAGAGGAAGATATTAGGCTTAAATAGAAACGTCTTCTATCTAGGGGCAGTGAGCTTTCTCACCGATGCCAGTAGTGAGATGATATATCCGCTAATTCCCCTATTTCTGGCGAATGTGTTGGGGGTGAATAAAGCCGTAATCGGTCTGATCGAGGGAATCGCGGAGAGCACCGCCAGCTTGCTCAAGGTATTCTCTGGTTGGCTCTCGGATAGGATCAACAAGAGAAAGGCATTAGTATTCAGTGGCTATGGTCTCTCCACTATCGGCAAACCATTCCTAGCCCTAGCGACCAGTTGGCCCCACGTATTAGCGGTTCGCTTCGTTGATAGGGTGGGGAAGGGAATCAGAACAGCTCCGAGAGATGCGATAATAGCCGATTCAGCCGCGGAAGGAGAGAGGGGCAAAGCCTTCGGCTTTCATCGAAGTATGGATACCTTAGGAGCAGCACTTGGTCCATTCCTAGCTTTTATCTTTCTCCCCGTGTTTTTAGGTGATTATCGAAAGATATTTTTGCTCTCCTTTATTCCCGCCCTCCTCGCGGTATTAGTCATAATCTTCTTTGTTCGAGAGAGAAAGAAGGAAGGGGAGGAGAGAACCTTACCGATCTTCGATCTAAAGATATTCGACCGGGATTTCAAGATATTTCTCTTCATCATTACTTTCTTCACCCTGGGAAATTCTAGTGATGCTTTTATTATCCTGAGAGCGGAGAATTTAGGAATAAGGGCAGGTATGATCCCTATAGTGTATCTACTCTTCAATATCGTCTATTCCATAGCCTCAACTCCTGCGGGGATCATCTCCGACAGAATTGGAAGAAGAAAGGTTATAGTTGCTGGGCTAATCGTATTTGGCTTGGTATATTTAGGTTTCGCCTTTTCCACCAAAGCGATCCATATGTGGATACTATTCTCCATCTATGGACTGTATCATGGCTTAACACAAGGGGTATTACGAGCTTTCGCCTCCGATCTTCTCCCCTCCAGCATTCGGGCTACAGGTTTAGGGATGTTTCATACTCTGACAGGGATCGCGGTATTCCCTGCTAGCCTGATCACAGGTATATTATGGCAAGCGATCAGTCCGGTGGCTGCTTTCTCCTATGGAGCGATAATGGCATTATTATCATCTTTTCTATTGATCACTCTATTGAGAAGATAGCGACCCCAAGCTATAGATCGATTAAGTATAATTTATAGCGATCGGATATAAGACCCGATCGCTTTCGTATTTCAATCAATTTAGGTTTGACGCCGATCTTTAATCACAATTTTGATATCTTCTCTCTAAATAATAGTGCTTTACAGGAGCAATCGTAAATCTCCCAACGTGTAGTCAAAATGCTCTCTTCATTTCTCGAAGCTCTCTCTCGGATTATTTTTCTGCTGTTCGGCCGCCTTTAAGATCCACCTCTGTTCCTCCTCATTCATCATCTCCCCTGGAACCCTCTCGAACCAAAGATCAGCCTCCTCCCTTTTCCCAATCCTCCGATATAACTCTCCAATAAGATAAGTGATCATCGCTCGTTCCTTCCTGGATACAACCCCTAGCTCAAGAGCGACCTTGAAGAACTCTAGTGCTCGTTCTCTATAGGCTCTTTCGTCTTTTGGATTCTTCTCCTCCTGAGAGCACCAGGCCGCTTTGAGATAAAGATCAGCGATATCAGTTGGACCTGCTCCACGCCACTGGGCGCACCAAGCGGCGTATTCATATTTCTCCGCTCCCTCGGGAACTTCGTCTGCAACAAGAGGGGAAAGATATTTAAGGATTTTGTTCCTCAGTTCGGGTTCAACATCCCCTTCAAAATCATCCTTAGTGCCAGTATATCCACATTCGGGGCAGATATGAATATAATAGGGAAAAGGAAAAGTCCCTCCTACTATCGGTTTAAAATCGGTATAAGTTCCCATCTGATCCACCGATAATACGACTCTTGTCTTGAATCCTTTTCCACATATAGGACAATTTATCTTTATAGAACTGAGGATAGTCATCTGCCACCTCCTATTACCCTACCGAGGAAGCACAATATTTATCTAAAGGGCATCCAGCACTACAATTATCTATTCTAGGACAATCAGCACACTCCTCCGGCATATACTCCTTCTTTCTAATAGATTTCGCTAGGTCTGAATTCCAAATGTCATCCCAATTATCCTCTAAGATATATCCCATCCCCTCCTTAAGCCAGGATTGGCAGGGGATCACCCTTCCATCTGGCTCGATAGCTACGTTTATATAAGCGGCTGAACAGACCTTTATCCCTAAACCATATCGTATAGGATCGAACTCACAATAGCGAGTAGGAGTAAACCAGGTCAAGCGCATCCCCTTCTCATCTGCCCTTTCCTTAATTTTAGGGACTATATCATCTAATTCCTCCGAAGTCAGCGCATAAGGGACGCTCTCTCCCCTACCAGAGCGAATTATCGAGTTCAAAGAGAAGTTCTGAACTCCTATACTATGGAGAAAATCGAGAAGTTCCAGAACACCATCCTTGTTATATTGAGTTAGGGTAGTATTAGTCGTCGTATAGATCAGGGTATCGATAGCGTTCCTCAATCCCTCTACTGTTTCCTCCCACGCTCCTCTCACTCCCACCATCTTATTATGTATCTCAGAATCGGCACTCTCTAAACTTATCTGAATAAAGTCCAGTCCCACTTTATCCAATTCCTTTAATTTATCCTTAGTCAAGAGTCGACCATTGGTGATCAAACCAGTGACAAAATCCTGACTTATATCCAAGAGATGGGCTAAATCATCCCTTAATATCGCTTCTCCTCCGGTGAACACCAAAGTAGGCACTTCTAATTCCTCTGCTTTGCGAATAACCCTTTCCCACTCCTCAGTTGTTAATTCCTTCATCTCTCGAGGTCCGCCGGTATAACAATAATCGCAGTTGTTATTACACCGATATGTCAGAGCAAGATCGAAGCGATAGGGTGCTTTAAGCTCGGCAGAGAAAGGTTCTACTCTTTCCACCCCTAATAGACTAAAAGGACAGACATCTCTCCTAGTAGCCAAAGTTAAGATATTGAAATATATATTTTTGTAATCATCCTCGATTTGTTTTCTGCTAACTCTATACTTCCTTCGCACCCTTTTGATAACATCTTTTATATCCAGCTCTTCCATAATCATCTTGGTATAAAAGGTGGCGGTTTCGTTGAGGAATACGATGTGAGAGCCATTAATATTAAGTATTCCTCCTTCGTCTTCCTCTCTCAAATTCAACCTAAGTTTTCGGCCATCTAACTCCAAACTTTTATACATAGAAAAGCCCCCCAAATTTTCCCGATCTTCTCTTTACAATTCTAGTAAAATAAGCTATAATTATTATAACTCATCCTGGTTAATATCGCAAGGTAATTATTTTCTCTAATAAGTATCGAGGAGAACCATATTATGTTAAGAAAAGTTCGTAATAAGAAGATCGACCTGAGCAAAATTATAGAGCTATTTCTGATCTTAGGGATAGTTCTTTTAGGGATAATTGAGTCTGCAGAGGCTGTTGACTTCCAAGTCCTATCTCAGAATGTAGAACTTACTATCCATTCCGAGGGGACCCTAGAGGTCTGGTATTACTTAGATATAAAGACCACCTCCGAATCGCAAGGGGGGATATATCTAGGCATACCCCACGCAAATATATATGACTATGGAGCCTCCTCAGGAGGGAGAATGGTCAAATATTCCCAGGAGGTTGTAAATGGACAGGATGTCCTGAAGGTTTATTTTCCCACCACTGCCTATAAAGGCGACATAACTGATCTTAAGATCAACTTCTTTGTAAAGGATATGGTCTTCGTTGATACCGAGGGGCGAGTAGGAGTCGAATTCATTCCCGCCTGGTGGGAGGGGGGAAAGGTTAAAGTTTTAAGAGTTAAGTTCTTCCTTCCCGAGGGGGTGACCCCAGAGGAGACGGGAACGAAACCCACCAACGCCACCATCAGAGAAGAATCGGGAAGAACCACCGTTTATTGGGAGAGAGAGAATATCGACCCTCGTGATTTCGATTGTGGGGTATCCTTCCCCAAGCAGTATGTAACCTCCGTGGCAACAAAGAGACCGACTTACCCAACGCCTACCACTACCAGAAAATCGCCAGGATCATCCTTTGCTACCATTTTCGTCATAATCGTCATCAGTGTAATTGCATTCAGTGTCATAGGTAGCTTTAGGAAATCGCAATACAAAGCTCCTAAAATGAAGATCGAGAGCTTAGGGATTAATAAGAACCTGGATCCGGCAGAGAGCGCGGTATTGTTGGAAGCAGATCCAGTCCGTATAGTTAACATAATCCTCTTCAGTTTAGTGAAAAAGGGGCGGATAAAGATCCTCGGTTGGGAGCCTCTGCAAGTGGAGATGATCGGGCAGGAGGAGATAAAATCACTCCGCTGTCCCAACTGCGGTGCTCCAGTTCCCGCGGAGAAATTTGGCGAGCATCTGAAGTGCGAATATTGTAGCACGGAGATCACTATCAGCGATAAGCTCAATTATTACGAAAGGGATTTTCTGCTTCAAGGTTTCAAGGGAAATAAATTGGATTTCGAGGGGGTTAAGATAGTCCTGAAGAATCTGGCTAAAGAAGTGGAAAGTAAGATGACAGGTTACGATGTGATAGGGACTAGGGAACACTATAGGAAGAAGATAGATGAATACTGGGCTAATCTGAAGGAAGCTAGCGATGAGGAGAAATATCGCCTCTTCGGCAGGGATATGCAATGGCTTATGTCAGATAGTAAGTTCGAGGATAGAAGTAAAGATACCTTCCGAGATGTCCGGGTGGTCTATACTCCGAATTATAGTTGGTGGTTCTGGTATAACCTGGGACGGGGCTCATATCGAGGGGGAGAGTTCTCTCGCGAATTGAACCGAGGGATGAGAGGGGTAGAGAAAGAGGTAGGAACGAACAGGGAAGCCTTAAAAACCTCGGTCTCCACGCCACGTCTTTCAAGTGCCGCTAAGAGCATCGCCCATGCTCACAAGAGCTGTGTCTGTGCTTGTGCATCATGTGCCTGCGCCTGTGCTTGCGTCTCTTGTGCTTGTGCCTGTGCTTCAGGAGGAGGATTCTAAATTTAATTACGAAGGGGGAGCTTAGAAATGGGAAGGGTTGAATCTGTAGAGACAACTTTATACGAATATAAATGTAGTAACTGCTATAACGTCTGGTATGCTACCAGCATAGATGTCAATTTCTGCCCCAACTGTGGAGAAGATATGCTCATCTCCAATGATCCGCTGGAGGTCAGAGCTAAGCTAATACCGATAAGGCGTATAATTATTAATCGAGATTATGGACTTGGTGATGGATTGGAGACTCTGCATTAACATTAAGGTAGTCTGGGAAGTCATATATCTATGATTAGCTTATAGCGAGCAAAGTGAGGATTAATTCTATAAGCAAACTAGGAGTATTTATTTCCAATCTGGGGTTTGATTCTGCAAATTATATCATAGCGAAAGGAGGGATATCATTTATGATGAAGATGTATGGAAGTCCATTGGCAACTTTGGCAACTCTGAGGGATTATCGTAGCAAGAGAGTATCGAGTTGGGATAAGACTGGAGGAAATAGAGATCGTATTACTATCGAGCCACTATCTACCGCTACCTTAGCTGATATCAAGGGAGCAGGTTGCATCAGGCACATCTGGTTTACTATCTGGTGTGAGGACGAGCTCTATCTCCGCAAAACTCTCCTGAGGATGTTCTGGGACGGAGAGGAGAATCCCAGTGTAGAGGCTCCCGTAGGGGATTTCTTCGGAGTGGGGCATGCGATAGCTAACCACTTCGTATCTCTGCCCTTGAGCATGACCAAGGGGCCGGGAAGAGGAACTCAAGCGGGAATGAACTGCTACTTCCCGATGCCCTTCGCCGAATCCGCAAGGATCGAGATCGATAATCAATGCGAAATTCCCATAAGATCTTTCTACTACTATATAGACTATGAGGGGTATGATTCCCTAGCTGAAGATCAGGGAAGATTTCATGCCCAGTGGAGGAGGGAGAATCCCTGTAAAGCTGTGGAGTATCCAGATCCAGACAAAGAGATCAATCTCACGGGTGATGAGAATTACGTTATCTTGGAAGCCGAGGGTAGAGGACATTACGTAGGTTGTGTCCTCAGCGTTGATAATATCAACGCCTTTCATCAGAGATATACCTGGTTCGGCGAGGGTGATGATATGATCTTCATCGATGGCGAGAAATGGCCCCCTTCCTTACACGGAACTGGGACCGAGGATTATTTCTGCGTGGCTTGGGGCTTCCCTACCGGAGAGTATTCGGGACCATATCACGGCATATCTTTAGGCAGCGATACCAATGAATGGGGTGGAAAATGGAGTATCTACCGCTTCCATATCGAGGATGCTATCAATTTTCAGAAGTCGATCAGGGTAACTATCGAGCATGGGCATGCTAATGATCAGGCCAATGATTACTCAAGTGTAGCCTATTGGTATCAGACCGAGCCTCACAAGAAATTCCCAGAGATGCTTCCAGTCGAATTGAGATTGCCCAGAAGATGATATAATATCTATTAGGGAGACTTGAGGACCTTATAAAGGCGGGTGACAGATCACCCGCCTTATAGTGTTAGCTATAAAATAACGGGGGAGAGGAGATAACTTTGTATCAAAGAACTACACTCGATAATGGATTACGAATCGCAAGCTACAAAATGCCAGAGAGAAGATCGGTAACTGTTACTATCTGGGTAAAGGCTGGCTCTAGATATGAGAATGAACATAATAACGGGATAACTCACTTTATTGAGCATATGCTTTTCAAAGGCTCTGAGAAGAGACCCACTCCCCTCGATATCTCCAAAGCTATCGAGGGAATAGGAGGAAGGTTAAATGCCTTTACTGCCAAAGAGTATACTTGTTACTATGCTAGAGTGATGAGCAACCATTTGCCATTAGCGATGGATGTTCTAACGGATATGATCCTGAATCCTCTGCTAAGGGAAAGCGATATAGTGAAAGAGCGATTGATCGTGCAGGAGGAGATCAAAAGGATGCTCGATACCCCAGATGATTTTATATATGAGCTATTTAGAGAGGTTTTATGGAGAGAGCATCCTCTGGGAAAATCTATCTTAGGCACTCCAGAGACGGTTAACGCGATAGATAATCAGAGGATAAAAGATTATATGAGACGCCTCTATCTTCCCAATAATATAATAATCAGCGTTGCCGGGGAGGTTGAGCATAAAGAACTAATTAAATTAGCTCAGGATTATTTTGGAGATCTTCCGGCTGGAGATAGTCCCTCTTCGGCGAATTTTGAAGCCAAACAGGAATCGCCAGAAGTAGCGATTCAATCCCGTGATCTAGAACAGACGCACCTCTGTTTGGGAGTGTATGGTTTTCCTCGCCGACATCCTGATAGATATGGATTGGGTGTCCTTAGCGTTGTTCTAGGAGGAAACGCCAGTTCTCGCTTATTCCAGGAGATAAGAGAGAAGAAAGGGTTAGCTTATGCTATCAGTTCCTTCACCTCTTCCTCCAGAGATACAGGTTGTCTTGGGATCTATGCTGGAATTGCCTCTGATAACCTAGATGAGACTATTCAATTAATATTAGTGGAGTTAGACAAGATAAGATCAGAGAGGATAAGCGAGGACGAGTTGACGAGGGGGAAGGAACAGATAAAGGGGAATTTTATCTTGGGATTGGAGAGTACCTCCAGCTATGCTGGATGGATAGGTGAGCGAGAGATATATGATGAAGAATTGCTCACGGTTGACGATGTTCTAGAGAGAATCGATGCGGTAACTGTTGATGATGTCCTCCGTATTGGACAAGACCTCCTCCAAACATCCGAACTAAACCTAGCGCTCGTGGGAAAGGTAGAGGATGCTGATAAGATAAAGGATAATTTGAAGTTATGATATCTCTGGAGCAAGAGGTAACTCAGATATATGAAAGTTTGATTGATTTTCCCACTGTTAATCCTCTTAGAAGTAAAACGATAGTATCATGAGAATCATCAAAGCTAACAAGATAACAGAAGTAGTCGCCACTTTATGCCAAGCCACTAATTACTATTTAGGAGAGGATGTTATATCAGCTCTATCCCAAGCGATCGATAATGAGGAATCACCTTTAGGAAGAGATATATTGAGACAGATGTTGGATAATATCGAGATCGCTCGTGAGGAAAGTTGCCCGATATGTCAGGATACTGGCTTCCTAGTTGTTTTCTTGGAGATAGGTCAGGAGATAAATATTACTGGAGGAGATCTTTATAAAGCCATTGAGAAGGGGGTTCGAAAGGGCTACAAGGAGGGATATCTGAGGAAGTCTATAGTAGCCGATCCGATAAGACGAAATAATACTGGTGATAACACTCCCCCAGTTATTCATACCGATATTGTCCCGGGTGATAAATTGAAACTCATAATCGTCCCCAAAGGTGGAGGCAGTGAGAATATGAGCAGGTTGAAGATGCTAAATCCTGCTCAAGGGATAGGGGGGATCGAAGAGTTTGTGGTGGAGACGGTAAGAGAGGCTGGCTCTAACCCCTGCCCTCCTACTATCGTGGGGGTCGGAATCGGAGGGACCTTCGAGAAGGCGGCTATTTTAGCTAAAAGAGGCTGTCTAAGAACTTTGGGGGTTCATAATAACGATCCTTATTGGGCTGAGATAGAGGATAGGCTTTTGGATAAGATCAATGATCTAGGGATCGGTCCTCAGGGATTAGGAGGTCGCATCACCTCTCTAGCGGTGAATATCGAGGTTTTTCCCTGCCATATAGCTAGTTTACCGGTAGCAGTTAATATTAATTGTTATGCTAATAGACATAAGGAGGTTATAATATGATCTAAATTCTCATCAAGGAAGTGGTTATAATGAGAAGTGGTTTGAGATCGAGCTTGAGCCTATTCTTATCTCTCACTCTCTTATTGATCCTGATGAGTAATAATAACCTAGAATCAGAAGAGGTTGATAAAATAGTCATAAATGAGATCTCTTATAACTTGAAGGAAGATCGTTCTCTTGAAGAATGGATAGAGCTTTATAATCCAAATGATGAAACTATCGATCTGAATGGATGGACTATAACTGATAGAGATAAACATAAGTATCGCTTTAGAAATATTAAAATGCAACCTCATTCATATCTGATCTTTTTTACTAATGAAGATAGAACGAGAGATAAGTTTGAGAAAAGGGAAGGTGCGATTTATCTATCTTATAGAACTAAATCGGATAAGCTTCTAACTCGTCAAATCTGGAATAACACCGGCGACGAGATTTTACTGCTTGATGCTCAAGGGAGAGTTGTAGATTATGTAGAATTTGGTGAACCAAACGATGATATTTATGAAGATGCTATTTGGAGTGGACCAAATCCTAGTTCTGATCTAGAGGAAACTCTAGCCCTCATTCCAAACGGAGACGATAGAGATTCAGGGAGTAATTGGGAGGCAAGAGCAAGAGAAGGAATAACTATGGGTTATAGCAACGATCTGGAATAATTATAACTATTGAGTAGAGGAGGGATAAGATGGCATTGCCATGCACTCAGATCGGTCCACATAAGATAAGTAGGCTGGTCTGTGGAAGCAACTGTTTCAATGGCTTCTCTCACTTCAGCGAGGCTAAAAGCAAGTGGTTCGCTAAGTACTTCACTGTGGAGAGGATCGCCGAGGTATTAGAATATGCTCAGGGTCTAGGGGTAAATGCCTTAGTATCATCAGCTCGTCCCAAGGTGGCCGAGGCTAGAGAACTTGTTGCGGAGAGAACTGGGAAGTTGATGACGTGGATAGCTACGACAAACGGTTCAGTCGATCTTGAGGATCACAAGGAGAAGATAAGATTTTTGAGAGATTATAAAGCTGAATACTGCCTTATCCACGGTGGATATACCGACTCCTATCTTAACGTAGGCAAAGGAACGATTGAGGGGGCCGAGGAATTACTCGCGTTCATTAGAGAGAATGGAATGATCCCCGGACTTAGTACCCATCGTCCGGAGGCTCTGACCGTTGCCGATAAAGCGAAGTATGATGTTGAGGTATATATACTTCCCATTAACAGTATGGGTTTTCTCTGTCCAGTAGAGACCCCCTGGGTAGCAAAAGTGATCAGAGCGACGACTAAGCCTGTAGTGGCTATAAAGCCCCTAGCGGCAGGAAGGTTAATCCCTCAAGATGGCTTGGGCTTCGTCTATAGTGTCATCAAAGATATAGATACAGTAGCTGTTGGAGTAGCTAGTCCCGAGGAGATAGAGGAGGATGTAGCTATCGCCGAGGATATACTAACTGGGAAAGCTGTCTCTGCTACTAGAGCCCCCTACTCTCCCAGCAAAGCTATCCTTGGGGTTGAAAAATAGACGTTAGAAAATAGGACAAAATCGCTAATAAAAAATATTCAGACAAGGAGAGAAGCATAATGCCTTCAAAAACGTATCGGGTAGGGATTATTGGATGTGGTTGGGTTTCAACAGGGCATATGAACGGCTATAAGGCTGCCCAATCCACAGAAGTCGTCGCGGCGGCAGACGTGGATCCTGAGCGACTTCAGAGATTTTCCGAAGAATATGGAATAACTAACCTTTACACAGACTACAGAGAGATGCTGGAGAAAGAAAATCTCGACATCGTAAGCATTTGCACCTGGCCTGTCCTACACTGTGAGATGACCGTAGAAGCGGCTAAATGGAATCCCAAGGCGATTCTGTGTGAGAAGCCGATAGCTCTCAGCATCTCCGAGGCAAATAAAATGATCGAGGAATGTGATCGAAACCATTGCCGGCTTATTGTTGGTCATCAACGACGATTTGAGAACAGATATGTAAAAGCCAAGGAATTGCTCGATAACGGTGAAATAGGAGGATTGTTGAAAGTAGAAGTTTACGGAGGTGATCTCTTCTGCGATGATCACTGTGTAGATATCCTTCGCTTCTATGCTGGGGATGTTCCAGTTCGATGGGTTATAGGGCAGGTTGACTGGGAGAGGAGAAAATACTGTCCCTGGCGCCATAATATAGAGGATGCGGCGATAGGCTATCTCAAATTTGAGAATGATGTGGAAGGTTGTGTTATGGCTGGTCGCGCAATAGAGGGTCATTTAAGCTACTCAGTGACTTTGACCGGCACCGAGGGGATAATCCAAATAGCAGGTGGGAATTATCCCGCTGAACACTTCGTAAAGGTGCTTAATAGTAAAACTCTGGGCTGGAGGACGTTTGAGGCAGAGGATGAATTAATAGGAAAACCGAGAAAGGAGATATTAGGAAGACCTACAATTGAATATTATTGGATAAATGCTTGGCAGCTATTGATGGAAGCTATGATCGATTCCCTTGAAAGCGATAAGGGATCCATTGTGAGTGGGCGGGAGGCTATTAAGACTCTGGAAATAATCGCCACTATCTATGAGTCCTCTCGACTGCGCACTATGATTCATTTTCCCCTACCACCTCAGGTGGATGAACCTCTGGAACTTATGGAAAAAACACATAGCGCTCAATTCTGGAGCGAGAGAAAGGAGATAATCTTATGAAAGTTGCCCTTCGGACAGATGTCTGTGGTAATGATATTCATCGTGTTGTTGAGTATGCTTCCAAATTGGGAATACAAGACATTTGGGCTTTTCCCGAGGTGGAAGAATGTTACAATGAGGCAGGCTGTATAGAGCTCGAAAGACTTAAGAGGTATCAGAAGGGATTCAATGATAGTGGGCTTGAATTACGAATACTGAGCGAAACAATCAGTGAGGATGCAGTCCTTTCGCCTCAAGGTGCTGAAGCGAAGGCGAAAGCGCTATGCAACACGATCGAGGCGATGGGAAAGGCAGGAGTAGATATGCTCTTCTTGTTTTTGGGTATCCCCTCCTCTGAAGATGAGGATACCCGCGAAGAGAAGTGGAAACATTTGATAGAGCTATATCAAGAGATCGTTCCGTGTGCCGAGGAATCAGGAGTTCGCCTAGCCAATCATGGACATCAGTGGCCTCAGTTTCTTATCTGGAACTATGAAGGTATGAACCGACTACTAGAGGCGGTTCCAAGCGATTACAATGGCGTTACCTTCTGCACGGGTTGCCATCAACTAGCTGGTGATGACATCTATGATAGCATCCGTCGATTTGGGGAAAAGATCCTCTTCGTGCATGCTCGAGACGTGATACATAAGCCTGATGGCTTTGATGAGGTCATCTTTGGCAAAGGTGAAATTGACATCCTTAGAGTGCTGAAGGAGCTACAGCAAATTGGCTACGAAGGGCTGGTGTGCCCCGAACATCTTCCTAAGATCGACTATGAACCTTATGAAGAGATCATTATTGCTTGGGGTCTTGGTTATCTGGCTTCTGCCCTGTCTAACTTGGAGAAATAGATTGAAAGGCTGGAAGTAAACTGCAATATAGAAATAGGAGGATAATTACGTGAGCGAAGAAAAAGGACACTACACTTTAGAAGAGATATTAGAGCAAGCTAACGCTTGGAGAGCTGTTTTAGCGTATATAACTGGTAAAGAGGAAAGTATAAGAGCATTTTTCCGCGATCCCGCTGTTGATATAATCTTCTCTGGATGCGGCTCTTCTTACTATTTAGGGATTATGGCTTCCTCGATATTCCAGACGATCACTGGGATGAGCGCTAGGGCAGTGCCTTCCTCGGAGATATTTCTCTTCGATAAGGTGGTATTCGCTGAGAATAGAAAATATAGATTAGTATCTATCTCTCGCTCAGGAACTACCACCGAGATCATAATCGCTCGCAACTTCGCTAAAGAGAATTACGATCTGAAGGAGTTGGTAATTAGTTGCTATCCAGATAGCGAATTAGCCAAGGGAGGAGATGAGAAATTAATAGCTGAAAAGAGTCAGGAGAAGAGCGTAGTTATGACCAAGGCTTTGACCAGTATGTTACTACTTGCTCAACTCTCTGCCGCTATAGTAAGCGATAATAAGGAGTATCAGAAGGAGCTAGAGGCTCTTCCTGAGAGAGGAGAGGAGGTTATAAAGAACTTTCACAGCTTAGCTAAGAGCTTAGGAGAGGACGGATGCTACGATAAATTCGTCTTTTTAGGAGGAGGCCCCTACTTCGGAGCGGCGTGCGAGGTGATGTTGAAGCTCAAGGAGATGGCTCTAGTTTCATCTCAAGCGTTCCATATGCTGGAGTTTCGCCATGGCCCGAAGTCCGTTATAGACGATAAGACTCTAGTGGGCGCATTTCTATCTGATTCTGGTAAGGATTATGAGGTGAAGCTTCTTGAGGAATTGAGAAGGTTAGGAGCGTCAACCTTCGTATTCTGTGATAAAGCTGACGAGGGGATAAAGGAGGTTGCCGATTATTTGGTGGAGATCGACTCTGGACTATCGGAGATGGCTCGAGTGGGGCTTTATCTACCGATAGCCCAACTATTCGCCTACTATAAGGCCATATCTAGGGGGATAAACCCTGATAAACCTAAGCATTTAGATCAAGTGGTCGAGCTTTAAAAAGATGGGAGTGCTTTATATCATATTAACCACTATGATCTGGGGATTCATACCGATCTTAGTGAAGATTATCTTAGTTGTCTTCAATCCTCTCACTATAGTCTTCGTTCGCTTCTCCCTTGCTTGTATATTCTTTTTCCTCCTCTGGATAATCAGAGGAAGAAAAGGGAGTTTTCTATTGAATTGGAGAAACCCTTGGCTTCTCTTAGGTGGATCCGCCCTATCCCTGAACTACATCCTTTTTACTTTAGGAGTTAAGGAAACGACCGCTGGATCAGCCTCTCTGCTTGTTCAAAGTCAGATAATATTCCTGATCCTGTGGGGTCACTTGCTCCTCAGAGAGAGAATCGACTGGTTGAAGGGGATAGGGATGCTAATAACTCTAGCAGGGCTATTCATTGTGATATGGAGCGAGGATAGTCTGGCAGAGATGTTTGCCTCCCGATACTTCTGGGGGAATATCCTCGTAGCGATCTCAGGACTCTTCTGGTCCTTTTATGGACTCAGCAATAAGAAATTGGGTGAGAATAGAAGGACAACTGAGATCCTGCCCTCGGTATTTCTGCTAGGAGTGATCATAACTGCGATTCCCACCTATCTGAAGCTCGAATTTTATATCTCTCCTACTGGGAGAGATATAATAATCCTGATCGCTCTAGGAGTGATCGGCACCGGTCTTAGTTACCTCCTATTAAGCGAAGGTATCAAGCGCTTAAACGCTTCCACTGCCGGAGTTATGACTTCTTTAGCTCCAGTATTCACTTTGCTCAGCGCTAATATATTCTTAGGAGAGGAGATAACGACTAGGATAATCATAGGAACGATCTTGATATTATTGGGGATAGTTGTTATCATATATGATGATAATTATCAACTGAAGCTTGGAGAGCAGAAGTTGGAAGTTGAAGCTTATAAGTGAAAAGGAGGAAATCGAAGTGAGCTTATTATGTAAAGCCAGGGATACTAAAGGGTATGATACAATAGTATCCCCAGGCGATGAGGATTTGAAGCTCCTAGAATTCGCTAAGCTGACTTTGTCCGATGGAGAGAGTTATTCGGAGAGCGGCGATGGTAAGGAGATCGCTCTAGTTATCTTAGCAGGAAAATGCGCCATTAAGGCTGGATACAAAGAGTGGAGGGAAATTGGGGAAAGAGCCGAGGTCTTTGGAGGTAAAGCTTATGCGGTATATATCCCCGCTCCTTTAAGGTATGAGGTTGTTGCTAAGGGAGATGTAGAGATAGCTATCTTTAAAGCTCCTAGCGATCAGAAAGGAGAGGTAACAGTCATCACTCCCTCCGAGGTAAAGGTTAGATCGGTTGGGGTGTTGAATTGGCGCCGAGATGTGCATGATATAATCGACTCGCGAGTCAATGCCCAAAGGTTGATTGTAGGAGAAACCTTTAACCCTCCGGGAAATTGGAGTAGCGCACCTCCCCATAAGCATGATGTTGATAACCCTCCTCAGGAGTATAAATTAGAGGAGTTATATCACTTCCACATTCAGCCTAAACAAGGTTTTGGAATCCAGAGAATCTATACTGCGGATGGGTCTGTGAACGAGACTTATGTAATCGAAGACGGCGATACGATGAAGCTACCCTATGGATATCACCCGGTGGTGGCTGCGCCTGGTTATTCGCTCTATTACCTCTGGGCTTTAGCAGGAGAGAAAAGAATTATGAAACCTAATGATGACCCCGCTCACACTTGGTTGAAGGATTGCGAGGCGATCGTAAAGGAGGTCAAGTAATGAAGATAGGATATAGAACCGCATCTTTTGGAGGGAGAGAGTGGGCTTCGGTATTTAAATATCTTGGAGAGATGGGATATACTGGGGTTGAGTTATGTCTGGAGGATGAGGGATTAAGGCCGGAGCAGTTGACCGAAAAGCGGATCGAGGAGATCAAGGGCTATCTTGCCGAAGCAGGATTAGAGATTTGTTCTCTCAGTTGGCATATAGATTTCGTCCGTGATGATGACAGCTACAAAACTTTACAGCGAAGCCTCGATCTGCCAGAGAAATTTGGAACTGATATCTTGGTCATAAGCTCTGGGGTGCTAGATAGGGATAAGAAAGAGGAGCTTTTTCTCAAGCTAGAGGAGAGACTCGCTTCTCTTCTAAACCTAGCTGAGGAGAAGGGGGTCGTCTTAGCCTTAGAACCAGAGCCAGATCTGATAGTTGAGGATACCAGGGATATGCAACGCTTGCTGGAGAAATTTGCTTCTCGACCCTTGCGAGTCAACCTGGATATTGGACATTCCTACTGCACAGATGCGGATGTCCTAGACTCGGTGAAGTGGCTAGGCGAAAATATAGTGCATACCCACTTCGAGGATATAAAGGATAAAGTTCATCGTCACCTAGTCCCTGGCCAAGGTGATATGGATCTGAAGGCAATAGATGAAGCTCTAAAGGAGATAGGATATGAGGGATACTATACTATCGATCTCTTTACCGTAAGTGATCCTGATAGAGCTGCTGCTGAGAGCATATCGGCTTTGAAGAAGCTCATATCTTAATTAAAGCTATCTCTGAAAAGTGCTACAAATTAGATAACCTAAATCGAAATGAATGGAGGGTGAATATGTATCAAGTTGGCATTTTTCCTGACGAAATTACTCAGGATTTCGAAAGGGCTTTATACGTGATGAGGGAATTAGGAGCGAGTATAGCAGAGTTAAGAAGCATGTGGGGTAAGAATATAATCGATCTTCCTAATGATGATCTATCCCAAGCGAAAAAGATGTTGGAAAAGGGTGAATTTACCGTCTCTTGCATCGCCTCTCCCTTTCTGAAGTGCAACTTGAGGGGAGAGGAAGGGGCGAAGGGAGACACCTTTATGGCCGCTGATAGAAGCTATGAGCAACAGTTGGATGTCCTTCGCCGCTCTATGGAGCTAGCGGAGATGTTCGGCACTAAGCTAGTGCGCTCTTTCGCCTTCTGGAGAGAGGGAGAACTTACCGAGGAGATCTGGCAAGAGATATTCGAGAGGTTAAGGGGACCAGTTGAGATGGTGAGAAAGAAGGGATTTATCTTAGCTCTGGAGAATGAGCATGCTTGTTATGTGGGAAGTGCCGAGGAATCTCTCCGTCTGTTAAAGGAGATAAATTCTCTCCATCTCCGTCTTATCTGGGATCCAGGAAATGCTTTTTTCACAGGGGAGGAGCCATATCCCTACGGTTATAATCTGATCAAGGATTACATAGCTCATACGCATATAAAGGATGCCGCTATCAATGAGGAGACGGGGAGGCCTGAATGGAGACCAGTGGGAAAGGGTAAGATCGATTTCGTAGCCCAGTTCAAAGCTCTATTAAAAGATGATTATCGAGGAGTGGTTTCTCTAGAAACTCATTATAAGCCCGAAGGAGGCACTCCTGAAGACGGAACCAGGGAATCATTCCAAGGGATGAAAGAGGCTCTATTAGAAGCTGGAGTGAAGTTTTAAGTAACTTCAAGCAAGTAGTTGGTTATTCCTAATTTTTCACTTAGTTCAAGATGTAATTTCCCCCTCACCCTATCCCTCTCCCACGAGGGGAGAGGGAAAACTGAGATTGAACCAAAGCCCTT
>CAZSTA010000053.1:0-19520 GCA_964609495.1 uncultured bacterium | reverse complement strand
AGCATTTCTGGGGGCCTACTTTTACTACAATAGGAGTGTTGGTTTTCTAATCCCTGGCTGTATACTTATAGCTTTAAGTATCTTTGTGTATTTCGATAGGATAACGGGAGGAAATATCGCCTTCCTCTTCTTTGCTCTGCTGGGATTGGCTTTCTTTGCTGTTTATTACATCGATACTAAACCCCGAGGACTTAATTGGCCTATTTTTCCCGGCTGGGCTTTGCTCGTCTTTAGCGTTTTCTTACTCCTGGTTACTTCCAGAACGGGACGCTTTATAATCCCTATCGCTATCATCCTCTTGGGACTATGGATTATCACCAGAAAGGGAGAGATCAGAATAGGACAAAAGAAGGAGTAACCATATCGGATATCCCTATCTCTATAATAATATAATGGAGGACTAAAGCGGTTGGGACTTTGACTCAACCGCTCATTTTTTCTTGACAGAGATCGCCAACTATATTATAATGAGATAAGCATTGAGGAAGTCAGCCGTTCCGGAATTTTGGATTGGCGCGCTTATAGAATAAAGCCTTCGCGAGAGAGGCTAAAAATCTAGACAAGTATAGAAATTTCTGTTAAAATAATAGATGAGATGTAATAATGGAGGTAAATGGAGATAAAGATATTAGATAGATATTTAATGAGGGAGTTCCTCAACCCCTTCTTGGTGAGTATAAGCGGATTCGTGATCTTCATGCTGGGAAGCATCCTCTTCCAACTCAACGAGTGGTTCATCGAAAAGGGAGTGGATTTGAACACTATAATTCGCCTCCTCATCCTGAAACTTCCTCATATCCTGGTATTAGGCTTCCCGGTAGGGACCCTCTTCGCTATCCTGCTGACTTTAGGGGGATTTTCCCAGAATAGCGAGATAGTGCCTATGCGAGCTGGAGGGATGAGTCCTCCTCGGATTATGGCTCCATTTTTATTTATCTCCTTTCTGATCAGCACTGGGGCCTATCTAAATAACGAATATATAGTTCCCAAAGCCAACCGATTGGCTCAGGATATAATGATCGATGTGGTCTATGATCGAGCCTTACCGGACATTCAAGAGGATATCTTCTTCAAGGTCGATGAGAGACGTTATTTCTATATCGGTAGGATCGATAATAGAACTGACACTATGAAAAATATAACTGTCTATGAGCTAAAATACGGAGGGACGCCTCAATTAGTAGTTGCTGAGGAAGGTAAATGGGGAAAGAATGAATGGAAGCTGAGGGAAGCCAGGGTTTACCAATACGACAAGGACGGATGGACGATCTCCGAAAGTCATAACGAGGAGTATAACCTCCATATGGAGGTGGATCGAAGGTCTATGGCCTATTTGAAGGAACAGAAATCGCCCTCGGAGATGAATAGGAGGGAGTTAAGAGAGGAGATAGAGAAACTGCGTTCGGCTGGTAGTAATACCCAATCTCTAGAGGTAGATTATCAGATGAAGGTATCTACTCCTTTCGCTAGCTTCATCTTTGCCTTGATTGGTGCTCCTCTAGGATTCAGGAGAGTCAAGGGAGGAAAGGCTTTTGGGATAATAGCCTCCATAGTTCTATCCTTCACTTATCTCCAGATAATGTCGCTCTCTCGCTCTTGGGGACGAATAGAAGTCCTGCCAGTTTTAGTGGGAGCTTGGTCCCATGCCCTAATATATGCTTTGATCGGGATTGTGATGATTCTGATAGTTTCTAGGAGATGATCCTGCTCAGGAGTTTTTCGATAGATGACGATATTGGATAGATACATACTAAAAGAGTTGATCTTCCCTTTCTTTATCAGCGTAGCTGGTTTCGTCATATTTATGATCGGTGATACCCTCTACCAGTTGAACGAGTGGCTGATCGAGAGGGGGGTTGACCTTGATGCTGTATCTCGCCTACTACTATATAAATTGCCTCAGCTATTGATCCTGGGATTTCCGGTAGGGATGTTATTTGCCACTTTACTGACTTTGGGAAGGCTTTCGCAGGACAGCGAGACAATCGCTATGCGCAGCGGTGGCGTCCCTCCTCATAAGATAATGATTCCAGTGTTGACCTTCTCCTTAGCGGTAAGTATCGCCGCCTTCTATAATAACGAGAAGTTAGTGCCTAGAGCTAATGAATTAGCAAGCAAGACTATGGTAGAGGATGTGTACCATAGGACGATGCCCCGAACTCAGCAGGATATATTCTTCAAGATCGATGATACTCACTTCTATATCCAGTGGATGGATACCCAAAGTGGAAAGATGATCAACGTTAATGCCTATACCTACTGGAGGGGGAAATTAGCAAAGGTTATCACTGCCAAGAGGGGGATATGGGAGGATACGAATTGGCAATTGGAGGAGGTTGTCCTCCACCGTTATGATGAAGAGGGGCATACCCTATATGAAGGAGCTATGCCAGATACATCCCTTCCTTTAGGGATAAATCGAGATTCGCTGGAGCTGCTCAAGGAAAAGAAGACCCCGGAGGAGATGACCCGAGAGGAACTCAAGGAGAAGATCGAGACCCTGCGAAAGAGTGGGATTCGCACTCAACCCTTAGAGGTGGAGTATAATTTGAAGCTCTCTCTTCCCTTTGCTAGCTTCATCCTCACCTTAATCGCCGCTCCGCTAGGGCTTCGAAATATAAGGAGTGGTCGAGCTATGGGGGTAATATTGAGCATCATCTTGGCTATCTCCTATTATCAAGCGATGTCCCTAATGCGCTCGTGGGGGAGATTGGGGCTTCTTCCTCCTCTAGCGAGCGCTTGGTTACACGCCATAATATATCTCGCGATAGGTATTGGATTAATCATCATAACCGATAGGCGATGATCATCTGAGCTCGATCTCTCCAGAGATGATATCGAAATCGGGATCGGAACAATCTCCTTGGGGATCTGATATCGAGATGGGCAAAGGAGAGCTGAGATCTACTTTGATATAATCCCCCTCCTGGGGAACTCCTTCGCCCAGAGCATCCATCGCGAGGGGAGGAACGCTCTTCTGAGAAGTTACCAGATTGATCTTAAGAGAGGTTAGTTTTCCCTCCTCTCCAACTAGCGCGGTGAAAGGAACTTCTACCCGGAGGCCATTAGTACCTATAATATCGGCTTCTCCCGTATATATTTGAGCTTCCTCGAGATCTTTGCCGATGTAAAAGGTCATATTCTTTAGCTCGATATAATCGGTCCAATTTCTTCCATCTCCTTGGGGTCCGGATATTATATTTTCGCTGGTATCAAAGGCGATGAAGTAGTGAGCATCAAATGTTATCTGTCCCAGAACGCTCATAGTGACGATCACTTTCGTGGGATTAAATTCTCCTCCTCCGCCGCCAGAAGCACATCCTAAGAGCATATATCCAGCAAGAATTAAGATTAAGACCGAATTTATCGCTTTTTTCAATTTCCTTCCCCCTTTCTTTATCTATCATCTTAGATTATAGCACAGGTGAGAATCAAAGTCAATTTATGGGAGGAGCTATCCGAGGAAATTGCTCAAGAAATTTATCATCTTCTCGATATTCATCTTAATTTCACTTTTTACCACTTCAGCGGAAGCCGAAGAGGAACCCCTATATTTGAACGCAGATAGCGTCCGAATCGAGGAGCTTAAAGTTTTAGTAGCCACGGGGAATGTTATCCTTAAATATAAGGATATGGAGGTAACTGCGGATAGACTAGAGCTGGATCTGAAGGAGAATAAGCTCAAGGCTTGGGGAAATGTAATTTTACAGCAGGGAGAGGTGAAAACAGAGGGGGAAGAGCTCGATTTAGATTTAAAGAGCAAGTATGGAGTGGTGATAAAGCCTTATGGTGAGGTGAAAGGACCGAAGATAAAAGGAACGATCTATTGGCAGGGAAAGAAGATGAAGGGGACTCAGAAGAAGATCGGCATCGAGAGAGGGAGTATGACCACTTGTGATAATACTATTCCTCACTATCATATTTCTGCTCGCCGAGTTACAGTTTATCCTGGTGATCGAGTAGTGATCTTTTGGGCGACCTTCTGGGATGGGGTTGTTCCCATATTCTTTGTCCCTTACTATGTGATCTCTCTCAAAGAGGAGAGGGATAGAACATCCCTCCCTCGTATCGGACATAATGAAACTGAGGGCTGGTTCATAAAGGCGGCCTTCGATTATTTTATCACTACCACTGCTTATGGGATAATCTATCTCGATTGGATGGAGAAAATCGGCTTGGGAGAGGGCTTCAGGCATTACTATACTGTAGGTGAGGGAGGAAAAGGTTCGCTCTACTTCTATCATCTGGCAAATAAGGTGACCGATAGATCGGAGATCACATCTCAATTGAAACATGAACAGACCTTAGGGGATTTCAAAACATCTCTCTCTCTAAACCACAATAATACTAACAAAAGTTTACAGGCTGTTTTAAGCATAAACAGGCAGGTGAAAGGAGTTACCACGACTCTTACTAATAATTACAATATCACTCAAATGGGGACTCCCTCCGAGCTTAAAAATATTTCGACCCGACTCTATCACACTCAACTTCTACCCGCTAGCCTTCGCGCTGACGCGTTGATCAACTATAGCGCTTACGATAAATCCGAGAATAAGGTTGATGAAGAACTGAAATACGCCCTTAGGCTCAGCAGGGCTTTCAGGGGTTTCGGGCTGGAGCTATATACGGAGAAGAGGGAAGATCTGGATCGCGATCTTTATACTGGTGATGATAATCTTATCGTATTAGATAAGATTCCTGAATTAACCTTGGATGTTACTCAAAGATCACTGAAGGGACTTCCTATCTTCTACAAGACCAAGGCCCATTGGGGACGATATCACTACGAGCCAGGAGATATCTATCTGGATAGAATACACTACGAACTTACTGTGAGGGAGAACTTCCGCCTGAAGTTGCCAAAGCCATTTCGCGATATGAATTTTAACTTCTTGGAGTTGCTCGATCAATCCCTCTATAGTAATGGGGATAAGCGATATCTTTTTAAGGGACAAGTTATATTTCTGACTGGGGTAAGCGAATATCTCGATTTTAACCTAACTTACACCTACCAGCAGGTGGAGGGGGAGACTCCCATACCAAGACTAGATAAAGTGGGGACTTCAGTGGAAACACTTCTTATAAAAAACGACCTTAGATATAAGGATATTTGGAAGCTCTCTGTATACACCACTTATAATTTCAAGACTGAGGAATATTCCGATCTGATAGCCAAGATGCAGACGAAGCCGAAGGAGAAGCTCAGGATAGATCTCGGATTGAGCTACGACATCGAGGAAAGGACCTTCAAGCGTCTCGATGCTATGCTCGATATCGGACTGATCCCTAAGTGGCAATTAGAATATAGGATCGCTTATGATTTGATAAATGGCAGACCAACTTTTGGAGAGTTGATTATAACTCACGATCTGCATTGTCGAGAGATAAAGATCGGATATATTCAGACGAAGGACGAGTTTTGGCTTGAATATCGTATTAAGGCTTTCCCCGGTTATCCGCTTAAGATAGGTGGAGGAGATAAATTAACAGTGGGATTGCCGATTGAAGATTAAGGAGGTATAAGGGTGAGAAGATTCAGAGCTGTTTATTGGCTACTTCCGCTGTTGCTTATAGCGGTAGCCCTTGGCTGCCCTAAGAAGCCTTCGGCTGAAGAACTCTATAAAAAGGCGGAGGAATTATATAATAGCCGAAAATATGAGGAGGCGATAATCGAGTTTCAGAAGGTGATCGATAACTATCCTGATAGCGATCTCGTTGATAAAGCTCAGTATAAGATCGCCGAATCCTATAGAACTTTGGGGAAATATGATGAGGCGGCTGAGGCTTTTCAGAAGGTTATGAGTTACCATCCCAAGAGCGAAACCGCTCGTTCCGCTGAGGTTGAAATCGAGAAGGTAGCTATGAGGGTTCGGGAGATAAAGAAGGAGAGGTTGAGAGATATAATAGATGAGAGGTCTAAAGAAACATACGTCGTGAAATCTGGCGATACCCTCTCTAAGATAGCCACTCAATACGGGACAACGGTCGGCCTTCTGGCACTCTTAAATGGTATAGGGAACCCTAATGATATTAGATTGGGTCAAGAATTAAGGATACTGAGGGGACGCTTCCGTCTCTTCATATCGAAGCCTGATCATAAGCTCACTGTGTTCTTGGATGATGAAGATACTATGGATTATCCTGTAGCGCTAGGAGCAGGAGATGCTACCCCGGTAGGAACTTTCACGATAGGAAATAAGCTAGAAGACCCCACTTGGTTTTCAGATGAAGGCCCTGTGCCACCTGAAGATCCGAATAACCCTCTTGGCAAGAGATGGATGGGATTCGCTGAGAGTAAAAGTTATGGGATTCACGGCACTAACGATCCCGAGGTTATCGGAAAGGATGTTACTCGGGGCTGTATCAGGTTATATAATGAGGATATAGAGGAGCTTTTCGACTTGATCCCTATCGGCACCGAGGTCACTATCGTGGGAGAAGAGAGGGAGGATTAGCAGGGAGGATAAGTTAAACTGAAGAAAAATAAACTCGCGATAGTCGGTTCCCTTCTAGCCTCGATTCTTGTGATCACAGCCTTCTTTCCTGAACTCCTTGCTCCCTACGATCCGATAGAGATGCATCCCAAAGCCCGCCTTCAACCTCCTAATCGCACTTTCCTCTTGGGAACCGACGAATTTGGACGGGATATCCTAAGCAGAATTATATGGGGCTCTCGCCTATCTCTAAAGATAAGCTTCCTCTCCGTAGGACTAGCCGCTCTAGGAGGGATTCCTCTAGGACTGCTGAGTGGATATTATGGAGGGATTCTTGATGCTATATTGATGCGGATAATGGATGTAATATTCGCTTTTCCAGTGATACTATTAGCTATCCTCATTCTAGCTATGCTTGGTTCCACTGTTTCCAACCTGATCCTAGTTCTGGGATTGATCTATCTACCAGCCTTCACCCGCCTCACCAGAGGGGCAACGCTTTCTATGAAGGAGAAACCTCACATAGAATCTGCTCGAGCGTTAGGAGCAAGCGATCTGCGGATAATCCTTCGCCACATCTTGCCCAATATTACCTCTCCCTTGACCGTCCATTTCACCCTAAATCTCGCCTTCGCGATCCTGGCGGAGGCGGCTTTAAACTTCCTCGGCTTGGGAACTAGACCTCCCACTCCCTCTTGGGGATTGATGTTAAGCTCTAGCTTAAAACTACTCCAGATAGCACCGTGGCTCGCTATCTTTCCGGGGTTAGCTATCGCTTGGGCGGTCCTGGGATTCAATCTATTAGGGGATGGTTTAAGAGAGTGGCTATCTTCTCACTGAAGTTTCAAAGGATATTTGAGACCTAATCCCACCTAAAGAATCTGAAGGATATAAGCGAACATACTATCATCCAGCCTAGGAGGATAAATATATCATTCGATACATCCAACAACCCTCTGCCGTTATTCATAATCTGACGAAATGCATCTCCTAGATAGCTCAAAGGGATGATCTTAATGATTGGCTTTATAAAGTCGGGCATAAATTCGATAGGGAAGAAGATGCCGGATAAGAACATCATCGGAAAGTTTAACATCTGCGTTACAGCTATACAACTCTCCTCAGTCCTAGTGAAGGAAGCTACCATATAGGCCATAGATAGGAAAGTAAGCGAGCCGAGTATAACAAGTAGGTATAAGTTAAGCCAATTGCCTACCATCTGAACCTTGAAGACCAAATTCCCTATCCATATAATTATCGAGGCTTGCACTAAGGCTAAGATAAGGCGAAAGATAGCTTGGCTGATAACTAAAGTAGAACGACGGAGAGGGGTCGCTCCCAATCTCTTCAGGATATGCTTCTCCCTCTGGGAAACGAGAAGATCAGCTGCGAATAAGCCACCTTGCATAATGGACATAGCTAATATTCCAGGGACAAAGAAATCTATGGTGCGCAATCGTTTAGCCTGAAGCGGAATTTGTTCTGCTTTCACCAGATCCTGATGCTGAGTGATCTCCTGATTGATCCTATTTATCACCTCCCTTAGGATAGAAAGCACAGTCTGAGAAGCTATAGAACGACTCTCATCGTAGTATATATTTAAACTTGCTCCCTCTCCCTTCATAATCGAAGCCGATAATCCCTCGGGAATTACCACCACCGCTTGCAGATCTCCATTCCTGAGTTTCTCTATCTCCTCCTCATATTCACCTTCACTTACTATAAACATCGGCACTGAATTAAAAGCTTGGCTTAATCCCTTTGCAATAGGAGAGGTATCCTCGACCACTAAACCAATCTCGAATTGTCCCATATCCTCGTTGCTAAAGACAGCCCCGAAGAGAAGGATGAAAAAAAGGGGAAATAAAAGAAACCAAAAGAGGGCTGTTCTATCACGATAGAAACCCTTGATAGTAGCTAAGGTAAGTTTAAATAAAGATTTCAATCTCTTATCCTCCTTCCTGTAAGCTTGAGGAACACATCCTCCAAAGAGGCGCGACGAATATGGATATCAGAGAGCTGGAGGTTATCGGTAGAGAGCATATTCATCAAAGCGGCTAGGGTATCCTCAGTTTTGGAAGAGTAGAGGGTTACGATCTTATCCTCGAGGAACACTTGATTTACAAAGGGAAGTTCTTGGAAACGTTCCATCTCGATCTCCCTATTGATCTCGAACTGAATAGCACTTTCCTTAAAGTATCGCTTTATCATATCCTCCGGCTCATCTAAATCTAAAATATGACCATAATCCATAACCGCTACTCTATCACAAAGTTTCTCGGCTTCCTCCATATAATGAGTGGTGAGAAGCACCGTTTTCCCTTCCTCCTTTAGTTTCTCGATTATACCCCACATACTTCTTCTTGCCTGAGGATCGAGCCCTGTGGTTGGCTCATCAAGGAAGATAATATCAGGATCATTTATTAGAGCCAAAGCTAGAGATAATCTCTGTAATTGCCCTCCAGACAGGTTCTTGCTCAAGGCATTTCGTTTCTCAGCTAAGTTCAATTGTTCGATGATCATCTCTTTAGATAACATTTCGGGGAAGAAACTCCCGAATAGATCGAGCATCTCCCAGACGGTGAGGTTGGGATAAAGGGCGGTAGTTTGTAATTGGATGCCCATCCTCTCCTTGATCTTATCTATATCTCTCTCAACCTCCAGACCTAGTACTTTCACTATACCGCTGTCGGCTCTCCGCAACCCCTCAATTATCTCTACCGTAGTTGTCTTTCCTGCACCATTAGGCCCAACTATCCCGAAGATCTCTCCTTGCTCGACTGCAAAGCTGATCCCATCGACAGCCTTAGTATCCCCATAGGTCTTGACTAAATTCTCCACTTCTATTACCGCCATCTTCATCTCCTCCCTTATCAATTTGAACTAACCTTAAAAGTCTTTACTCCGCAATCACCCTCCCTTAACCCATCTCATCAAGGAGGGGGAACTAACTCCTTGAAAAAGGGGTTTAATTATGTTCCCTCTCCCACTAGGGGAGAGGGATGGGGTGAGGGGGAGATTATGTCTTGAACTCACTATCGAATATTTGAAACTACTTAGCTAATATGCCCTAAGATGCTATTTCCTAATCCTTCGAGTCACCCATTTCACTAATGGTATTAAGCCAGCGATTAAGATCACAATTATATCATCTATGGGACTACCAGGCATTAGATCAGGTAACAGCCAATAGAGAAAAGCCACCAAACCACTTATTAGAGCTGTCCCAAATACCCCGAGCTCTTTTCGCTCTTTCTTAATCTCATTTGCTACCGCGGCTTTCTTTTTTATGTTAGCCATCTTTATTCAACCCCGATCTCCTAGATTACAATAGCTCAATCTCATTAATCACCAACTTAAACTTACATCCTAATATCTCTGCGGCTCGGCGGCAGAAGATCATCCTAAGCAGAAATATCTCGAAGTACTCCATCACTTGAGATATAGCAGTGTCTATCGTTAATTCCAAGGTGATGGTCTTCCTCTCCGAGTCTACTCGTAAGAAAGATCTCTCTACGGCATAGTTCACCCGATCATGGATATCGAAGGTGGAGGGATCGATATTCCTAACCCTAGATCTATGCACATCCGATTTATCAGCCAGGGCTACTGCGGCTGAGATATCGTTCAAAGCGACCCCGTTCTCCTCCTCATGATTGCCTATTGCTCCTGTTATTAATCCTATCTCCTCGGGATCCATCCCCATCTCGTTTAAAATGTAAAAGGAGATTAGAGCCCCGCTATGTCCATGATCATCCCGATTTACCATATTCCCAATATCATGAAGGAAACCCGCTATCGCCGCTAGCTCTGCAAGTCGCTCCGATTTCCCCAACTGAAGAAGAACATTACGAGCGATATTCCCGGTCAAATTTCCATGCCGATATCCATGCTCGGTATAGCCAAGAGCTTTTAGATACTCATCGGCACTCTTCATATAAGCTCTAACCTTCTCATTCTGCTTTACATCTTCGAAGGTTACCAGTTTAGTCCTCCCTCCTAAATTCAGGGAATTCGTAGATGATAACCCCGTCCTCCTCCGAGGAGAGTCTCATTATCGCATATCCCTTTTTAGCCAGATCATTTAAGGTCCTCTCTGCCTTTTTCAAGGGGATATCAAGTTCCACAGCCACCAAAGGCACAGTTAGAATACCGTTGTGTAGTTGAGCTAACTTCAAGATCCTATTAGGCAAACTTAACACCCTGGGTTCATTAAGAGAGAGCAGAAATAAAGCTATAGCTATACATAAGCCTCCCATTACCAAGGCGAAGGTTCCTACCGTAGGGATAGGAATCGGGCTAAAGAAATTTATAATATTTAGCACCCCGAAGATCAATAGGAAATATCCAATTATAGTAACCTCGGATATACCTCTCTTCCCCTGTCCTGTTCTGTTAATATCACTTTTCATTTCTCAATCCTCCAAAATATAAGTTGGGTTTCTTCTTATAATACCAAGATTGACCCTTGTTAGTTTCAAAAAGATAAAAGCGTCGGATCTTGTAAGCATTAAAACTTTGTGCTGATAGGCTTTAAAGGAGAATAGGTAGAAATTCAATTGGAGGTAAAGCGAAATGGTAAGGAGAAGAGGAAGCTAAAGACGATATTAGGGGAGATAGAGAGACAGAAGGTAAGATGCAAAAGATGTAGGAGGGATTTTTTCCATCTGGATAAGGAGTTAGGGATAGAGAAGGGGATAGATTTGATAGTGTGTAGGAGGCAGGAGAGGAGAGGGATGAGTTAGACCAGATAACCTCTTAGCTTTAAGATTGTTATATTTTAATCATCGGGGGATGCTTATTGGCAACAGCATTCCTTTCTTCCCAAAGCTACCTAGTCCGAAGTTTTACATGCTCACTCTGATCTTAAAACCCCACTTTTCTTAGATGATCTATGCTGAGTTTTCCGCAGGTCTCAGGACTTGGCTTTGGCAATATCTCTACCGAGATGAATTTGTCATATCCTATACTTTTGAGAGTCTTCCCTATCTCAGCGAAGTCCAGATGACCAGAACCCGGGGCCCATCTATTGCTATCCGCAAAATGAATATGAGTCAGATAATCCTTAGCCCCAATTAAACTATTATAGATCGAAGGCTCTTCGATATTCATATGAAAGACATCAGCCATCAGGGTAACCTCATCTCGACCGACCTTTTCGATAAAATCAATACCTTCTTGAAGCGTATTGATGAAGTTGGTCTCATATCTATTGATTGGCTCTATAACCATATTAACATTGTTCGTTTTTGCTATTTGGGAACAGCTACGTAAGCCTTCTATCGTCCAATGCACAGCTCTATCATAAGTTACTCCTTCCTGGATAATACCGCGAATGAGGCCAATTATCACCTGAGCACCGAAGCGCGAAGCAAATTCTATCTGAGCTCCGATCCTCTCCTTAGCCTTCACCCTAACCTCTGGTTTAGGGTCGGAGAAGCTTATCCCTTCTTCACCATAGGCTTGTCCGGTCCCGATAGCTGGAACTTCCAAATTGTATTTTTTAACGGTCTCCTCGATCGAATCCGCATCGATCAGTTTAGGATCCCTTATGGCTAACTCCACCCCATCATATCCCAATTCTGCCACCTTTCTTATTCCCTCCCTTAGCTCATCCTTTATAGCTAAAGCGGAGAATTCTGCTTGAGGAGTAGAGACTACTAAAGCTAATTTCAAGATGGCACCCCCTATTCTTATAAGATAAACTTTATCCTCTCTTTATCAGCTAATAGGCAGATCAGATCTCAGTTAAGTAAGATCTGATCTGCCTCAGAATTACGACTACATAGGATATTTGAGCGTATAGATGCTTCTTCCGCCCTCGGCTAAGGGACCCTTGATTACGGCCTCGACATCCTCTTTTCTTCTCTGGGTAACTTCCTCGATAGGAGGTAGAACTCCGACAGGAAATCTCTCCATTATATCATCGTGAAGTTCGACCATATAATCCAACAAAGCTTCAACTCCCGGTTTAGCCTTCTCCGCATCCCCTAAGGTTGACTTTCCCACACATCCTTCGGGATAAGCGGCGATCTCGATCGGACCACATCCCACCTGCCCATACCAAGCTATCGGGCGGTGGAGGAGATTGCCAGCTTTATCGATATGCCCTTCTTTTAAATATCCTCTGGGGGTGGTATCGACTGCATATTCCATATTGATCATCTCCGGGAAGAGGGCTAAAGCCCAAGAGGTCTCCGCCTCATCAGCATGGATGAAGTTAGTTTCATAGGGACCGCCTTCCTCCTTCAGCTTGAAATGATCTTGAACGGCGTGATACCAGTTCAGATTGATGAAGACCCCGGGAACCTGATACTCCTTAGCGAATTGATGAATAGCAGTAGGGATTACATACTCCTGCCCATGTCCGTTGAGAAGTATTTGCTTTCTAAATCCGGCATTCCAGAAGCCAGCCATAATCGCCTTCAATAGACCTACAAATACCTCCTCGGGAACCACGATCGTGCCGGGCATTCCCATATGATGGTAGGGATGAGAACCATACCAGGTGGGCTGGGCGACGGTGCAACCGGTCTTCTGAGCAACAAGCTCAGCCATTCTGGTGACTAAGAAGGTGTCCTCCCCAGGATTAGCACTAGGACCATGAGCCTCGGTGCTTCCCGTGGGGATGATGATCAGATCGTTCTTTTTGAGCCTCTCCTCGATATCGTGGTAAGTCATATTCTGAAAATAGATTTTATCAGCTTTTTCCATATGCCCACCCTCAGGTGGCAGTTTCCAATTTCCCATTATTGATCTCCTTTCTAGTGTAAAAAGTTCTTAGGGTTTAACTACAATTTCTATCGCTTCTCCACTCTTCATAAGCTCAATCCCCTTATGGATATCGCTTAGAGGGAGCTGATGAGTTATGAGCTTCCTCAGAGGCAATATTCCGCTCTCCAAGATTTTAACCGTTGGAGGAAAGGTGGCTTTGGCTATGTAAGTCCCCAAAAGCTCGATTTCATTGCGAGTTATATCATTTTGGGCGATCTCAGCGCGGGCATTGGCATTCATCCCGAAAAGAAGTATCTTCCCGCCTCGCCTTATGATAGCCATCGCCTGACGAATGAGAGAGCCTACCGCATCGACCACTACATCAGCCCCGATCTCTGTTTCTCTTCTCACTATCCCCGTTAAATCCTCGTTGGTTGGGTCTATAACCATATCCGCTCCGCTTTCAATAGCGAAACGACTGCGGAAGGGATTTATCTCCGAGACGATGATCTTACCCGCTCCGCCAGCTTTAAACAACTGAGTGAAGTATAATCCGATGGGTCCTGCTCCTAGGATAACCACGGATTCTCCAGGTTGGAGCTTGATCTTACTAGCTCCATTCATTACACAGGACAGAGGTTCAGCGAAGACCGCGATCTCAGGAGCTAGATCGGGAGATATCTTATATAATGCCTTAACTGGAGCCACATTGTAGGGGGCAAAACCCCCATCTATAAATATCCCCAAAGTTGTGAGGTTGGAGCACATATTGGGCAATCCCATCTGGCAATAGCGACAATATCCACAAGAAGGATTAGGATCAACCACGACTCGATCGCCCTCCTTGATATGTGCTACCGCTTTTCCCACCTCCACTACTTTACCAGTATATTCATGCCCTAATATTACCCCGGGAGTAGCAGGATGTCCGGGAGGAACTTCTAGGATATGAACGTCAGTCCCGCAAATGCTAGCTGCCTCTACTTCTAAAAGCACCTCGTCATCCTTTTTGATAGATGGAACTGGGACCTCCTTCAAGTGGAGCGAACCCTCTCCCTCAAAGACAGCCGCTAACATAGTATCCGCCACTTCTATCACCCCTTTACACTTTCACCATAATCTTTCCATCTTGTCTCATTGTGGATTGAGCTATAGCACTTACTACCTCGTCTAGCGGGTAGCGAGCGGTGATCATCTTAGAATTATCTATCAGCTTCGCAGCCATCATCCTGATGACATTGGGGAAGATATCATGCCCTGAGTGTCCTTGAGAACCGTATAATTGAGCTCTCCTAACCTGGAAGGTCTCGATATACATAGGAACACGCTCCGCGGCTCGTCCGATCTGTACCACTTTGCCATTTATAGCCAGCGTCTTCTCCATCTCAGGAATGGTCTTAGTTGGAGCACCGGCCGCCTCGATCTGGAAGTCCGCTCCTTCTCCCGAAGTTAGATCCATAACTACTTCTGCCGGCGATGATCCATCCCTCTCCAAAGCTTGTGGATCGAAGACGTAATCCGCTCCCATATCTGGCGCTAGTCTTCTTCTTCCCTCCGAAATCTCAAAGGCGATAACTTTCGCGGCTCCCGAGGCTTTGGCTAGAGCTATAGAGGTCAACCCGATTGGTCCAGCACCATAGACTACGACATAAGCCCCTGGTCTAAAGCCTCCTCCTCGCTCGAAGATAGCGTTGTAGGAGACTGAAGTTGGCTCAACGGTCGCCCCTACTTCAAAGGCTGTCCCCTCATCTTCATACACATCCATAAGAGAGTTGATCTTCCAGCAGTATTTAGCTCCGACCGCTATATACTCGGCGAAAGCCCCGTTGATCGTGAAACCTATCTCCTCCAGATTCTGGCAGTGGTTAGGAAACCCTCCGCGGCAAGGTTTACACTCTCCACACCAGATCATCTCCTCCGCAGTAACCATATCCCCAGGCACAAGATCAGTAACCTCACTTCCCACTTCCTCTACCACTCCTGAGAACTCATGACCTAATATAGAAGGGAATTTAGTTAAGCCCGGATAGAGGATATAGCCAGCCTTGTCCGTCTCATAAAAGTGCATATCAGAGCCACAGACTCCACAATTTTTTATCCTAAGTAGAACATCTTTGGGACCGATCTGAGGTTTAGGAATCTCTCGGACCTCCAGCTTGGGATATCGCCATACACTATTGCCAGTGATAACTTTTCCCGTCTTCTTCTCCCACTCGCTAACCGTGTAGTCAGGCTTAGGATCCCATTTAGCATCAAGTATTAGTCCTTTCATTAGTGAGAACCTCCTTTCATCAAATATATGTAATTTCAAAAGATTTCAGGGAGAATTGCTTAAATCACCCTCCCCTAACCCCTCCCGTCAAGGGAGGGGAGAATAGAAGGAGTCGCAGGTCTCAAGAATCCCCTCTCCCCTCGTGGGAGAGGGATAGGGTGAGGGGGAAACTCATCAAGAGAAAGGTTCGCAGTTTTGATCATTTCTCAATAGGATAGAACGCTATTCCGAAATCCAGCTTCCGGAATAGCGAAACTATATAACAAGCCTCTATTGTTATGCCCAACCTGACATCTCCGCCGAACTAGAGCTTCAACCAAGCCTCTCTGAGAGTCCTCTTGGAGTTAGCGATCACTAGCTCAGAGGTCTCATTTGGCAAAGGCATTACCTCGAAGCTGACGATGGGCTTCTCATCTTTATCGAAGTATCCAATCTCGAAGAGAACTCTGAGGAACTCGGCTAGTTCATCTACCCCATTCTCTCCGCCCTTGATCCCGAAGTGAGGATGCATATCACCATAGGCTGGATGCTCTTTATCCCTCATCGCGCAGTTACCGATATGGATATGAACTAGGTGATCCTTGAGAAGAGGTAGGGCATAGCTTGGCTTCTCCCCTAGAAGAGGGGCATGACTCAGATCATACAGCAATCCAAAGTTGTTATGCTTCTCCTTGACCGCCTCCGCTAACCTAACGGCATAATCAGAAGGACCGATCAGGCTCCTCTTGTCAATCTCTCTATCGAAGGTCTCCAGAGTCATCCCCATCCCTTTATCTTCCGCGTAAGTGCAGAGTTGATCAAGGGAATCTACCAGCAACTTAAAGGCTCTATCCCTATCCGCATCTCCTGGATCAGGACCGGCGAGAACCGCTACTCGTTCTATTCCCATATAATTAGCCTCATCTATACAAGCCTTGATTTGAGCGATAGCTTTCTGGCGCTCGGTCTCATCCAGGTGATTAAGGGAAAGCTTCTGAGATAGAAGGACTGGCTGTGCTCCATAACCTACCGTCAAACCACTAACTTCGAGAACGTTCTTAGCTTCCTCTCGGACTTTGTCATCCTTTATCCAAGAGATCTCGATGGCGGTGAAGAAATCATCATTAGCGATCTTGCTTATCGTCTCTACAATGGGACCTTCCCCCTTCATAGTGCTGGGAAAGATCATAAAATGAATTATTCCCACCTTCATAAATTCATACCAGGACTTCTTGCCATTTGTGATGGCGGGATGCATGCTCATATACTTTTCGCCCACTTGTTAACTCCTCCTTTTCAACTTTCCTTCAACTATAATTTTTATGTAAACTTACGATGGGGATGAGGAGATGACTATATTCAATACCTCATCCATACTATCCACAAAGATGAATTCTAATTCGCCCTTCTCCTTCGCGGGAACTTCCTCTAGATCCTTCTCATTTCTCCTGGGGATTATAACCTTTCTTATCCCCATTCGGTGAGCCGCCAACACCTTCTCTCGCACTCCACCTATGGGAAGAATTCTTCCTCGCAAGGTTATCTCTCCAGTCATCCCTATATCTCGGCGCACTGGCCTCTCTGTCAGAGCGGAGATTATCACAGTCGCGATAGTGATTCCTGCCGAAGAGCCATCCTTTGGGATCGCACCAGCCGGAACGTGGAGGTGAATATCATATTTTTCATAAAAGTTTGACTCTATTCCTAGTCGCCTAGCATTGGCTCGGGCATAACTTAAAGCGGCTTTAGCCGACTCCTGCATAATTTCACCCAGATGTCCGGTGAGCTCCAGGTTTCCCTTGCCCGGAAGCTTCGTTGCCTCGAAGAAGAGGATATCTCCTCCCGCCTGAGTCCAGGCGAGTCCAGTCGCAACTCCTACGAGATCTTGCCCCTCTAGCACTTCGTTGAAGAATTTGGGAACTCCGAGGTATTCTCGCAACATATCGGGGGTAACCTCCTCCCTTGTCCCCTCTCCCTCTACGATCTTGCGAGCAACTTTGCGACAGATAGTCGCGATCTCTCGCTCAACATTTCTCACCCCTGCCTCGCGAGTATACTCGCTGATGATCATCATTATCGCAGAATCAGTGAATTGAATCTGCTCTTTAGTAAGACCATGCGCTTCTATTTGTTTCGGCACTAGGAATTGCTGAGCTATCGCCAATTTCTCCTCAGGTATGTATCCAGGAAATTCCAAAACCTCCATCCGATCTCTTAACGCGGGAGGGATTGGGTCAAGGATATTGGCGGTAGTAATAAACACCACTGCGGATAGATCAAAGGGGACGTCTAGGTAATGATCTCGGAAGCTGTTGTTCTGCTCTGGATCAAGAACTTCCAATAGCGCGGCGGAGGGATCTCCCCGGAAGTCAGCTCCCACTTTATCTATTTCGTCGATCATAAAGACAGGATTGCGCGAACCTGCTTGTCTTATCCCTTGGATTATTCGACCGGGAAGCGCGCCGATGTAGGTTCGGCGATGTCCCCGAATCTCAGCCTCATCATGGATGCCACCTAGGGACATTCGGATGAACTTTCTTCCCAAGGCTCTAGCGATAGATCTCCCCACGGAGGTCTTTCCCACCCCAGGAGGACCTACGAAACAGAGGATGGGCCCCTTCATCTTCTTCTTTAGCTGACGAACAGCTAGATACTCGATGACTCGTTCCTTAGGCTTCTCCAAGCCGTAATGATCTTCATCGAGGATCTTAGCGGCTTCTTTGGTATCGAGTTTGTCTTCCGTCTCGATCGACCAGGGAATCGTTACTAACCAGTCGAGGTAGGTGCGAACAACAACTGCCTCAGCCGAGGCTGAGGGCATCTTCGCTAGTCTATCAACCTCTTTTAGAGCCTTCTTTTCTACCTCTTCGCTCATCTCGGCATCCTTTATCTTCTCCTTGAACTCAGCGATCTCAGCCGATAGCTCATCCTTCTCTCCCAGTTCTTCCTGGATGGCTTTCATCTGTTCCCTTAGGTAATACTCTCGCTGACTCTTTCCCATCTCCTTCTGAATATGATATTGAATCTTGGACTGAACCTTCAGAAGTTGTATCTCCTTCTCGAGGAATACGGTTATCTCTCGTAATCTCTCTATGGTATCGAAGGTCTCCAATATGTTTTGCCTATCGACTACACTGGACATAAAAGAGGAGGCAACTAGATCTGCCAAATGCCCTGGATCACTGATGTTAAGCGCGGTGATTAGGACATCGGTAGGAATCGTCTTTCCCAATTTGGTGCATTGCTCTAGTTGACTATTTACCATCCGCATTAGAGCCTCTAGCTCCACGGAACTCTGTTGAGATTCGCCTATTTCCTCGATCATAACTATTACGTAGGGATCGGCTTGGAGTTTCTTCTTTACTCTAACGCGGCATAAACCCTCTACCAATATCTGGGAACTCCCATCGGGCATCTTAGCTATCTTCTTAATAATCACTGCAGTTCCCACAGTGAACATATCTTCAAGAGTTGGTTCTTCTATCTCCGGGCTCTTTTGAGCGACTACGCATAACATCTTATGATTAAGTATAGCCTCTTCAACGGCCTTGGAGGATCTAGGCCTACCTATAGCTAGAGGGATCACCAAGCGGGGAAAGATAACAGAATTTCGTAGGGGTAAAAGGGGAAGCTCTGAGGGTATATTATGTAAGGGTATATTATGTAAATTCTCAGATACTTTTTCCGACTCTTCAATCTTAGCCATTTCATAAACCTCCTAAGGTCCATCGATTTCTCTATATATATTTTAACATATTTTGAGAAATTAGGCAACTGCTTTAGTAGAGAATGGAAAAGCTCTAATTCCCCGGCTTCAAAAGTAAAGAGCTTCAGCTAAGCAAATATACCCAGCAGAAGCCCAATTCGAGCGAATCTCTCTAAACATATTATGTAAACTTTTCAATCGCCGACTTGGAGGACCTGAAGACATATGAATTTTTATCTACAGTATCTCACCTATCCTGCGCACAGCCTCCTTCAATCTCTCCTCCGGAGCCACTAGAGCGATTCTTACATATCCCTCGCCTAGTGGACCAAAACCTGTTCCTGGAGAGATTACCACTCCTGTTTTCTCGATCAGCATAGAGACAAAATCGAGGGAAGTCATCGAAGAGTAT
>CAZSTA010000052.1:15042-19538 GCA_964609495.1 uncultured bacterium | reverse complement strand
ACTAGCGATGCAAGTTAAGTTATTGCGATTTCTGGAAACTAAGACCTTCCGCCGAGTAGGAGGAGCGGAGAGTATAACCGTCGATGTGCGTCTGATCGCCGCGACTAATAAGGATCTTCAAAAAGCCGTAAATAGAGGTGAGTTTCGAGAGGATCTCTACTATAGATTAAAGGTATTCTCCATAACTCTACCACCCCTTAGGGAAAGAGGGGATGATATATTACTTATAGCTTACCACTCCATAAAGCAATACAATAAGGAGTTTAAGAAGAAAGTCACTAAGATATCTCCCGAGGCTGAGAATATCCTTATGAATTATGAATGGCCGGGTAACGTCAGGGAATTGAAGAATGTGATAGAGAGAGCGATGATCTTAGTGGAAGGAGATGAGATACTACCCAAGCATCTACCTGGGGAGCTAATATCCTCCGAACAACGAGATCTTAAGCCGAAGGATATAGTCGAACACCCAGAGATAATCTCACTAGAGCAGTTGGAAAAGGATTATATCAAGAAAGTGCTGGATAGGACCAATGGTAATAAAGCTCAGGCGGCCAGGCTTCTCGGCATCTCAAGGCAGGCTCTAATAACCAAGGTTAAGAAATATGGAGAAGAAAACGATTAAGTAGTTTCAAACATTTACTAGTGAGTTCAAGCCCCCCTCAGTAGAAATAAAGATAATTTCCCTTGAGGAATTGAAACAATTCATCTACTCCCACTCTATAGTAGCAGGAGGCTTGGAGGTGATATCATAAACTACCCTATTTATCCCCGAAACCTCGTTAGTTATTCGATTCGATATCCTTTCCAAAAGAGGAGAGGGAAGCCTCGCCCAATCGGCAGTCATCGCATCATCACTGCTCACCGCTCTAACCGCGATGACTTGGTCATAAGTGCGTTCATCTCCCATCACCCCTACGCTCTTAAGAGGCAATAGAACTGCGAAGAACTGCCACAACTCCTTGGATAATCCTGCCTCCCTTATCTCATCGGTAACGATCTTATCAGCAGAGCGAAGCAGATCAAGTCTCTCCTTAGTAACCTCTCCGAGGATTCGGATCGCTAAGCCCGGCCCAGGGAAGGGTTGACGCCAGACGATCTCTTCAGGTAGATTTAAACTCTTCGCCACTCCTCGAACCTCATCTTTGAAGAGAAAGCGCAAAGGTTCGATCAAATTCAGCTTCAAATCTTCAGGTAGTCCTCCTACATTATGGTGAGTTTTGATACGGGCGGAGGGGCCTATCCCCGCGGATGCGCTCTCGATGACATCCGGATATAGAGTGCCTTGAGCGAGGAAAAAATTCCCCAGCTTTCGCGCCTCCTCCTCAAATACTCGAATAAATTCCTCTCCGATTATCTTCCTCTTCTCCTCGGGATCGATTACTCCCTCCAGACGATTTAAGAATCTTTCCTCAGCCTCGATATGTCTTAGATCTATATGAAAGTTTCGCTTAAAAGTATCAACTACCTGTTTGGCTTCTCCTTGCCGAAGCAGTCCGGTATCAACGAAGATACAAGTTAGCTGATCACCTATAGCTCTATGTACTAGAACAGCGGTGGTTGCCGAGTCGACCCCTCCACTCAGGGCGCATAGAACCTTACCATCTCCCACCCTTTCCTTTATATCTCCAATAGCACTTTGAATAAAGGAGTGAGGAGACCAACTAGCCTCGCACTCGCATATATGATAGAGAAAGTTCTTAAGCATCTCTTTTCCCCGAGGAGTATGCGCCACCTCGGGATGAAATTGAAGGGCATAGAGCTTATGTTCGGGATCGCCCATTGCTGCTATGGGAGCGCTATCAGTATGAGCTAACTTCTTAAAACCAGGAGGAACCTCAAGGATCAAATCCCCGTGGCTCATCCAACAGGTTAAGCGATCCTCCAGATCCTGAAAGATAACGTTTGACTCGTCTAGGTATAGATTGGTCTTGCCATACTCCCTTCTCCGTCCCTTAACTACCTTGCCCTCCAACATATAGGTCATGAGCTGCATCCCATAACAGATGCCTAGTATTGGTATCCCTAACTCGAATATCTCAGGATCACAGAGAGGAGCATTCCCCTGATAAACGCTGGCTGGCCCTCCGGAGAAGATGATTCCTTTAGGATTTATCCTCTTGATCTCCTCCACAGCTATATTATAGGGGACTAACTCACAATAGACTCCGCATTCCCTCACCCTTCTAGTGATAAGTTGATTATACTGAGAGCCGAAATCCAGGACTAAGATCGAAACTCTCCCAATAGATGAGGAAATCCTCCCCTGAAAGGGGACTTTTTTACCTTGAGTCCTATTACCTGCAAAAGTCCCCTTTTCTAGCCTTCCCATATCCATCTATACCTCCCAATCAAGTGGCTTCAATATTATCTCTAAGGTCTGGAATCTATTTTATTCCTAATTTCCAAAGTAAAATTTTACTCAGGAGAATCAAGTGATTCTTTATCTCCCTTCCTGTTCTCAACTTAGATGTTCCATACTTCCTGGTAGTTAGAGCGACAGGAACCTCAACCACCCTGCCCCCATTCTGAAGTAGCTTAAACAAGATCTCAGCATTGATATTAAAGCCAGTGCTTTTAAGGTCTAGCTTCTTCAACTCACCTGCCTTATATAGCCTGAATATCGAGCTATAGGAGGAAATCCTACCACCCATCAGAAGAGCGTATATCCTATTGACTACCCTACTTAACCATAGCCTATAGGTGATAACCCCGTCAACATTGCCATCGGGGTGAAGATGAGATCCTATAACGCAATCGGCCTTGGTCCCCCCGTATTTCTCCAGTAATCTTGGAATATCTCGTGGGTGAAAGGTGAAATCAGCATCTATCGTTATCACCAGCTCCCCCTGGATATGTTCTATTCCTGTCCTAACCGCACATCCTAAACCTTTATTTCTATTATGCCTCACTAAGTTTATATTATCGAATTTACTCTTAAGCTTAAATATCTCCTCCTCAGTTCCGTCGTGGCTACCATCATTAACTATTACTAATTCATAATCACACCCCAAATTATCCATTACAGGGATCAACTCTTCCTCAATTCTGGGGATATTTTCTTGTTCATTATACGCCGGGATTATTATCGATATCACTCGTTTCCCTCTTTCCACAATCACTGATTTGGAATCTCACCCCATATCTAACCATACGAATTTTGGTCTTTGCCGAATTAATAGGACTATTGAAGATTTTTCTCCTGTCAGATCTCGAACCCGCCTTAAATCACCCTCTCCTAACCCCTCCCATCAAGGGAGGGGGAACTAAATGGCTTTAGCTCAATCTCAGCGTTCCCTCTCCCCTCGTGGGAGAGGGATAGGGTGAGGGGGGAATTAGTCTTTAACTCCCTAACGAAGAACTAAGAATATGATACCCCCGATCATAAGTTCAAAAACCAAAAGGGAGGGGGAACTAAATGGCTTTAGCTCAATCTCGACGTTTCCTCTCCCCTCGTGGGAGAGGGATAGGGTGAGGGGGAATTAGTCTTTAACCCCCTAGCGAAGAACTAAGAATATGATACTCCGATTATAAGTTCAAAAACCAAAAGGGAGGGGGAACTAAAGGGCTTCAGTTCAATCTCGACGTTCCCTCTCCCCTCGTGGGAGAGGGATAGGGTGAGGGAGGAATTATGTCTTGAACCCACTAGCGAAAAACTAAGAATATGATACTCCGATTATCTGCTCAAAGACCAAAATTCGTATCACTATTCATCCAGCTTTCGAGCATATGCGACCATAGTATGATGAGGGTCTATATAGAACTTGAAGTTATTGAGATAAGGGAACTTATCGATCATAGCCTCTAACTGCCTGGATATAAAGCTACTATATAGCTTAAATCGATCAGCTATATATCTCAGATCGCATATCCTACCTATAGTCCCTATTCTTACAACCTCGAAGCCTGCCTTTTCTAATAACTTAGAGATAGTCGAACGGGAGAAGTAGTATATATGTTCCCAAGGGCATTGAAACCCTATCCATCTCTTCCCGCTCAGCTTAGCGAATAAGCTGTCTATGGCTGGGGTGGATAGAGCTACTATCCCACCCTTCCTCAAGATTCGATTGATCTCCTTTAACTCTCCCAGAGGATCGGGCAGATGCTCTATAACATCCCATAGAGTCACAACCTCGAAATATTCGCTTGGATATCGGACTTCCTTGAGTTCCCCCAGGGATACCTTTAAGCCCAATTCCTCTTTAGCATACCTAGCCGCATATTCGGAGATCTCGACTCCATATCCCTCCCATCCCTCCTCCTCAGCTACCTCCAAGAAGAAGCCATAGGCACAACCTACATCAAGGATCCTCCCCTTCTTGCTGAATTGCTTGATGGTCTTCAACCTCATCCGAAAGGATTTGCGAAAATTATCCTTCTCTCCTACATAACTCTCATATCCACAGAAGACCGAATCATCGCTGGAGTAGTAATCCTCATCATATAACCGGGTTAACTCGCTACCGCTTAATCTTGGATTAACATAAACTAACCCA
>CAZSTA010000052.1:0-14942 GCA_964609495.1 uncultured bacterium | reverse complement strand
CAACGGGCACCGCAAAGTCTATCAATCCTCGATTGCATCTGTATATAAAGGGCTTTCTCGTCCTAGCCGCCTCTGCTCCTGCTCGAGCATCGTTGCGATGGCAGTTTTCCTCTCCTTCCGGGGTTTGGCGATGATAAAAGGTGCAAAGACGGGTCCAAAAATCCCTAACCTGAGCTACGGGATTCCCCTCTAAATCGGTGAGCCCTACAGTTATACCCGTAGCTCTCCAGAAATTCACCTGAAGTTGTTTTAAAGTTTCTTCATCAAATATATCTAGTAACTTCATAACATACTCCCCTCCGCAATACAAAATTCCCCTTGAAAAATTCCTAACGGATGGTAAACCTCCTTACACCACTTATGGAATTAATATCCCAAGGATCATTAGTATAAGTTGATACCTTCCAATAGTAGCTTTCCCCACTGAGTAAGAGAGGATCTCCTAGGTAGGTTATCGAGGTGGAAGTTGTTCTCTGAACCCAAATTTCCCCGGCTACCTCACTGGTAGTCACCCAGATAACATATCCTTTAGCACCATCCACGGCTTCCCACTTAAAGGTAGGCCGAGGATCGACACTTGCTCCATCCGAAGGCTCTAACAGCTTCGGAGGAAGAAGAGGAATATCAGATACAGTATCCGAATAGGCACTCTTCAAACCAGCCTCATCAAAAGCTCGGATACGATAGTAATACCTCGTCCCTACCTCAACCTCGGGATCGATATAGCTATTAGTAGTAGCGATCTCTGAAGGCTCAAAATTATCAATTGAACCTACGGATCTATATATCTCATATCCAGCGAGATCCGATTCAGTATTAGCTCTCCAACTCAGATTTATGCGCACTATATTGGCATAGTTACGAGCGATAGCTTTTAAACCTTGGGGGATATCTGGGCTAGTATTAGTGCCAAGTCGAACCACTTTATAAGCACTTGGACTGCTCTCATTTCCACTGGTATCATAAGCTGAAACCCGATAATAGTAATACTTCGCATAGCTCAATCCCCTATCAGTAAAATTAGGAGATGTAGCAGTTCCCACTACCACATAATCCTTGAAAGGAGGCAGATTATCACTATCATCCGCTTCTGCCCGATAGATATTATATCCCGCTAGATCGGATTCGGTGTTGGGTTGCCAAGCTAACTCCACCTCTCCATCCATCGCTCTTACGACCGTAAGACCTGATGGCGAGGCGGGAGCTTCTTCATCCTTCCCTCCTGGACCACCCCCAAAATCTATTGTGCAGCCTGCTAAACTAATGACGATCGCTATCGCCAAACACAGCTTTCTTATAACGTTCCTGTTTATCATTATTTATCACCTTCCTTAAATCTTAGGGCTATATATTATAAGTATTATCCATGTAATAGTCGCGATAGATGTCAATTTTCGAAGGAAGGTCAATTATCTAACAGAATCATCGCGATCTCGTTAGCTTCTAACCAATATTCCCCCGATATATCATCGCTTTCACCCTCAACTTTGACCATCTTCCCCTGAACATAGCCAGGAGAATCTATCTCGAATTCTATCCCCTCAGTTGTAGGATTCCAGATCAAGATCGCCATCTGTTCAGAAGCTTTATATCCCTTTGCTAATAATCTATCATCGTTTATCTCGAACCCGTCCTCATCAACAAAAGTCCCTTTCATCAATAAATTCTTATACTTCCTTCTAATATCAGCTATAGCTTTAATATACTTGGCTAGTTCGGGATCTTCGCTCAAAGAACTAGAAAGCGCATATATGGCGATATCGAAGCGCAGTCCATAAACAAAGGCGAAATTTACCTCTTCATAATCCCCCACTTCGATCTGACGACAAGATATTATCCGCTCAGGGAAGGTATAGCGGAAGATCTCAGGCGAGGAATCATAGCGTCTCCCATAACCGTAACCATGGACTATATCAACCTGCTGGGTATATACATCCGTCGTCAACTCCGTGATGACTCCGAATTCGGGATCGGGTTTCTTCACGGCTTCCCTTATCTTCTCCCAATTACGCACTATATTTGGGCCAAAGGCTAGCGAAGGCTTCTCGTGAGGATGGCTCGAATCGAAACATAGATAGGGCTTAGTTCCACCAAGCTGATCGAAGAGCATACCCGATGCTCCTAATCGCTTTACCAATTCCACTTGATTCAGAAGCACTCCTAGCCACTCGGGATTGGAGGGACAAGCGATGGCAAATTCTTTGCCATTACTCTCGGTGAGGATCGTTCCGTGATGAGAGAAGGGATAAAATTCGTGATACTCGTTTCCCCATAGACACTTAGCTGAGATATGATGTCCTATTCTCCGATAGAACTCCGTTCCTAGATCTAACAAACGCCCTTGAGTGTATAAGATCACTCTTCCTCCCATCTCCTTGACCTTCTCTATAGCCCTCTTGAACTCCTCCTCTCCTCCTAACAAGGGGTCCAGTTCGTATTCTGGATAACGGTTATCCATCCCTCCAGTATGCCATCCCCAGACAAAGAAGGTCGTTATCCCGGCCTCCTTCATCTCGGCGAAGAGCCCGGGGATATCACTATACCGCCAAAATATCTCTCCATACTGGCTCTTCAAAATTATGATCTGCCAACCTACCAAGTCCTCCGCAATCCAAGCGGGAGGCTCCGCTTTCCTCATCCAAGTATCTGCCCAAGCGCGATACTTCTGGGAAGCAATATGCCAATCACCCTGATGGAGAGAGATCACATAGCAATTCGCCTTCCAATTCTCTCCTCTACCGATGAAGGGATACTTGACTAGGGAGAGGGAGAGGTATTCCTCATCCTCAAAAGGAAACTTTTGAACCTTGAGTTTATTTGAAGCAAAAGTTTCCTTTTCAAAGTGTTTCATCACATTAAGACAGGTACTCTGCAAAGTTCTATCATAGGAGGCTAGATATAAGCCCTCTTGTTCATTACAGATATCAAACCAGCTCATAGATGCTACGCCTGGATATAGCATCCTCATCTTGTGAGGATCGATCACATTCCCGTTCCAACTCTTCTCAGTCCCTAAGGCGTTAAGTGGATCTTTTGTCTTCTTTCCTCCCGCGAGATGAGGCCAGATCAACAAATCCTGCGAAGGATCTCCACTTAAGGAGCGAAACCCTGAGATGAGAGGAAACCATATCTCAACTATCTCGATATCTTCATCATTCTCCAGCTCTATACTCCATCTCAACTCGTCTTTACTTTCATCACTGAATTTGACAGAATAGGAGAGATGTATATCCAAAAGCCTATCTTCATATAACAGTTGAGAATATTCCACCTGAATAGATCTAGCATCAGCTTTTACCTCACATCTTTGTCCTTCAGAAAAGATAGGGTTCTCCAAACAGATATCATTCTTGAAGATCAACTTCCAAGCCGAACAATTCTCAACCGATATATATTCATTTCCAGTAACCTTATTTTTCAAGCTGATTATGACTCCTCTTTCATCTATTGACAGAGCCAAAACTTCGTTCTCTAAAGTATAAACTCTCATAGAGTCACCATCCTTCGAGATAGGAACTCGTAGATTCCAAAAATTTAAAGATATTTATTTCCAACCTTAGATAGATCTAAAGTTTCTTTATAAGCAGTTCCATAAAGAATAAAATTTGAAGGGATGGGATCCGCATATCCCCACCCCTTCAAGGAAAGGCTGTTACTCTTCTATGGTAATAGCCTCTACCGGACAATTCTCTGCCGCTTCTTCGCAGCAACCCGCTTCCTCGCAATCAGCACCCTCAATTACGTGAGCGATATCATCGTCACCTAGCATAAATACCTCGGGACAGGTATCCTCACATAGCCCGCAACCAGTGCACAGATCAGCATCTACAGTTACCTTCACCTTATCTAACACCTCCTCTTCATAGATTCTAAATTGAAGTCCGGAATCTATTACTACTCAAGAATTGACGACTCTCCACGACCGAAGGAGGGGAGATTCTAAGGAACATCGAACTTGCTACAGTTCATCACCAACATTAGGGGCCCAGCCCTACGCTCTCAAATATCAACTAACTTAAGGGTAATTTCACTGGTTGACCAGTTTCAGCAGAGCGATAGGCCGCCATCACTACCTCGAGATCCTTTCTTCCCTCTTCGCCGCTCGTAATCGGTTGCTTGCCATTAAGGATACAATCCACAAAATGAGCACACTCCAAAGCGACGGTATCAGCTTTCTCAATCTCCACTAAGGTTGGTTCTGCGGCATATTCAGAGAACTTATCGCTTTGAATATATAACCCATCCGCATGATAGAGAGCCCAGAGACATCCCTCGGTGCCATATACCGCGAATCTGAGAATAGGTCTGGGACCAGCATATTTTATCCCCCAGCTAGTTATCAGATCCCCCATAGCTCCATTCTTGAACTTAACTTGAACTAGCGCGGTATCCTCTGCCTCCAGGTCGGTTAACACCTCTCCTCTAGTCTGGCTGAAGACGAAATCTATATCGGATGCTCCTAGCATCCGCAAGGTATCTATAGCGTGAATCCCAGAATCGATTAAATTTCCCCCTCCAGCTCTCTCCAGCGAGAGCCTCCAGTTCCCAACTCGGGAGAGCCACAACTCATAGACCCTTACCAAGAAGACTTTACCTAACATTCCTCGATCGATAAACTCTCTTGCCTTTATAGCAGTGGGAAGGAAGCGCTGATTCTCCGCAACCATAAAGATGATCCCAGCATCTTTAGCGGCTTTTATCATCTCATCAGCCTCCGCCAGATTTCTAGCTATAGGCTTCTCCGTCATAAAGTCCTTCCCTAGCTCAGCGGCTTTGAGGATCGCATCCTTATGCATATAATGGGGAAGCGCAGTATCGAAAGCCTCTATTTTGGAAGACTCGAAAGCTTCCTGTAGGGAAGAAAAAGTTCCCCTAATATTATCTAGCTCATCTTTAGCTCTCTGCAATCTCTTCTCATCCATATCACAGACATAGAGATCCACTTTGTCCTTCATCTTATTGTAGGATATAGCATGATGATATCCCATCCCTAATCCTACTACGCACATCTGCACTTTACCATTGACCGGCATATAAGATATCCTCCTTATCCATTATAAATTTATCCTGCTCATAACTAAAGACCCAAAATTAAGAAATATTTTAGTGGCAGGGCATAACCACTCCCTTGATATATCCATCCTCATGCTTCTTAGCCATCTCGAAAGCTTTCCCCACCTCCTCCAACTTGAAGCTATGCGTAATCAACCTATCCATAGGAAAGACTCCCTTTATAGCCGCCTGAAGCCCTCTTCGCAGATCTTCCATTTGATCTCTAGAGTACCCAGGGTGAGGATTATGCACCACCACGCCATTATCCCAATATCCCAAGTTTATAGTCTGAGGCTCAGCATGATACCCCAACATAACGAACTTAGGACGAGGAATCCTAAGCAATCTGCTAGCCACCTCCAGAGCATCGGGCTTTCCCACAGCCTCTATTGCTATCTCTACTCCTCTTCCCTCAGTTATCCTCCGAACTTCCTTCTCGACATCGACCTCGTTAGGATTGAGAGTGATAGTAGCTCCGAACTCCTTCGCTAGTTCAAGCCTATGAGAATCGAAATCGACCGCGATTATCTCCCCTGCTCCTCTTCCTGCTATACCACAGAGGGTTAATAACCCCATAAATCCGCAGCCTACTAATAGAACATAATCCCCAAACTCATAGCTACTAGCTCGACAGCAAGTAGCGGCACACTTTATCGGCTCTCCCAACATATATTCGATGGGGATATCATCAGGAATCTTGACCAATCTGTTGGGAAAAGCTAACGCGTAATTGGCAAAACCAGGTCCGAAAAGCCCTGTCACCCTATCTCCGGGCTTGAAGTTCTCCACCTCCGCTCCCACCTGCTCCACTATCCCCGCGGGCTCATGTCCTAATCTAAAGGGGAATCGATCGTAAGAGCCTTTATAAACGAACATCTCGCTCATACAAACCCCACAAGCCACAACTTTGATTAAGACCTGAGAATCGCCCATCTCTAACTCATCTTCGACTATCTCGAATTTCTCGGGCGCGACTAATTCCGCAATCTTCGCCTTTACCCTCGCCATCCGTTTCATTTCCTCCCCTCATACTAGTATTTCATAATATCATATACTATGATTTAGATCCTTAATCGTAGGATATATCTCGGCATATATCCTGAACTTTTCATCATATATCCTCTTCTTCTCAGGATCAGGCTCGAATATCTCCTTGATCTTCACCACTTGGTCAACCGCTTCTGAGACCGATGAGTACTCTCCAATAGCGGTTCCAGCTAAGAGCACCGTTCCCAAGCAAGCCGCTTCTGAGATGTTAAGGGAAACTATTGGCCTGCCGAACATATCAGCCTTCAATTGCAGCCACTTTTCGGATCTAGCTCCTCCTCCGATGGCTCTCAACTGCTCTACCTTGACTCCTCCCTGCTCCAGATATTCCAGGTTCAACTTCATCTCATAGGTGATTCCCTCCAGAATAGCCTTAATTATATCAGCTTTATCGGAAGCCAAGGTCAAGCCCATAATAGCTCCTTTGGAATCGGGATCCATATAGGGAGTTCCGGTCATCGTAAAATGGGGGAGTATATAAAGATTGGAGGGTCCATCTTTGATCTTGCCGGTTATGATATCATACACATCTTTACCAGTCCTCTTAGCTTCCTCGACCTCCTCATAAGCCAGGGTATCCCTGAACCAGCGGAGTAAAGAACCACCAGTGAAATTGAAGACCAAAGTTATATACATATCCCTTACCACATGAGGATAACAGGCATGATTGTTCTTAAGCATCTCCTTGCTGAAGACCGGTTTATTCAAGGCGGCAGTTATACAATCCACAGTTCCCATGGCATCCATCGCGACGGACTCCTCTATGACCCCTGATCCCAATGCTCCACAAGGTTGATCATGTCCTCCAGTAACCGCCCTAACTCCTTTGGGAAGACCTAGCTCATAGGCAACCGAATCTGAGAGCTTCCCAACTACCTCTCCGGAGGGTTTCGCCTCAGGGAATAAACTAACATCCACCTCAGCTATCTTGAGCATCTCTGGAGACCATTCCTTCTTCCGAACATCAAAAGCCATAGTTCTAGCTGCCAAAGAATAGTCTATAGCTGGAGCGAGTCCCATCTTATAGAAGGCGAAATCCTCATAACATAAGAACTTCCAAGTATTATTATATACCTCAGGCTTATTCTCCCTCAACCATATTACCTTATTCAAAGTATGAACACCGCTCAAGGGCATACCGGTGATCTCGAAGATCCTCATCTTATCAAGCTTCTCTCCCAATCTCTCCGCGATCTTAGTCGCTCTGTTATCGAAGGTAACTATACTATTGTCTAGGATCTCCCCATTCTTGCTTATGGGAACAAAAGCCTCACCTTGAGTTGATACACTCAAAGCCCTTATCGGATCAGTATCTACCCCTGCCGCGGCCTCTCTGATAGCCTCCTTTACCTTCTCCCAAACCATAACGGAATCTAACTCTATCCAACCCGGCTGAGGATAAATAAGAGGATATTCTCGATAGGCTTGAGATATAATATCGCCCTCCAGGTTAAACACGATCGCCTTAGTTCCAGTAGTTCCGATATCCAGTCCCAATAGACTCAAAATCATCACCTCCAAGTCGTTATTATATCAGAAAAGAAATATAAAGTAAAGAGATTTTCTTGCTAAGAGTCAAAAATTAATTGCTATTATTTGCGATCATTGTTTAGAAGATAGAAATTGGACGTAATCGATCGATACCTTCCAGCTTCAAAGCCTCGATCCAAAAAACTTGACATATTTGCTTATTTATGTTATGCTTTTAAAGGACAAATTCAGGGGAACTAAGCGAAGGAAAACTAAGTTTAAACTATAAGAAGTTCTTTAAGAGGTGCCTAGTTAATGCAAGAGGAACAGATAATACAAGAGAAGATAGACGAGTTCTCCAAAACGATCAGGATAAGAAAGATAGAGGAGGGTTTCATAAGAGCGATCTCTTATGGCTCAGTGATCTTTCTCCTCTCCATCCTAGCTGAAACTATATTTCCCATCTCTCTCAACATCTATCTCTTGGCTATCTTTATCCTTCTGGGAAGTATATCTGTCGGGCTATTTTTAGGTATGAGTTATAAGATAACTCCCCTGAAAGCGGCTCAGATGGCGGATAGGTGGCTGAGGTTAAAGGAAAGAACTAGCACCGCTACGGAATTCCTCAATAAAAAAGAGGAATTTGGCTTATCGGAAGCCTTGATAAAGGACGCGGCAATCCATATAAGAAGGGTCGCTTCCTCCCAGGTCTGTCCCCTGACGATACCTAGGGAAATTCGTTATCTACCCTGGATCGTGATAGGTTTAGCGACGATCATTTTATTTGCCAATCTCCTTCTTCCTCGCTGGAAGGAGGAAAGGGTCCTGCGTCAGACCATAAGGGAAGAGGGAAGGAGATTAGAGGAGATAGGAAGGGCTTTGGAGGAGAAAGCCAAACAGAGAGATCTACAGGAAACTATGAAGATAACTCCTAAACTGAGAGCCTTAGGGGAGGAGATGAAGGAAGGTAAACTGAGCGAACCTGAGGCTATATCGAAATTATCTCGCCTCTCCCAGGAAACTAGATTGAGGAGCAATAGCTTAGCGGCTAGGGCTCCTTTACAAAGTGGAACGAACGTAAAGCGAACTCAACAAACAGCTCAACAGAACGCCTCGCTTAGCTCTGGGTTAGCTCAAGCTTTGCAACAAGGGGATGAAAGCTCTGCTATCGAGAATCTGGAGAAGATGATGAGCAACTTGGAGCAGGGCAAGATGTCCCCAGAGGAGGCGAAGAAGTTATCCGAACAATTAGAAGAGGCTAAAGAGCAATTAGAGGGGGATCAAGGACTCAGTGAGATGCTGGCAAGAGCAGCCGAGGCTTTAGCTCAAGGGGATGTGGAAGGAGCGCGGGAAGCTCTACAACAAGCGCTTGAACAATTGAGTAAGCAACAGCGAATGTCAGAAGATCGAGAAACCTTAGAGATGCTCCAAAGAGCCTTAGAGCGCAGCCAAGGAAATATCCAAAATGGAGATAATCGCCCCATAGATAGGGATAGTGGCTTCCAAGATATGCTTGAAAGGATGCTTATGGAGGGAGGACAGGAGAACAATGGGGGGGCTAGAAACAAAGACGGAAGAGAAAGTTGGGAGTCAGATCCTAACTTAAAGGATGAAGGTAATGCCCCAGGAACTGCGGCTCAACCAAAAGGACAAAAAGGACCGCCTTCCGAGCGGATAGAAACCTCCAAGAAGACTGATAAGATAGAGGGTGAGATCGCCGATGAGAAGGCTAGATCCCTTAGCCTAGAGGTAAAAGCACCCTCCGATAATAAGGAAGGAGCTAAAATCCCCCTCGAGGAGGCTTATCCTCAATATAAGAAGAAGGCGGAGGAAGCTCTATCGGCCGAGGAGATCCCCGCTGGTTATAAATGGTATGTTAAGAAATACTTCGAATCCTTAGAAGAGAAGTAAAATTATAAGGAGGAAAATACGTGGATATCGAGGTCGAAGAAGCAGAAAAGAGAGCGGCTGAATTTAGAGGGATATGGGATACCATCCGGAGAGAGATAGGAAAGATAATAGTTGGGCATGAGGAGATAATAGAGGGAGCTTTGATCTGCCTCCTAAGTGGAGGACATTCCTGGCTAGAAGGGGTGCCAGGTCTAGGAAAGACTCTACTGGTCAAGACTTTAAGCGAAGTCTTAGATCTGAAATTCTCTCGTATCCAATTCACTCCCGATCTGATGCCAGCCGATATAATCGGAACCAACATAATTATGGAGGATCAGCAGGGAAATAGATACTTCGAGTTCCAGAGAGGACCAATATTCGCCAATATCATCTTGGCGGACGAGATCAACCGAGCGACCCCCAAAACTCAGTCGGCGCTACTGGAAGCTATGCAGGAGCAAAGTGTAACGGTTGCTGGCATCATCCACAGATTGGATAATCCATTTTTCGTATTAGCCACTCAAAACCCACTGGAGATGGAAGGGACTTATCCACTTCCCGAAGCTCAGATGGATAGATTCTTCTTCAAATTGAAGGTCAACTACCCAAATCTGCAACAATTGGGAGAGATAGTCGATAGGACTACCAAAGCTGAGATGCAAGAAGTGAATAAGGTAGTAAGTGGGGAGAAGATAGTAGAATTGAAGAGATTCGTGAGGGAGGTGCCTATAGCCTCTCATGTGCGGGATTATGCTATTAAGATAGTCTTAGCAACCCACCCCGATTCTCAATTCGCCACCGAGATGGCGAATCGTTTCGTCCGCTATGGTTCGAGTCCCAGAGGAGCCCAGAGCTTAGTGCTAGCGGGGAAGATAAAGGCTTTACTCGAAGAGAGATTCAACGTCAGCTTCGAGGATATTAGGAGTGCAGCCCTCCCTGCTCTAAGACACAGACTCATTCTGAACTTCGAGGGAGAAGCGGAAGGGATAGATACAGACGAGATTATAGTGGATATATTGAATAAGATGGAAGTGGCAGCGGCAGTTTAAGGCTTATCACTAAAGCTATGATTAAATTAGGCTGTCGGTAGCTTTGAGGCTATCGGCAGCCTGTCCATTGAAATTAGAAAAGAGAACCCTGAAAGAAGTGTTTTTCCTTCCATTTAACAGGTAATTCCTTCTTTCTAATTCCTCTTTTATCGTAATATAGAAGATATCCCTTCTTCATCCCAAAGTTATGAAGATCTCTGGTCAATTTAACATCCTGCTTGCAGTACTCGATTACCTTATCTATCGCGCCCCCTCTATACCACTTTACAGCCTCAGCTCCATTAGATGATTTATTCTCCCCAAGAGTAGCATAAGCTAGACCATCTAAACTTATACGAAATCCGAGAATTTTATAGACATATTCTAGTATATCAAGAGTTGGTAACCTTGAGAGCTTAAGGTGAGAATAGGGTGTAAGCACCTTGTAATCGAAACCCTTCACGTTGAAACCGACAACTAAATCGGCTGAAGCTAATTCCTTGATCATCTGTTTGACTTGTTTCTCTTGATATACCTCAAAATTACCTTTCAAAGTGCTGTAGATCACTCCTACAGCTAATTTCATAAGATGCTTATTCCTCCACCCACCAACTTCATCCGCGGTGAATTGAGTCTCTAGGTCAAAATAAATTATATTGCTCATTTAATCTCACTTTATATTAAGTTCACAGCAGAAAGTTATTATCTTTTCTCTATTATAGCACATTCCCTTGAAATGTCAATTATATGGAGAAGATAAGAAGAAAAAAATTAAAGATACTTGACAATAAGGAAATTAAAATGTAAAATAGGGTAGAAATGAGAAAACAAGAGGCATATTATAAGTTAATCCATTGGTCTTTAGCCATAGTTTATATGCTATTGATATTTTTCCTCTCCTCAAGGCCTACGATAATCCCTCTTCCCCCTTTCTCTTGGAACGACAAAGTTATTCACTTCTTGGAGTATGGGGTCTTGGGGATTCTTATCCTTAGAGCCTTCAGAAATGAGAGCAAAGAGATATGGAGCGATTATGCCCATCTTTGGACGATCATAATAACTATTCTTTATGCGGCTAGTGATGAGATACATCAATCGTTTGTGCCAAGTCGTTACGGGGATTTTTGGGATTTTGTGGCAGATAGTTTAGGAGTGATATTTATAGTATCTCTGATCTGGAAGGTCAGAGATACTAAAGTGGGCAAAGCCATAGCGAGTTGAGAGCCGTTGTAAATATAGATTATATTAGATTATTAAGAGGGATATCTGACTTCCCTCTCCCTTGAAGAGAAGAGCCAAGGCGAGATCCGAGCACCTTCGTCAGGGAAGGAAGAGCGAATTGAACGATAATATATCACTAGGACTTATTGAAACTTTAGGATTAATAGGGGCAGTAGAGGCAGCCGATGCTGCTTGTAAAGAAGCCAATGTGAAATTAGTAGGGTATGATTTAGCTACCGGTGGGTTGGTCACTATAAAGTTGATAGGTGATTTAGCCTCGGTGCAAGTGGCAGTAGAAACAGGGGCAAGGAGGGCGAGTAAAGTGGGAAAATTGATCTCCGCTCATGTAATCGCTAGACCTTATGATGATATCATTCGGGTTTTCAAGTTAGCGGCAGAGGAGCCTCTCGAAAGAGAGAAGACGTCTGAAGAGGATAAAGTAGAGCTCGAAGCTAAAACTGTGAGGGAATTAAGAAAGATCGCCCGCCGCTTGGATAATATATCCCTCACTGGTAGGGAGATATCCAGAGCTAAGAAGAGCGTGCTTATAGAGGAAGTATTAAAGGCGAAGTTCCAAGAGTAAATTGTAATAAGGAGGATAAGATGGGGGAAAAGATCTTGATGAAGGGCAATGAAGCTATAGCTGAAGCCGCGATCCGAGCGGGATGTCGCTTTTTCTTCGGCTATCCTATAACCCCTCAAAATGAGATACCAGCCTATATGGCTAGACGTTTGCCAGAAGTGGGAGGAACTTTCTTGCAAGCGGAGAGTGAGATCGGGGCTATCAATATGGTATTTGGAGCTTCTGGCTCAGGGGCAAGGGTTATGACCTCCTCCTCTGGCCCAGGTATAAGTCTTAAACAGGAGGGGATATCGTATATAGCAGGAGCTGAATTGCCCTGTGTTATAGTCAATATATCCCGAGGAGGACCAGGGTTAGGTAACCTAGGACCTACTCAATCCGATTACTTTCAAGCTACGAGAGGAGGAGGGCACGGAGATTATCGCACTATAGTGTTGGGACCATCCTCTATTCAAGAGGCGGTAGAATTGGTTGATCTCGCCTTCGAGCTAGCGGATAAGTATCGCACCCCAGTTGTTATCTTAGGAGATACAATTTTGGGGCAGATGATGGAGCCAGTTGAGTTCAAAGATAGAAGTGAGAAAAAGCTCCCAGAGAAGCCTTGGGCTACGACTGGAGCTAAGGGCCGAAAGAAGAACGTTATAAAGGCCTTAAATATAGTATTGGAGGAACTCGAGGAGCTTAACCGGAAGCTTCAAGAGAAATATAGGGAGATAGCGAAGAATGAGGCTAAAGCGGAGAAGATAAATTTGGATAGGGCGCAATTGGTGATAGCGGCTTACGGAACTGCGGCTCGGATATCCAGAACTTCCCTGAGGATCCTCAAGGAGAAGGGCATTGAGGCGGGGATGATTCGACCGATCACCCTTTGGCCCTTTCCCCACTCGGCTTTTGATGAGGTCGCTGGCCGAGAAGTGCCTTTCTTAACCGTGGAGTTGAACGCTGGTCAGATGGTCGATGATGTTCGCCTAGCTGTGAACGGTCGAGCTCCAGTATATTTCCATGGCCGAATGGGAGGGATGGTTCCCACTCCGGAGGAGATAGTTGAGAAGTGCCTAGAACTACTTGACTCTTAGGTTTAAGGAGATGATAAATTATGGAGAAAGTTATAGACAAAGCTATGAAGAAGGTCTTTTCCAGACCCAAAGCTTTAGCAGATGTTAAAATGAATTTCTGCCCTGGTTGCTCTCACGGCATTGTGGTTCGTTTGATCGCGGAACTTATAGATGAGTTCGGGATTCTAGAGGATACGATCGGAGTGGGTCCAGTAGGTTGCTCCGTCTTCATTTACGATTTCTTTAACTGTGATATGCACCAGGCTTCGCATGGACGAGCGCCTGCGGTCGCCACGGGAGTGAAGAGGGTTCATCCCGATAAGTTCGTCTTCTCCTATCAGGGGGATGGCGATCTAGCCTCTATTGGAACGGCAGAGATCGTCCACGCCGCTACCAGAGGCGAGAAGATCAGCTCGATCTTCATCAATAATGCCGTCTTCGGTATGACCGGAGGACAGATGGCTCCTACTACCTTGATAGGCCAGAAGACCACTACTTCCCCTTACGGAAGGGACCCCGAGGTCGCTGGCTATCCTATCCGCATCTGCGAAATGTTAGCCCAACTAGAGGGATCAGCCTATATCGCTCGTGTCGCGGTAAATTCCCCCAAGCGGGTGATTCAGGCTAAGAGGGCTATAAAGAAGGCTTTCCAGACTCAGTTGGATAATAAGGGATTCTCCTTAATCGAAGTTCTATCCACCTGTCCGACCAACTGGGGCTTATCTCCTATTGAGGCCGCAAAGTGGGTGGAGGAGAATATGATCCCTTACTATCCCTTGAAAGTTTTCAAGGAGAAGGAGTAGCATTTTCAGCTATTTCGGCGCTGGATTAGCTGAGGGAGCTATGAATAAACTGGGTGATAAGAGGTTGCAGTTTAAATTTCAGGATTCCGAGGGGGAGCGCTGCGCCTATCTTGTCAATATTATTTAGGGAAAAGTTTAAGTAGAGAGGATGAATTCGATGCAAAAAGAGGTTACTATAGCTGGTTTTGGTGGGCAAGGGGTGATGCTCATCGGTCAACTTCTAGCGTATGCTGGAATGAAGGAGGATAAATATGTGGCTTGGATGCCGACTTATGGTCCAGAGATGAGAGGAGGCACCGCGAACTGCACGGTGATAATCTCCCCCGAGGAGATCGGCTCTCCGGTAATCGCTCATCCCTCGGCGGCGATAGTTATGAATAGACCATCGCTAGATAAATTCGAGCCTCGAGTTAAAGAGGGAGGGTTATTGATCATCAATAGCTCTCTTATAGATCGTAAAGCGGAGCGGACCGATATCGAGATCTTAGAAGTTCCTGCTAACGATATAGCCTATAAAGTGGGAAATTTGAAAGTGGCGAATATGATCGTCTTAGGCACTTATTTATCTAAGACCGCGGTAGTTAATATTGATACCGTTAAGGAAGTTTTTCCCGAAGTCTTACATAAGCGTTGGCATCACCTTATAGATTTGAATAAAGAAGCTATCGATAAAGGAGTAGAGTTCGTCTCAAAGCTGGAGGATCTTCGTCGAGTGAATGCCTAAGGTCCTCTCAAAAAAAATTTTATAGAAAGGGGTAATCCGAACTTCTGACCCGCTTGGTAAGCGATTATC
>CAZSTA010000051.1:0-19553 GCA_964609495.1 uncultured bacterium | reverse complement strand
CATCTTTCCAATCAACCTCCTTATAAATTAGCTGCTAGTAGAAACGACCTAAAATTACTGCTTAAGTCCTAACCCCCTGTGACTAGTTGGAACGATGATCGCTCCTTTTAAATACTACGTCTCCTAATTCTACTCCCAAATTCCTAGCTATTGTCTCACATTTAGCCTTTAGGATGAAGAATATATCCTTATCCTCCTCATCCAAGGTCTCATAATTGCCTTGTCCTTTGCTAATGATTATATCCGCTTCATTGAACTCCTGGCGAAATTCCTCCGAGCAGAGTTCTAAAACAGTTCCTACCATATCGCTTCCATTATCTATAACCCTCGCCACCTTGTCCAATCCCGTCTGTTTTGCATCATCCCAAGTAGCATCATTGAGGATCGGTCCCCCTTTAACTACACCTACAACCTCCAATTCCTTTTGTAACTCCTCGATGAATAATCTGTCAAAGACTATCTCGCCCGCATTATCTAATATGTAAAGGAGCTTAGAGCATTCTGATAATCTCTCCCGAAATTTAGGGAAGTGATCTATAGCAAAACCTGCCTCTAACGCGTGTTGGATGGTTTCCTCAAGATCGAATTCGGATTCCTTAAATACTCCCAGATCGATTATATTTCCTGCCACAGCCAGTTTAGCCGCAGTGTGTAACCTATCCTTTGAGTTCTCCACGATCTCCCTCAACTTGGGATATAACTCCATAGCGATCTGGTTATGTTTTCTCTTAGCCTCAGCAAAAGGATCCCTCGAATCCAAGAGACGATAAGCAATCTGGAGAGCATCATAGCTATATTCAGCCGGAGTTCTCTCCAGGGGATATTCTATATCCTGTAATTCTCTCATTAGCTCTTTAATAACTTCCAACTGCTTACCCTCATCGGAGGTTATCAGCTGCGATGCCGACAATGCCTGTTTGAATAGACATAATACACAGTCTATAGTCGCTCTCACTATTTCAACTCCCTCAATCTCTATTTACCTTCTACTCAAGAGAAATTATATCGCACTTTTCCTTAAAAGTCAAGCTCTCCAAATCCTAAATATCCCTCTATAATCCTTGACAATGAAATGAAACGATGCTATAATAAGATTGGTTTATTCCAGGAATAACTTTCAGCCTTATCCTCTCTAACCATAGGTGTAATATTCGCTCCTATGGTGAATACCCAAGAGGAGAAGGATATAGTCAGTTTTATGGAGATATGTCGGACTATTTAATCAGGAGATTGAAAGGAGAAATACTAATAAAATATCAGGATTAGTCGAAAATTCTCATTTTTATACTCACCTCTATACTTTCCGTTGACAAGAAACGAGCAATGTGTTATAATCTAAATAGTTTGTAATGATGAATTATGTATGATGTGCCACATCATAATAGAGATAGCCCACAGCCGCTGCCAGGGGCTATTCGAATTTAGTAATTCCATAAATTATAATTGATATTAACTCTCCCAATGATAGCCAAAAGGAAGGGGATCCCGTTGGAAGAGGAAGATGAAGTTTTAGGGGAAACGCATGTAGAGGATGAAGTATTTGAAATAGAGGCGGTTGAAGAGGAGATAACCGAGGAGGAGACTTTAGAGGATAAGGTTCTCAGGTTAGAAGAGGAGATAGCCGAGGAAAGAGAGATGTCGAAGAGATACTTCAATCGATTAGCGCGTGCTCAGGCGGGTCTGGAGAATTATAAGAAGAGATTGGAACGTGAGAAGGATGAACATATAAGGAAAGCTAATGAGAGATTACTCCATCGGCTCTTAATTATTATGGATAGCTTTGAATCAGCGTTTAATTCTCTTGAGAAGAAGAGGGATATAGATCGCCTAATAGAAGGATTAAAGATGATATATGAGCAACTTAAGAATCTGCTAATGAGCGAAGGAGTAACTCCAATCGAAGCTTTAGGACGGAGCTTTGATCCCAGTGTGCATAAAGCGTTAGATAGGGTGACAACTGACAAATATCCTGAGGGCAATGTGATTGAAGAGTTACGAAAAGGATATATGTTAAAAGATAGGTGCTTGAGACCTTCCGAAGTTACAGTTTCAGCTCTTCCTGGGGAAGAAGAGCATCATAATGAGAAATGATAGGTTAAAACTCTCTATATCAAGCGATAGCAGGGGGGTTTAAGATGAATCAAAAAGTGTTAGGTATAGATCTAGGAACTACTAATTCAGTAATGGCTATTTTGGAGGGAAAGGAGGCTAAGATAATCCCCAATGCTGAAGGCGGGCGTCTCACTCCCTCGGTCGTAGCTTTTACCAGCGATGGGCAGAGGTTAGTTGGTCAATTGGCTAAACGACAAGCTATAACTAATCCTGAAAGGACGATAGTCTCTATGAAAAGGGATATGGGTACTGACCGTCGGATCTTGATCGATGGAAAGGAGTACACTCCCCAAGAGATATCAGCGATGATCCTTCAAAAAATGAAGAGCGATGCCGAGAGTTATCTAGGAGAGAAGATCATTCAGGCAGTGATAACCTGTCCAGCCTACTTCTCCGATAGTCAAAGACAGGCGACCAAGGATGCGGGAACTATTGCTGGATTAGAGGTGTTGCGGATAATCAACGAGCCTACTGCGGCTGCTCTAGCTTATGGTCTGGATAAGGAACAAGATCAAACTATCCTAGTTTTCGATTTAGGAGGTGGAACCTTCGATGTCTCCATCTTACAGTTAGGTGATGGGGTCTTCGAAGTTTTGGCTACCAGCGGGAATAACCGTCTTGGCGGAGATGACTTTGATGAGCGATTAATTCAATATATAACCGATGAATTCGAAAAGGACGTGGGGATCGATCTCTCCCAGGACCGAATGGCTATGCAGAGGTTAAAGGATGCGGCCGAGAGAGCTAAGATCGAGTTATCCACCTTGCTTACTACTGAGGTAAACCTCCCCTTTATAACCGCCGATGAACAAGGTCCTAGACATCTTAATATGACTATCAGTAGGACGCTATTCAATGAGTTGACCGCGGATCTGGTAGAGAAGACGGTAAAGCCTACTCATCGAGCCCTATCTGATTGCGGCTTACCCCCTGAAAATATAGATAAGATAATATTAGTAGGAGGATCTACAAGGATTCCCGCGGTGCAGGATAAAATAAAGGAATTACTGCACCAGGACCCAACTGGAGGGGTTAATCCGGATGAATGTGTAGCTATCGGAGCCGCTATTCAAGCTGGGGTTCTGGGAGGAGAGGATGGATTAGATGTCCTGCTATTAGATGTAACCTCTCTATCACTGGGAATAGAGACCCATGGAGGAGTGTTCACTAGGATAATCGAACGAAATACCACTATCCCCACCTCTGAAACTCAGCTCTTTACCACGGTAGCCGATAACCAAACGGTAGTTACAGTTCATGTTCTTCAAGGGGAGGATGAACTAGCCACAAATAATATAAGCTTAGGTAAGTTTCAGCTTATTAATATCCCTCCTGCTCCTCAAGGAATCCCGCAGATTGAGGTCACCTTTGATATAGACGCTGATGGGATTCTCACAGTTTCCGCCAGGAATCCGGAGACAGGTAAGGAGCAGTCCATTAAGATCACTTCTATCTCTCGCTTATCTAAGGAGCAGATAGATAGGATGAGTAAAGAGGCTAGAGAGCATGAAAACTCTAAAAAACAATGGGAAGATGAGGAAAAATTATTGGATCAAGCCTTCGCTCTAATTTATAGAATGGAAAAAGCTACAAATGAGAAGGGGGATAGCATTAGACCGGAGATAGCGAGGAAGATTCAAGATACTATATTTGAGTTAGATAAAGCGATAGGAGCTAAAGAATATGCTAAAATCAGATCTAGCATAGCAGATCTCGAGCAGTTGGAAGCTACTCTCAAGAGGGAACTTCAGGAAAAATAGAGTAATCCGTTATAAACTTAACATTTCTTAATCCAAGGCTATCGGATTATTAAATCCGATAGCTATAAATTGCTTAGAACATTTCTCCTGGCGTAATATATGATAAATTAGATAACGGTTGGTGATGATAACAGTGAGTAAACGTGATTACTACGAGGTTTTAGGCGTTGCTCGAAATGCTACTCAAGCAGAGATAAAGAAAGCTTTTAGAAAGTTAGCTAGGGAGTATCATCCCGATGTAAACCCTGATTCCGAGGCGGAGCAGAAATTTAAGGAGATAAACGAGGCTTATGAGGTATTGAGCAGTGAGCGCAAGAGGGCTAACTACGATCGCTTTGGCAGACCAGAAGGTCCCCGGGGTTTTGGAGGGTTTGAGGATTTCGAAGATATCTTCGGCTTCGGAGATATATTCGATTCCTTCTTCGGAGAAAGGAGAACGACAACTCGCCAACCCAGGGCAGAGCGGGGGGATGATCTTAGATATGATTTGCAGATCACCTTAGAGGAGGCCGCTTTTGGAGCGGAAAAGGAGATAGAAGTCCCTCGCACAGAGATATGTCCTGATTGTAAAGGCAGCGGCGCGAGATCTAAGTCGGATATAAAGACTTGTCCCACCTGCAGGGGAGAGGGAAGTGTTCAGCAGGTACAAAATAGCGTCTTCGGTCGTTTCGTAAATATCACTACCTGTCCGCGCTGTCATGGGCGAGGGAAGATCATAGTAAATCCTTGCCCCACTTGTCGAGGAGAAGGAAGGGTAAAGCGCGTCCGTCGTATTTCAGTTAAAGTTCCCATTGGAGTAAAGTCCGGTTCGAGAGTGCGTCTTCCCAACGAAGGGGAGTCCGGTCGCTTGGGGGGATCTCCAGGAGATCTGTACGTTTTCTTCTACATAGAACCTCATCCGATATTCGAAAGGCAGGGAGACGATATAATATGTGAGGTCGGCATAACTTTTCCCCAAGCAGCCCTGGGAGATAAAATAAAAGTGCCAACTTTGAGGGGAGAAGAGACCATCAACATCCCAGCAGGGACTCAGACTGGGGATGTATTTGCTCTTAAGGGCAAAGGTATCCCTCATCTCCAGCAGTATGGCAGTGGGGATGAGTATGTGAAGGTTAGGGTTATCACTCCTACTAAGCTGAGCCAGAGGGAGAGAGAGTTGTTCTTGGAGTTAGCCAAATTAAAGGGGCAGAAACTCAAGCCTAATAACGAAAAAGGTCTATTTAATAGAATCAAAGATGTATTAAATTAAGGTTTTATATGGTATGGCTTGAAATAAAAATAGAGAGCAGTGAAGAGGCGATAGAGGCTATCGCCAATATTCTTAATGAAGCAGGGACAAATGGCGTTATTACAGGAGATAAGGGAGAGATAATAGGCTACCTTCCTGATGATGATTTGAGCGGGAAGAAATTGGAAGATATCAAAGTAGCTCTTAATGAATTATCTCAATTTGGACTCGCTCTAACTTCCCCTAAGATCGAGATCAAAACGGTTAACGATGAGGATTGGGCCGCCTCCTGGAAGAAATATTATCATCCCGTGAGAGTTGGCAGACATATCGTTATTAAACCTTCTTGGGAGGGGATAGAGGCTTCCCCCGAGGATATGGTGATTGAGTTAGACCCAGGGATGGCTTTCGGGACTGGATTACATCCTACCACTCAGATGTGCCTAGAGGTTTTGGAGAAGAGATTACGGAGTGGCGATTCGGTGATCGACGTAGGTACTGGCTCAGGTATTCTCAGCATAGCCGCGGTTAAGCTGTCTGCAGGGAGAGTAATTGCTCTTGATATCGACCCAATTGCAGTGGCAGTAGCCGAGGAGAACATCTCTCGCAATCAAGTAGCGGAAAAGATAAGGGTGAAATTAGGGAGTTTAGATGAGGTTCAGAGCAAAGCCGATATCATATTAGCCAATATCATAGCGGAAACTGTAATAGCTTTAGCGAGACCGGCTTCTTCTTTACTTCTCCCTGAAGGCAGATACATCTCTTCAGGTATCATCCCAGCTAAAGAGAACGAGGTTATTGAAAGCCTCGAAAGAGTTGGCTTGAGGATAGATGAGATCAAGAGGAAGGAGGGATGGGTAACTATAGTAGCTTCTAAAAGTGAGGTATAGAGGTCACATTATAACTTCGCATTAAACCCTAGTAATAGATACCGTCTATACTTTCGCGGGTTTTTCAAAAATCTACCATTAATGAGGTTTTTATAAGGTTTGTATCGCACATATCCTCTATCCAATTGGAAACTGAGTTTTCAATTTATCATCTTCAAAAAATGCGAAAGTATAGCGTTATATTAAAGCAGGGAAATTAAAAGCCTACAAAATAGGTAAAGAGTTTAGAGTTGATAGAGAAGAATTTAATAATTTTTTAAATTAAGGTGGAAACTAAATAACTATGGATTTAAAAGAATTAAAAAATAAGTGGGATAAAGAAAAGGAATATTATAAAAAGCAGGAGGTTGGCTCTGGAGTACATAGTTTTATAAGGAGCTTCTTTGAAAGCAAGGAATTATTTTCCTTGAAAGAAGGAGCTTTATCAGAACCACAAGAAAACAGAAAAAACGAATATATACACGAGAAAAAGGCAAAAGAAAAAAGAAAAGCTGATTTTGTGATATATATAACTTTAGATATTGTCATTCCCTTAGAGGCCGAATGTTATGGAAATATCAAGGCGGGAATCAAGCAACTTTTTAAGTATCAAAAAGATTTTGACAAGCAATATGGAATTTTAACTGACGGATTCAATTGGCGTTTTTACAATAACAACATTCCGATTAAAGAGTTCAATTTAGACCAAATTTTTGAGGAAACCGACCTCTTCTTAGAGTTTTGGAAAGAATATATAAAACCCGAGTTTTACTACCTCTCCTTTTTTGAACCTCAAGGACAACTCCAACTCCCGCTCCTAAAAGAAGAGCAGGTATTACCAGTTGAACAAAATCGGCAAATGTTTTTTGAAGATATTACAGTGTTAATTAAGAGTTTCAAAAACAAATTAAAAATTGAAGGATACTTTAACAGTTTAGATGAGAAAACGAGAGAAAAACAAGCAATAGAAATAACCTACGCTTATATAATACAGTTTATTTTATACAAAACTTTGGTTGATAACTACTTCGGAAGTTTTAAGGAAGAATTTGAGAATGCAGTAGAAAAAATACACCAGCGCATAAGAGAAAAACGCTATAAGGACATTTTGGGTATTATAGATAATATCTCTGCTCAAATTTCAAAAAACATTTATAGACCATTTGCTAAAGAACAGAATTTTATTAACCAAAAACTTTTACAACTCTACCGAAGCGTAGAAAATAAGCTTTCAGATGTATCTCCTTGGTTAGACATATTCATTTTTATAAAAAAATATAACTTTGCCAACATTGAAAATGAAATATTTGGTTATATTTACGAAAATTACCTAAAAGAACTCTATGAAGAGACAAAAAAAGGACAATATTTCACGGACCCGGCTGTAGTTAATTTTATGTTGCGACAAATTGGTTTCACACCAGAAGAAATAAAAGAACGCTACGAGACTGACAAAAACAGCGCTTCTCTAATAGACCCTGCTTGCGGTAGTGGAACTTTCCTCTATAGTGCAGTTAATGAAATCATTAAATCGTTTGGTAATCACAGCAAGGAAAAATCTAAACAAATTGAGGAGATAGTAAATAATAATATTTTTGGATTAGATATAGCTGAATTCCCTCTATATCTTGCGGAAATGAATATCTTAATGAGAATGTTGCCTTTGATTATTACTGAAAAATACAATAATCCCGTTGATAAAAAAATCAAAGTTTTTCTAACTAAAGACAGTGTAGCTGAATTTTTGGACACAGGTTTAAGAAATACAATGCACGATTTAGAGGCAATGAAATCAAAAGGTGGGCAACTCTCTATGAGTTATAAAGAATTGGATTTGGGATACAAAAGTTATGTTAGAGAAGAAACTGATTTAGAAGAAATGAAAAAGAGCTTAGAAGAGTTACCCGAAATTCCCCGTCGCCGTTTTGATTATGTTATTAGCAATCCGCCCTATGTAAGTTATAACGAATGTGCGAAACAAAAGGTCTTAATTTTTGAAATGATGAAACAAGGTAAAGCTAAATTAAACAATATTTATGGCGTAAATCTTCATAGCACCCCGAATAATCCTAAAAGATACCGCCCTAACCCAAATTTATATGCATTTTTTACTGCTTTAGGAATAGCCTTATTAAAAGATAAAGGGAAATTATGTTATATTATCCCGCAGACGATACTAACCGCAGGCGACCTTGATGTTTTACGCTATTACTTATCAAAATTCACCACGATTGAGAAAATAATTACTTTTAGTGGAAAAATGTTTATAGGGCGGGGGCTAAGACAAAATAAACCAGTAGCAACCTCCAGTTTAATTTTTGTCCTCAATAGGGAAATACCATCAGCAATGCATAAAGTTGAAATAATAAACTACAAAAATCCCGATGATACTATAGAGGAAACTTTGCAAAATATATTGGCTGGCAAAAAAATTGGCAAAAAGAAAATTCTGCAAAACAAATTATTCCAAAATGTCGCTAACTGGAATTTTATCAAACAGGGAAAAAAGTCTTTAGATTTTTATGATGGATACAAAAGAAACTCAATAGATATTTCTATTTACTACGACCATATCTTAGCAGAAAAGCAATTTGAAAGTAGATTTTACTTTGATGGAGGATATAGTATTGACGAAAGAAAGATGCTAAATAAACCAATGCCTAATATCCTAAATTATAAAATACCATACATAGACAGAAGGTATTGGACAATAAAACATTACAAAGGATATTGGCCGAATATCAGAAAGTCAAACGATAGAATGTTTATCAAGCTTAGACAGGGAAATCAGAAATATAATTTTTTAGATAGCAAATATAAAATTATTTGGTCATATATTAACTTTAATAGATTTCACTTCACTCTTACTCCAGTCATTTGGCCAAGAAACCAAATGTTGGGGATAGGTAGTGAAAATAAAAGAGAACTTTTTTATCTTTTCTCTATTCTAAATTCCAAAATCATAAATAAAATCCTGCAAGCAAACCTAAAGACTGAAAACGAGAAAGATTACTTAGTTTCTTTAACATCTATTAAAGAATTCGTCCGAGTGCCCAAAATTAACAAAGATAATCAACCCATTAAAGATGAGGTTATCAAATACACAGAAGAAATGTTAGGATTGGAAGAAAATAAATTATCAGATTTCATTGATTTTTCAAAAGTGATGGTTCAAAAATTTGATAAGGTTTCGGTAAGGGCTAACAATTTAGTTTTAGAAAAAAATAATGAAAAAATTAAACTTACTATAAAAGAAAATAGGGATTTGATTAAAAAAGTTCTCGCAGAGCAATATGGCAAACGGATAATAGATCTAGAAAAACAGAAAATCACTCTATCAGGATTAAAAGATTTACCAATAATTGACTATGCAGAACAACAAAAACTGAAAGATTATGTTGACGATTTAGTGTTTGCTTTATATTTCAACATTGGTTTGGAAGAATTAAGCGTAAATCAAGCGGAAAAAATTAAAACAAAATGTGCCAGAAATCCTTTTTATAAATTGTAAATAATCTATACTTTCGCAGATTTTCAAAAATCTACTATTAATGCGGGTTTTTATAAGGTTTGTATCGCACATTTAAAATGCACTCTTGTAGAGAAAAGAAGTGGCTGATATGCAAAAAAAGGGATTGCAAATCAAGGACTCTCAGGTAAAAAAGGAGCTCAGGTGGCACATATTACGTTTGCTGCGATTAAATAGTAGAACAAGACAAGAGCTAATAGACAAACTCAGCGATATGTATCTGGGTTACTGGCAGGTAAATAATGAACTCATAGATATTAATTTGAACCCTCTGGCAAAGGAAGGCTTGATAAAATATTCAGATAAATACGAGATAACTGAAAAAGGTTTGGACACTTTGGGTAAAAAGGAAAGAGATATCGAACAGTACCACGCGAGGCGTGTTTCTAAAGAGGCGTGCGCCAAATATTCCTTCTGGGGGAATGTGGGGCTGTCAGCCCTGGAATTTATTATCGGCTTCCTTTCAGGAAGCATTGGCCTTATTGCGGATGCGGTGCATACTGGTATTGACATAGTTGCCTCAGCAATCACCTGGATTGGCATAAAGACCGATAGAGAAGCGCAAGCCGTCCTTCTCGGCGGGATAATCCTCTGTGGCATCGGTGTCTTTGTTGCCTTTGAATCGATAACAAAGATCTTTAAGCCTGCTGAGATACATTTTCAGGTTGTAGCTTTAATCACCATCGTGATCAATATCGCGGTCAATGGTTTTTTCTCATTCTATAAGTTTTATGTTGGTGGAAGGACAAGAAGCATATCATTAATAGCTGATGCCTATCACACGAAAACAGATATCTGGTCATCAGTCGCAGTTTTGATCGGTCTTCTTGGAGCAACCATAGGATTCTATGTGCTTGATGCTATCGCTGGAGCAGTAGTTTCCTTATTCATAGTGTTTGGTGGTTATGAACTTATATCTGAGTCAAAGAAGGTTATGCGAGGCGAAGATCCTAAAATGGAAAAGTTCTCCAAGTTTCTTGAGAGCCATCTCAAGGTTTTACCAGACCGAGGAACATTTGTAAGTCTCTGGCTCTTTAACCTGCAAGAGATGACAAAACAAGAGAATCTTGAGCGCGCTAAAAAAGGTTTTGGGAGAAGGTTCCCAGTGAAGCTGGAGGATAGGGACTATGAAACTATTTATGCCAAACTGGAGAAAGACCGTCTGGTGGAATCGGTGCAAGGTAAACTCAGACTGACTGAGAAGGGCAGGAAAGAATTAAAGATTCTTGCAGAGAAGCGGGTTACCTACATTACTTGGTCTCAACGTAAGTTTATGAATGCAAGAAAAATCGATTGGTTTGCTGAGGGATTGTAGATGATGAAAGAGGAAGAAGATAGGCGATGAAATTAGATGCTAGCCGAAAATAAGTTTCAATATGGAAATATCCATTCTTGGTTTGGAAGAAGGATACCTCTTTTTTTCCTATCTGTCAAGCAAAAAATGCGAAAATATAGATATCATATATACTGCAATGAAGTGCATTTTTAGAATGTGCTGTCTATAGATAACTCTCCAATAACGGTAAGCTGATCACATAATAAGGAAATATCTCGTCGGAGTTGATCTTCCAGGCTAAACCTCCCCTCAAGGTTATCGGTATCCCTTGGATCGGAACGATCGTTATAAACGCTCTATTCTTCAACTCAAAGCCGATGGTAGTCATCGGATCGAATTCATCGATCTCCTCCCGCCAAGCATCTCCTATATCCAAAAATAGCGCTCCATTTAACCTCTCTAAATAAAGCAGAAGCAAGTTTATCCCCAACTCTCTACTCAATCTAAAGCCATACTCCCCACTACCTATCATAAATCTACTTCCCTGACGGGTTCTCTCCAATCCCCGCACTTGATACATTCCCACTGAGAAAAGCTCATCTTGTATTATCTCATCTCCCTCGTGCAGACCCCCGGCCACCTTTAGAGTGAAGCTCTGCCAATTTCCTAAGTCAAAGTAGTGATTATAAGCTAAGGTATATTCCTCGAACTCGAGATTGCTACCCAGCCACTTATCTGCTCGCTCATACGAAATCTCAAGAGAGAAATTCTCATCGGGAGGAGAATAACTTCCCCATCCCCAAGCGAGCTTAAAAGTATTTATATATCCTTCTGTTACCTCTATCCCCCAGGGGTCTTCCAGAGGGTCGGCTGATATATTTATCACCTCTACTCCTACTGAGAGTTGATGGCTGTTATGAGTATAAGTTCCATAGAACTGCCAATCCGATCCTATCGCTATTCCCCTCCTTCTCTCCTCGAAATCTATTCCTCCGTAGCGAAGAGGAGCTCCCCAACCGAAGATATCCAAAGTAAGCGTAGGTAGGAATTGAGTGTTACTATAGGAGAGGGAGTAATTTAGCCTCTCGCTATTTAATCCATAGGAGGCGTCAAGATTTAGGGAGTGCTTATCCAGAGGATCGGAAAATATACTGGAGACTCCTAAAACCATCCCCTCCTCATCCTCCTCTATAAGAGGTAAGATGAGCGTGGATCTCACCGAATTAAGGGAGTTGTAAGGAGATATAGTGGCTTTAGAGAGAGGTTTTGAGAGGGCTGTCTCCTCGATCTCATAAGGCTGGATCGTCTCCCAACCTATCTCGCTTATATCCGAAGGGGGAGGAATTCCTCCTATTTTATTTATAGCAGGAGTTGTAGGAAAAGGTATCCCCCGCGAGGGCTTCAGAAGATAGATATCCGTTCGCCTAGCTTTAAAATACGTGACAGCTATTTCCTCCCGCCTAGGATTCCAAGCGGAGGAGAGGATCGCTCCATCCCTAATGTCAGTCAGTTGGGTTATCCTGCCCTCGTCAAGATCATATTGATATAGATTTGGAACTCCAGAGCGATAGGAGATGAAGGTCATATACTTCCCCTCAGGGGAAAACTCTGGGTATCTATCCTCCATCTCATCACTAGTGAGTTTTCTATAATCGTCCCTCTCTATATCGAAGAGGGCTAGGTCCCCCTTATTGTCCTCCACTATGGAGAACGCTATCTTAGTTCCATCAGGAGACCAACGAGGAGAGAAGCATTGAAGCCAATCTTCGGCTTGGGTTAGAAATTTCAATCCAGTGCCATCAGAGTTGATAAGCGCCAGATCGGTCATCCCTCCCTGATACACGATGCAAGCGATCTCGGTGCCATCTGGCGACCAATCTGGATCGCTTGCTCTAAGATTCTTAGTCAATCTCCTTCTATTCTTCCCATCACAGCCCACCACATATAAGTCATTATGCAAAGATCCATATCTATCCCAGCTACGTCCGGAATAGACTAAGCTCTTCCCATCAGGAGACCATGAAAATTGAGAAGAAGTAAGATCGAAAGCAACTCCCCTCCATTGAGAAAGGTCAGCCTCGGCTACATAAAGATTCACAGCGGGATCGTCATAGTTCTTGAAACCAGCCACTGCTACCTTAGTTCCGTCAGGTGACCAACGTATGCTGGAATTGACCTTGATAGGAGTCGATAGTTTTCTCCAGGAGGGAGATCTACTACTCTCTCCGAGCCTCGCCGATAATCTATATTTAGATGAAATATCCCTCTTCCATTCGCTATATAATTCCCTCTGATCCCATCCTATTGCCTGCTCAAGAGCTTGATCGAAGCTCCAGGGGGTCTTCTTCATATTAGCCAAGATCTGCCTTATCTTATCCTTTCCGAATCTAGCTGATATGTAGCGAACCAGAGAATGACCCTGATCGTAAATTAGCCGTCCATCTATAAGATCCGAGGCGATCGAATTGCTAAGCTTGACGAAGGGTAACAGCTCTCTCTCTAAAGTAGCAGTGCGCAACAGCATATCCCCCCGATGAACATTCCAAGTTTCAGCCTCATATTGAGCCACTCCCTCCATAAACCACTGAGGTATATTAGCTAAAGCATATAATTCTCCTATCTGCCCCAGAGAATCCCGCACTGCGTAGAAGGTCGCGATATGAGCGAACTCATGGGCTACCACCATACGTAACCACGTCATTCGACTGGTGAAATCCTTATTATCCCCATAGGACCAGATGAAGATATAATGCCCTAACGCATTGGCAAAGCCATTTGAATAATCATCATAATCAGCGATAACTATGGGCGTCTTCTTCCTTATTTCGACTCCCAGATCGGAGGTTATGTAGGGATAAACTTCCTCAGCAACTCTCGCAGTCTCTTCAGCTAATTTCTCCGCTCCCTGATAAAAAATGACTTGGAAGTGCTCAGTTTCCAACATCCTCCAAGTAAGCTCAGGATGATTACTCCTATAAGGTAGAGCAGAAGCCGCGCTGGAGCTGATGAGGAGAGTTACTATGAAAATTATAATAACTTTCCATCTCATAATTATTTATCTCCTCTCAGTCGCTAAGAGAACGAATATACTTATCCCTCTAATTTCTATCCTTTACCTTCTCCTCTGAGGTATGGGATCCAAAGATAGAGAATTTATTCTGGACTACAGCTAAAAGCAAGCCTATAATGACACCCACCAGGATGAAAAGACCCAAATTGATCAGAAGATTTTTAACGCTATCCAATCCATAATGATCGGTGATAGCGTTGTAGATCCTCCACATAATATAAGCTATCAAGGCGAAGCTTCCTATTATAACTCCTCGAATTGCCAGTCGCTTGATGTCATTCTTTATAACTCCCATTACTATCCCTATTATAAGGCCGAGAATAGGACCGATAATAGCTATAACAGCGATAAGGGAATTGAAGGTCCTTTCGCTGATCAGCTCCTCCACAAATTCACCTCCAAAAGTTTAAAATAACAAGAAGTGGTTGCCAGGTTATAATCTGACAACCACTCAGAAGAGGTAAAGCTACTCAGCAGTTTTAATGGTTGCAAAGAAGCTACGTCCTTCTCTCTCTACTAACAGCAGAACCGTATCTCCAGCCTTCACGCCTGAGAGGCCCTTTTGGAAGTCCTTAATATCTCCGATCTTCTGGTTCCTTACTTCCCTTATAATATCTCCTCGCTTTAGACCCGCATCATAAGCAGGACTACCCATATCAACATCTGAGATGATAACTCCTTCGGTATCGGTGATATTTAATTCTTCGGCGATATCAGAAGTTATATTCTGAACCGTTATTCCCAAGAGTTCCCTCTGAACAGGCTCAGACTCGCTAGGTATCATAGCCTCCGTCCCTTCTTCCTCCGGCATCTCTCCGAGAGTGACCTTTACAATTATCTCCTCACTATCTCTGATTATCTTGAGATCTACTCGCTGCCCTACTCTCTTAGAGATGATCTTCTCCTGTAGCTCTCTAGCGGTGGTTACTTTCTCCCCATCAACCTCCAAGATTATATCCTTAACCTTGAGGCGAGCCTCTTCAGCGGGGCTTCCCTTGATCACATCGCTTACCAATACCCCTTCTACTCCTTCAAGGTTGAATTGCCCCGCGAGTTCTTCATCGAAGTCCTGAATATAGACTCCTAACCAAGCTCGAGTAACCTTTCCATACTCGATAAGTTGATCTACTATCTCCCGAGCCATATTACTGGGGATAGCGAATCCCAATCCGGTGCCAAGGCCGACGATTAAGGTGCTTATTCCCACAACTCTACCCTCTATATCGATGAGGGGTCCGCCACTGTTCCCCGGGTTGATGGAGGCATCGGTCTGTAAGAAGTTCTCATATTCCGCGGCTCCGAATCCGTAACGCCCCTTACCGCTAATTACTCCCACGGTAACGGTGTGGTCAAAACCGAAGGGATTTCCGATCGCCACCACCCAGGCTCCTACTGGGATCGTATCCGAATCACCAAAGGTTATAACCGGTAGATCCTCACTATCAGATATCTTTACTACCGCTAAATCGGTCTTAGGATCTTGCCCCACAACTTCCGCCTCGAACTCTCTGCCGTCTATCAATCTAACGGTTATCCTCTTAGTCCCAGCTACCACATGGTTATTGGTGAGGATATAACCCCTCTCATCGACGATCATCCCTGAACCTAAACTGCGCTGCGTATATTCCTCAGGCATACTTTCAAAGGGCATTCCTCTGAAGAACTCCTCGAAGGGAGTATCCTTGAAACGATCGAAGAACTTCTCAAAGGAATCAGTCTTTACAGTTCTTTCGGTATGAATATTGACTACCGCTGGACCAACCTCTTTAACAACGTCCACAAAGGCGTTCTGAAGAGAGATCGCAGTTTCGATCTCCGGACTTTCCTCTTCCTTTTGAGCATAAGCTTTATTAAGTGGGGGAGTATTAGGAGAACTCAAAAGCAAGGCTAAGGTGATAATTACTCCTAGAGCTACTCCTCCTAAAAGCCATTGTATCTTAGGTTTAGATCTTAAAATGCTCACTTTACAAGCACTCTCCTTTTTCTGGTGATTACCGATTTTCCTCTAGTAGTTTAAGCTCCACTGATAAATAGTGTATATAAGCTCTCCGGCCGGAAGTGCTTAGTCCTTCGTGTGTCTTTCTGATTGGTTAGACTAAAAATTGAGGGAAAAATTCCCTCAATTTTCAATCTAAATAATCCTTTAATTTCGCTTTTCTCCGCAGACGCCTCAATTTGCTCAAAGCCCTGCGTTCCAATTGCCTTATCCTCTCCCTTGAAAGAGAGTAAATATCACTTATCTCCTCTAAAGTCTGAGGATTGCCATCGATAAGCCCGTAGCGAAGCCGAATAATGCCTTGCTCCCTAGGAGACAAGAAGGTCAAAAGTTTATCGATCTCCTCGCGCAATAGGATTAGGGACACATCCTCCATAGGAGTACTCGTTTCATTATCTGCAATGAAATCTCCCCAGGGAAGGCCATTCTCCCCCCTCGTGTTCTCCAAGGAGACGAGGGTTTGGGGAGTATTATCGATCAACTTCACCTTTTCAACTGATACATCTATCTCCTTGGCTACCTCCTCGGCAGTAGGCTCTCTTCCCAACTCCTGCTGAAGTTTCTCGTAAGCCTTATTTTGCTTATGCATCACCTCTACTATGTGAGTGGGAAGGCGAATGGTATGATTCTGTTCAGCGATAGCTCTGGATATAGCCTGCTTGATCCGCCAAGTAGCGTAAGTACTGAACTTCAATCCCCTTCGATATTCAAATCTCTCAACGGCTTTTATGAGACCGCAATTCCCCTCTTGAATTAAATCTAAGAAGGAGAGACCCCTTCCTACATACTTCTTAGCGACATTAACTACTAAACGCAGGTTAGCTTCGATGAACTTGCGTTTCGCCTCTTCATCACCCTGCTCAATCCTTCTCGCCAAACGGGTCTCCTCCTCCGCAGTTAGAAGAGGAGCACGACTGATCTCAGTCAGATACAGCTTTACCGGATCCTCATAGCTATCCTTGGGCTGCTCTCTCTCCAGAAGCTGAGTATATCTTTCACCTGTCATTTTTATCACCTCTATCGGCTAGATAATATCGATCTGAGACCGTCTCTCATCAATCGATAGAAACCACGGATTCGGCTATCCTAAGCATCTCCTCCCACGGGAGTTCGCTTACCAAGCTGTAATCCATACCATCTGCTTTCCAATATAAAACTCTCAATAGACCATCTTCATAATTCATCTCCGATTTATTAGATCGAGAGGGCTTTGAGAAGTCACTTGATCTCTGAAATAGCGATATGTCGCTTAATCCATCGGTATATTTCAGAACAATGTCCAGAAGAGTATCACTACATGTTCTGACCCCAATTCCGACCAGCTCAAAACCGGGAGGAAGATAATCAGGAGTTCCTATCTTCATATTAATCGCTTTTTGAACTTCATTTAGATCAGAGTATTCAGTATATCCTATCGTTTTGATTTTAGTAGTATCAGGAACTAGTAGCTTAAATTGAGCATCGGATATATCAGAGGGGAAGGAAATATCAGCGTAAAAGGATATTGATATAAGTCCTTCTCCTTCCCTATACACCTCCAAGCGCAAGATCACTCCGTGTTCACTGTCCAACCAGATTTTGCGCAAGGGACGATCGGAGAAACGAGGGGTGAACTCAAAGCCTATAGTTTCTCTCCCGTTTATGAATCGTTTTCCCAGTAACTCCAACTTATAGTTATTCCTCAGTAGATCGGAATTATATCCTAAATCCCCTTGAGATTTAATTTTAGAGGAGTCCCTTTTAATCACCAATCTCAAAGACGGGATATAATCCCAATGATAATTATTATCATCAACCATCACGCGACCTTGGTCCCCTAAAGGAGCTAGGTATTCAATACGAATCTTATAAGGACTTTTACGAACCACCCTGAGAATGGAAGCGCCCATCTCATCGCTAAATGATAGATTAAGAGCCACTAAAGTTCCTTTATAACTACTTTCTGCCCTGGCAGTCCTCATCATCTCCAGTATCTCATAAGGATCGCTCTTTCCCTGACCAAAGGCCCAAATAGTCACCAGGAACAAGCTACTACTTAATATAGATACTACTATCAACCTTCGAGGGACGATTTTCACCATCAACTTCCTTCTCTTAGTAATTACTCTTAATTATACCCAAAAGTTTCACTTTGAAGTCATTTAAACTTTGAAATTTGAGCCGCTCATATAAAATTTTAGATGTTAGAAAATCTCACCTATTACTGACACTAAGGATGAACGATGTTTCATCATTCAACTGTCTTCCCGAGGCTTGCCACACATCCTCCCTTAAATAACGATCTAATTCCCTCTCGTCTATCACCTGCTCTTCATCCGGCTTCGAATCTCTGCTCGCTAGTTGATATACATCCACTAATCTCTCCCTCTTTTTAAAAGTTGAAAATATACCGACGGATATTATCAAGAGAATAGCTATGAGGGTCGCTGCCGCTACTGGTCTTAGCGAAGGCGATTTCAATTTAGATATGATTCTCTTCCACCAACTTCTAATGTTCCAACTCCTTACGCCTTCCGAGACCTCCTCTTCAAGTGCTAGATCAACAACCCTTTGAGAGAAATCGAATGATGGTTGAGGAGCCACTTTATTTTCCAGCTCCAGCTTATATAAAGTTTGGACTAATCTTAATCTTTCCAACTCCCTGGTACACCCTGGGCAGACCTTCAGATGTTCATTAACCTCGGCTAATTCATCCTCCAAGAGTTCGTTGTCGAGATAGGCAGATAAAAGCTTTCGATAACGAGAACAATCCATTTCCTTCATTCCTTTCCCCGACTATCAATACCTAGGTAAGGAGCTAGCCTCTCCTTAAGCTCCTTTCTAGCTCTATACAAACGGGACATAACAGTTCCCACCGGTCGCTCTAAAACCTCGGCTATTTCCTGATAAGATAACCCTTCTATATCCCTCAGGATAATAACCACTTTATAATCAGGGGGAAGAGAATCTATAGCTTCTCTTATAGCGGAAGAAAGTTCCCTAGTCTCCATTAGATATTCTGGATTCGGCTCTTCTTCCTCTCCCTCCAGTTTCTTCCTTTCAACAAATCCGACCAGATCGGGATCGTCTAAAGACAGAGCAGGATTACGTTTCCTGATTCTATTAAAACAAGTATTTACCGTTATCCTATAAATCCAGGTGAAGAATGAAGAAGCTCCTCTGAATGTTTCTAAAGATTTAAATATCTTTAGGAAAACCTCTTGAGCTATATCCTCTATTTCATCATCACTACCAGTAATACGATAAATAATGTTGAATATCCTCTGTTGATACTTTCTGACTAGAGACTCATAGGCATCCTTGTCCCCCTTTAGACATCTGGCTACAAGTTTTTCATCAGATTCCATCCCGAATCTAAATCTCCCCTTATACTCATTATATTAGACAATAAAAGTCGGAAAAAATTCCCTATATCTCCGTTTTCTAAATAACTTGACTATATCTTACCCTTGTGCTATAATTAGTTATATTATAATTCGGAATGATTATACTCCCCAGAGGTTTCTCCGCAATATGAATATTTAACCATTTCTAACTGAATTTCCGAGAAATTATAGTTTCTCTTCAGTTAGTATAACTATAGCACAATGGAGGGGGAAAGTCAAGGGTAGAATTAGAATAGCGAAGCATGTAAAACTTTGTGCTGGGGAATGTGATTCTCCCCCTCACCCTGGCCCTCTCCCACGAGGGGAAAAAGGTAACTTTTTTAACCA
>CAZSTA010000050.1:0-19945 GCA_964609495.1 uncultured bacterium | reverse complement strand
TTCAGCGGATTAAATACCGCTATCTCGGTGGCAGTTCACTTCCCCGATGAGGTAGTTAAGCTTCTCCTTAAAGGACCATCATATATCTATACCACTCTAACCTATCTCTTCTACTATCAAACCCTGAACGATCTCCTAGATGATATAGCTCTCAAGCTCTCCCACTGTCTATATCAGTGTGGCTTTCGCTCTTTTCCTATCCCCTCTTCTCAGAGAATAGGGAAGGATAGGTTGGAGAGCATCTTTCCTCATCGTTTAGCCGCGGGATTAGCTGGGATCGGCTGGTGGGGGAAGAACGGCTTGATAATAACGGAGGAGTTCGGACCTCGAGTTCGTCTGGTAACCGTCCTGACGAATGCTCCCCTAGTTCCTGATGAGCCGCTGGAGAACAAGTGTGGAGATTGTCAACTTTGCGTAGAGGCTTGTCCGCCGAGAGCCATCTATCCCGAGGGCTTCGATAAATATTTGCGCGGTGAGGCTGATAGGGCTATAGATGCCAAGAAGTGCGATGAGTATTTGAATAAAGTTCGTGATAGGTATAGAAAGAGGGTCTGTGGGCTATGTGTAGCGGTATGTCCTGTAGGTACGAGTATGATTAAGTAGTATGTCCCCTCATGGGAGGGGGATAGGGTGAGGGGGAAATTATATCTTGGACTTATTAGCAGAAATTATAAAATTAGAAAGGCTTGGTGATCAATATGTCCGAAAAGTTGAAGGTAGGAGTTATTGGATGTGGAGCGATAGCGAAATACGCCCATCTACCTGGGTATGCTCAGTTCGATGATGTGGAGATCGCGGCTTTGGCTGATATCAACAAGAAGCGACTTCAGGAGATGGCGGAAACTTTTGGAGTCAAGGAGAGTGGATTATATACCGATTATCTCGAATTATTAGAGCGGGATGATATCCAGGCGGTGAGCATCTGCACCCCCAATTATTTGCATGCGGAAATGACGATCGCAGCGGCAGAGGCGGGGAAGCATATCCTCTGCGAAAAGCCGATGGCGATGACCGTTGAAGAAGCTGTGAAGATGATCGAAGCGACTGAGAAGGCGGGCGTGACTCTGATGATGGGCTTTTCTCATCGCTTCCAAAACTTCAACCAATTAGCGAAGAAGCTGGTAGATCAGGGGCTGATCGGAGATCTGTTTATGATTCGGGTGCGATTTGCTCACGAAGGTCCCTACACCTCCTGGTATGCGACGAGCGATTGGTTTTTCAACCCACGCGAAGCTGGCGGAGGAGCGTTGCTAGATATGGGTATCCATGCCATAGATATCTGTAGGTGGTTTGGGGGAGAGATCACCTCGATATCAGCCAAGATCGCAACTCTGAAAAAGGATATCGATGCTGAGGATAATGCTATCGCGCTATTGACCTTCCCCGGAAAGTGCTTGGGATACTTCGAGGTGGGATGGACGAGCAAGCCCGGATTTACAGGTATCGAGCTATACGGGAGCGAAGGGAGTATGATCATCGACTATGCCACTCCGATCAAAGTTCTGACGACTAAGGATTGGCCCGAGGAAGTGGAGGCTTCCCTCAAGAGAGGTATGATGGGGAAGTGGTATTATCCCAAGGGAGTGGAGGGAGGAGGTTGGTTAGTCGAGGTCGCTCATTTCGTTAAGTGTTTAAAGGAAAATAAGAAGCCCTTGACGACTGGAGAGGATGGATTAGCGGCGGTCAAAGTTGCGAAGGCGGCTTACGATTCCGCTTTATCGGGAAAAGTTGTTGAGATCGAGTAGAAGCCTGGGAGAGTGATGAGGGCTATGTCTAAGGAATCTGCAACCTCTCCGACCTCTGGGGAGGGGAAACAATATCATATCGATTGTTCGTCGGGCGATCTGGCTCGTTATGTTCTCCTGCCCGGTGATCCCGATCGAGTTCCCTTGATCGGCAGTTTCTGGGATAGTTATGAAGAGGTGAGCTATCATCGAGAATTTAGATCGGCAAGGGGAACATATAAAGGAGTTGATATATCTGCTTGTTCAACTGGCATCGGCCCAGCCTCGACTGAGATCGCTATCTCAGAATTAGCGACGATAGGTTGCGATACTTTCATTCGGGTAGGGACTACTGGAGCGATCAGGGAGGATATAAGATGCGGAGATCTCATCATAAATGTGGCGTCAGCTAGGCTGGAGGGGACAACAGATGACTATGTCCCGAAGGGGTATCCCGCCTTCGCAAATTATGAGGTATCGCTGGCGCTCATCGAGGCTTGCGAAAGATCGGGATTTTCATATCATACTGGTATATCTGCCAGTGCCAGTTCCTTCTACTGCGGTCAAGCTCGACCAGGCTTCGGCGGTTATTGGCAGTCCCGCCTCGATAATCTTATCCCCGATCTAGCTAAGGCTGGAATTATCAACTTCGAGATGGAGGGATCGGTGGCTTTCGTTCTCTCCACTCTCTTCGGATGTCGAGCGGGGATGATCTGTGTAGCTATCGCTAACAGGATCACCGATGAATGGCGGACCGAGGGAGCTCAGGAGATCCTCTCTCAAGCTGGCTGTGAGGCGATTAAGATACTCGCTGAATGGGATAAGATAAAGGAGAGATCAGGAAAGAGATATCTCTATCCTTCTCTTCTCCTTGGGGAATAGAAGTGGAAAGTTCAACTCGCCATCAATATAAATTTGATGGCGAGTTATGATAAATCACTTCTTATAAAGTTGCCTCAGAAGCGAAGTGTTTCAACATTACTAGCTCTTCTGTCTCGCTAGTATTTGTGATTTTAACGCCTTCCTTTGCCCTTTCAAAAGTTACGAAGAATTCATCATTAGTTAAATCCCCATATCTTATCAAAGCGGGAGTTTCTGCCTGAAATTCTCCTATAGTTCCTCTTCCTTGAAGGAGGATTAAACCATAAGCTGAGGCATCCTTTATTACCACGCTTTTCTTTGGGAATACAGCGAGCTCCTTGGCACTGAAGTTTTCGCTTCCGTATATCACCCACTTCTCCATATAGCCTTCACCTTTCATTTCCTCTTCATCCTTTATGGGCTTAGGGGAAATAAAATGGTGTTTTGCAAATTCAGGGTCAGTATTTTCTTTCCAGTCTATCATACTTATTATGTAATCTAGGTCGTAATGTAAGTCTTCTGGCACATCTTTTACTAGTAGCTCTCTTGGGGTAGGCCTATCTTCTACCATAGACTGGAACATAGCAAATACGTCAGAAGCCCTCTGCACTTCATAAGTAACTAACGAGCCCGGGGCATGCAGAACTCCAGCAGGAACAAGCCATCCTGTCCCTGGCTTCAATTTGTAAGCCCTTGAGTGATATAATATCCCATTATCTCCTTTATTCCAATCCTCTAGGCATTTCTTAATATCCTCTTTGGTGGTGCCTGGTATTAAACCAAAAAAGGTGTAAGGGAAGTTATTAGTCTTAAAATTGAGCTGGATAGGGAAATAGTAAGATTCGGGTTTAGCTCTCTTACCAACCTTTTTGGCATGTTCCTCCATCTGGTGAAGGTGATGAGATATAGGGCCCAGATTATCAAAAAATTTAGTTAAGATCATCCAATCTCCATACTCTTTCATCATCTCTTCGCCCAAGATCTGGTTTCCTATTAGCTCTATTGCTTCTCTCAATAGAACTTTATGAACCTGCGTATCTACCTCTATTGCTATATAACTCAATCCTTCATCCTCTGGTGTTCCGGGTCCGTTATCAGCTTGAGTAGTTGAGGCGAACCATCTCTCATCTATTCCTCCTCGATCTGCCCCTAAGATGTATAAGTCTTCAGGGGCAAGCTTTATTCTCCCTCCAGGAACCATAAAAGCTCTGGGCACCCAAGTCGGAGCTAATCTTAGAACCCCCCCCTTGTTTTCCAACTCCTTAGTAAGTAATTCTCTTTTCTCTGAGGTGTTCATAATACCGATGGTTCTCTATGTCCTTGAGTAGTAGAGAACTTACCTCCTCCTTTCACTTTAAGCTTAAAATTATGCACTTTGGAATCTACTGACTACCCAATCATATCCGTATATCTGAGGTTTAACGAAACGAAGGGGAGTATAAATTTTGATGGAGTGAGCGAATGCGAAATGAAACCAGATATACGGGGTTATATGACGTTATTTTTCTCCGACAATACAGTCGGCTTCGATCTCAACTAACCAATCGGCTTTTACAAAACCTTTTACTTCAACAAAGGTGCAAGCTGGTCTAATTTCTGAAAAAAACTCGCTATGAGCTTTCGCCGCCTCCTCCCATTTCGAAATGTCTATTAGCATTATTCTAGTGCGAATAACACCCTCAAGCTTGCCACCTGCCTCTTCAATCGCTTTTCTAATGATTTCTAAGCAATACTTTGTTTGCCCATAAACATCATTGGGGTGTGCGGTTGAGCCATCGGGGGCTATTGCGGCCGTTCCTGAAACGGAAATGAAATTTCCCACCCTTACAGCCCTAGAGAAGCCGACTGGTTTTTCCATCGGAGAACCTGATGAGATATTTTTTCTTATCATATTTTTATTATACAATAAATTTTATCTCTTGTAAATATCTTCCAGGGGATAATTAATCCATTAGATAATAGTATTATCCTCTCTCCTCGACCGAAGTAAGCACCATCGCTATAGAAGCCAGATCTGTAGCTCACTAACCGCGCTATATGGGCTGACTGTCCACCAAATTGGTAGAGATCAATGATTTCCCTGACTGGACTCCAGAACGAGCTGGGGTCCAGCCTAATTTGGGAACTAATCTCCAAATAGTTTCTTAAGTGTAGGCAAACATTCCCTAAATCCATCTTCAAACGTTCCATTATCAGGTCTATACACACTTTCTAAAGATATTACTCCCTGATATCTGTCCTTCTTTAAAGCCTCGGCTAGGCCCTCAAGGTACGGAGCCACATCTCCTTCCCCTAAAGGGCAGAAGCGAACGGTCGCTCGCGCTATATCAGCCTTACAATCTTTTAGATGGATATGACAAATATAGTCTTTAATCTCTTTGTAGGCGTCCGGATAAGGAACTTCGGTACAATACATGGTATTAGGTATGTCCCAAAGAATTTTGAGATGTTTCGTTCCTAAATCATCGATAAGCTTTTTCGCCAGAACTCCTGATGTGATCATGGCATTATTTCCAGTCTCAACGACCAGAGTAATACCTTCATCTTCTGCTAATTTTACAGGAGCTTCCATGAGCTTCAAGAATTTATCCCAGGAGCCAGTGCTGGCTACCCATTCTTCTGCACCATTATAGCCAAAGATGATCATTTCTTTTCGGCAGCTCATAATTCTTACTATGTTGGTTCCCAATTCTTTAGCTATGTTAATGCACCGTTTAAGGCCCTCCAGATGTTTCTTGTAGATTTCATCCTCAGGCTCGGTTGCCATCACGGGAAGCCCGGCAAAATTATGCCGTGAGATGCACGGAACCTTCACCCTATATTGAGCAACCAGGTCTTTTATCTTTTGGATTTCTTCAGGGGTTTGGTCGCCAACTTCTTTATCCCAAAGAAACTGTAATTCCGCATACTCCACACCTACTTCAGTCATCACTTTCAAGGCATGCTCAAAATCTCTGCTAATACCATCTGTAATGACACCGAGCTTCATTTCTTTTTTACCTCCGCTCATTGTTTCTTGACTTCTATTCCTGCGATTTGCTCCAGCAACTTCACAATTGACCAGTTATCTTCATCGGGAAAAAGAGACTTGCCGGCCTGAAATAATTCATAAGCCGCGCTTGCTGTGAACATAGCTACCCCGTTTTCCTTGGCCATATTCATGGAAATTCCAAGATCTTTATACATGGTCGTTATCTGACTTCCTGTCCCTTTGAATTTCCTCTCCATAATGAGTTTCGCCGCATTCTTAAACAACGGGCTTCCTACTCCGCTAGCGCTGAAAACCTCGTACAGCGTTTCGGCTTTAACCCCCGCTTTCACACCGAGAACAAGTGACTCAAAGATGGCTGTAAAACTAGCCCCTATAAGAGCCTGTAGAGCGGCTTTTACCGTCTGGCCCATACCGATTTCTTCCCCCACGTGATAGATATTCTGACCTACGGCTTCCAGAAGATCTTTACAGTTATCAAACACTTCTTTCTTCGCGGCCGTCATCAGAGTAAGTGTTCCTTCTTCGGCTCCTGACTTGCCACCACTTACCGGGGTATCAATAAGGTTGAACCCTTTTTCTACCACTGGTTTTTCTACTTCTCTTACTTCCGAAGGACTTATAGTCGCTGAAACTATTATTGTGGAATTCGGTTTTAATCCTTCCAGTAATCCCTGCTCACCGAGAACAACCTCTTTTACTTGTTTTCCATTGAGCACCATCACAAAAACAGCTTCCGAACTTTCCGCAACTTCCCGGCAATTTGCAGCCGGTTTCCCTCCTAATCGGGATAACTCTTTCAGTCGTTCTTCCCTTAAATCATACCCTGTTAGCTCAAACCCGTTTTTCAAGAGATTTTTCGCCATTCCTATGCCCATATCGCCAAGACCAACAAACCCCACTTTTTTCATTGCTATCCTCCTCCGATATTTGGCGGTACTGCCAAAGGCCTAGTGGCCTACTATAGTTTGATAGATGGCCATTTCCTGACGCGTTGTCGCGTTCGTGTTTCCCATTTTCTTCGCTAGTCTGAAGAACCCCGGTCTGAGAATGCTAGCCGACCACCTGTTACTTTCGGTATGCCCTTCAGATCAATAGCCTCTATCGTTCCAATCCCATTGCTCCACACGATGATACCCGTTTCCATTGCCTCGATCTCGACTTTGCCTTCTGGCATCGCTTTTCTAATGATTTCTAAGCAATACTTTGTTTGCCCATAAACATCATTGGGGTGTGCGGTTGAGCCATCGGGGGCTATTGCGGCCGTTCCTGAAACAGAAATGAAATTTCCAATCCTTACCGCCCTAGAGAAGCCGATTGGTTTTTCCATCGGAGAACCTGATGAGACATTTTTTCTTATCATATTTCTATTATACAATAAATTCTATCTCTTGTAAAGGATTTTGCAGTCCTCCGATGCATATGAAAATAAGGAATATCCGAAGGCAGGACAGGATGCTAAGCTATCAATTTTTAAAGCGTCGATTTAGCTAGCTCGCTACCAAAATCCTTAGCCTCCTTCTCAGCACTCTCCTTCTCGCCGGTTAAAAATTTCAGAACTTTGATCACTTCGCTCCCCTTCGCCTCCAGCATCTCCTTCAGCCTATCTGCCGCTTCGGCATCACCAGCAGCAGTACCGAAGGAGACTGATTTCTTGCCTTGTAATCCTTGAACCCTTTCCAGATAGGAGACTATGGGAGGACGCGGTTTTCCAGCATAGGTAGGACTGCCAACGCAAAGGAGATTATAAGTGGTTAGATCAGTTACTGTTGACGAGTTAGCTCGATCGAGATCTACCTCCCAGCCGTTGGAACGCAATCCCTCTCCGATCCAATGAGCGACATCCTCAGCATATCCTGATCCTCCGGGGTGATATACTATTAGTGCCTTGGCAACAACATCACCCTCGGGTTTTAGATTCTCTCTCTTAGTAGGCTTTTCTTTATCCCATCCGCGCATCAGGGCAAAACCCACGATAACTGCGATAACTAACACCCCTAAGATAATGAGTATGATCCTAATTACCATCTTAAAAACCCTCCTTTTCTTTAGTTCTGAATAAACGAATATCTTTATCCTTCAAACCAGACCCGATCTGAAATGCAGAGATCAAGCTGAGAAATCCTGCTAAAGCGAAACAGACAGTAGAAAATGTCTTCCAGGGGATAATTAGTCCCATAGATAGTAGTATTACCCTCTCCCCTCGACCAAAGTAGGCACCATCGCTATAGAAGCCAGCTCTGTAGCTCACTAACCGCATAACCAGGAGAGATGCGGAGCCGAAGATCTCCAAGACGGCTAATGGGCCAACTATCCCTCCTGCTAAAGCCCCTAAAACAATAGCTAATTCTGCTCCTCGATCGGCAAAGGAATCCCAAAATAGGCCAAAACTCGTTTCTAGATCGAAAGCCCTGGCTATAGCTCCGTCCAACATATCACAAAAGATACTAGCTCCAAACATCACCAAGGCTATAAAAAGCTTATGGTAAGCGAGAGAGATTCCACTGAGGATGGCAAAGCTCAATCCTAAACCGGTGATGATGTTAGGAGATAAACCTAATTGATGGGAGATTCTCACCATAGGCCATAAGATTTTATCTTTGAGAGGCTTTAACGGATATAACATAAGCTCCTTTTAAACAGCCATCAGCCGATCGAAGCAAAATCAAGATTCCAATAACTTCTTTCCATTACCATAGAATATCAATTCTATTTCCCTTTCAGATAAACCTACTCTCTCCGATGCTTTTTTCAAAGCCCTTACTATCTCATAAGCGAAATAGGTGCATTTGATCTTAGTTTCGGGATTATGCAAGCTCCAGAAATAAGGCTCTCTGGTTACAAATTGCCTTTGACTATTGATACAGATCATCTTGCCTCTGACCTGAGCCACGGGAAGATCCGTTCCAAACATAACCTTCTCCGGTCCAACTTCTCTGAGCAATATCTCGATAACCTCTTCATTATTGACCATAGCTAGATCATAAAAGATGTTATCGAACTTCTTCAGTTGTCTCAATCCTTCTCCGATATTCTCGGGACAATAGGCCCTTCCGATATGAGCTAATATTATGTTAACATTGGGGTAATCTTGAGCTATAGCGCTTATCTCCTCAATATTATCTGAATCCGCCAATCTACCCTGGCGAGGGATATGCAAAGTTATGATCAATCCTTTCTCCTGAGCTATCTCTAGTTGAGCGGAGGTAACGAAGTCGAATATCCCGACTTCTTCTCGATCTTTTCCTGATACAAAATCTCGATATGGCTTGAATCCCACGAATCCACCACTTTCGATCTTATCCCTTAATTCCTCTTTTCCTGCCTCTACTGGTGGCATCAGGTGTCCATATATATCCCATTTCTCTATTCCCTCTGCCACGTAGTCGTTGGCGATCTCAAAATCTATATCTCGTATCGGCAAGCCCATAAATAGACCCTCGACCCTCTTCCCTGGAAATAGGGTTTCAAAGGATTTAAACGCATCCTCAAAGGAATAGTTATCAGCGACCGACCGAGCGATCTCTTCAGGTCTCATCTCTGAGTCAGGCTTGATGTGATTCTCCAGCCAGACATGAATATGCATATCCAAGATATGATCGGGGAGGAAATCTCGTAGCTCCCCCTCATAGATGGGCAAATCTACCTCTTCGTAATATTCCATTTTCCGCTCCTTAGCTAGGGTCTAATAATAAAGAACAACTCCAGCGATACCAGCGATCACTATCGCCATAATCGGATGGAGTTTAGTCTTGGCTAACAATAATAGCACTCCTAGAGCGATAAAGATACTTTTAAGATCTACAATTGATGTTCTGCCTATGGAGATAGCGGCTGAGGCTATTAGACCGATCACCGCGGGTCTTATCCCCGAGAATATCCCCTCTATTATAGGGGATGATTCTTTGAACTTCAATATAAATCTTGCTACGAGCAAGATGAGAATAAAGGAGACTAAAACCACTCCTATCGTTCCCGCCGCGGAACCTAATACTCTGTAAACTTTATATCCAACAAAGGTTGCGCTATTGATAGCGATAGGCCCAGGAGTCATTTGAGAAATGGCGATGATATCGACAAACTCTCTAGGATCGATCCAGTGATGATTGTGGATGATCTCCTCTTCGATTAGAGGCAACATAGCGTATCCACCGCCAAAGCTGAAGGCTCCTATCTTCAGAAAGGATAGGAATATATCTTTAATTATCACTCTCTTCTCCTCCCATTTTCCTTATCAAACCTAGGGTCCCAGCAGATATGATAACTAAGATGGGATGAATGTCCAAGATAGCTATAGCGATGATAGATAAGGATATTATCAGGATATTGAATAGGTTCCGATTGAGAACTCGACCCAGTTTAAAGGCGGCGATGAATATAAGAGAAGCTACCGCAGGTCTTATCCCACTGAAGATCGCTTGAACCAATTTCGCATCTTGAATATTAGCGAAGAAGGTTGCTATTAATAATATAACTACGAAGGATGGTATGATAGCTCCCAGAGTGGCGAATATCGCTCCGATAATTCCGGATAGTTTATAGCCTATGAAAACAGATGAATTTACTGCTATTGCTCCCGGTATAGTTTGGACTATCGCTATAATATCGAGGAATTCTTCTTCCTCTAACCAATGCTGAGTTTCAACTATCTCTCTTTGAATTAGAGGAAGCATAGCATATCCTCCCCCAAAGGTAAAGGCTCCAATTTTGAAGAATATATAGAATAATTTTGCTAGCCTCTTAATCACTTGATATCTCTCATATCCTTTCTCTTTAATTTGGTGAAGATCGGTTGAAGATTGTAAAAAGCCTCTTTATATATATCGAAGAGAGATCTATATTTTTCCTTGTTATCGAGATTATGATCGATCGTCTTATCCTCTATCATCAATCTACGGAGTCCGCTTTCCGCATCAGGGAATATCCCAACTCCTACTCCCGCGAGGATAGCCGCTCCTAAACAGGCGGCCTCATGAACCTCTGGCAGAGAGACGCTCAAGCCAGTTATATCTGCTATGATCTGAGACCACAATGGACTTTGGGCGGCTCCCCCTATAAGCTTGAGCTTCTCGATCTTCATCCCCAGTTTGCGCATAGCCTCGATATTCCAGAGGACTTCAAACCCGACTCCCTCCATTATACTCCTCACTATATCATATTTATTGTGGGATAACTCTAATCCCAGGAGAACCCCTCTAGTTTGAGAGCTCCAAGTGGGAACAGTCGATCCTTCCAAATGGGGTAAGAAGAGAAGATCATTAGCTCCAAGAGGAACTTTCGATACTTCCTTCTCCAACTTGCTATAGCTCTCCCTCACCAGATTATCTATGAACCACTTGAGAGCCGCTCCTCCGGTGAGGATCGAGGACAACATCCCCCATCTATCCTTGACAATATGCCTCCCCGGGGTGAAGTGGCTCTCGTTATCCAAGATCAACTTATCGTAAACACCCAAGATAACCCAAGCTGTGCCACAAGATAGGAGTATATCGCCAGGCGAGATAGCGCCAACTCCTAGAGCCGCACAATATTGATCATGTCCCCCTGAGATCACCTCTACCTTCTGAGGTAATCCCAACTCTTTTGAAGCCTCCTCAGTCAAAGTTTCGATTGGGGTTCCGGACTCTTGAACGCTCGATAGTTGTTCCTCCGATATGCCAACTATCTCTAATAGCTCTTCATCCCATTTTCCCTCCTTAATATTATATAGCATAGTTACGCCTGAGTTTGAGGGATCGTTTATATATCGACCAGTAAGACGGTGGATAATATAATCATTTACAAAGACGATATGCCTCGCTTTCGTAAGCAACTCGGTTTCATTCTCCTTGAACCAGTGGAGTTGAGCCAAGGAGAGAAAACCCGCTAACTTCCAGCCAGTTTTCCTATAGAAGAAATCCATTCCATATTCCTCAACTAGCTTCTCGCATCCCTCCGTATTGCGACGATCTAACCAAGTTACAGCGTTACCGAGAGATCTATCCTGCTCATCCAAAAGGACTGAGGTCCCCCCCTGAGTGGACAGGCTTAATCCCACGATCTCATCTTTGATCCCCTCGGTTTGGAGAACTTCTCCGATCGTCATCTTTAGAGCCTCCCACCAATCCTCGGGATTCTGCTCAACTCGATCACGGCCCGGGAAGATCAACTTATAACCTCGATAAGCCGAGGCTATAACTTTGCCCTCCTCATTAATAGCCAGACACTTCGCTCCAGTAGTTCCTATATCTATCCCCAGGAGAATCGGCATCTTATTCACCTCGGAGATGATTCATATTAATAGAAAATATATCCGATAATCGCCGCGGCGATTATCGCGAAGATCGGATGAATATTCGAGAATAACAGAATCCCGAAAGTTGCAACCGCGATGAGAGCGGTATCCCAAGAGCTAACTGACTTGGAGAACATACTGTAGGTCACTATGGCTAAGAGAGCTACTATCACGGGTCTTACCGCCTTTAATATCGACTGAATTTTAGGGAGGTCTTTGAACTTGAGGAAGAAGGAAGCTAGAACTAGCATAGCGATGAGGGAGGGAGTCATCACTCCTAATACTCCCATTATCGCCCCCGGTATCCCAGCCATTTTCAAGCCAACGAAAGCGGCAGTTTTAATGATGATTGGCCCAGGGAGGGAATTACCAAGGGCGATAGCATCAGCGAACTCCTCCATGGTAAGCCATCTCAGATTTTGGACGACATCCTCCTCGACTAAGGGAAGCATTGACGGCCCCCCTCCGTAACCAAAGGTACCTATCTTGGCAAAGGTAAATAGAATTTTAAATAAGATACTCATCTAGTTAACTCCTTCTTCAGAGCGATTTTATTACAATTCCTCATATTATTATCCTCTAATTGATGCTATCTAGGAACTCATCTATTATCTTCATCATCTCTATCCTATCAGAGTAAGGTCGGACTTTGATTGTGGGGCTGGTATTCCCCTTTATCATCTTGGAGATCGCGAGATCTTGATGATATAGGCAGAGGACAGGTTTGCCTAATTGAAGAGCATAACATATCTCATAGCCTACTCCTAGAGAGGGAGTTGATACTTCGGCGATTACCACTTCGCTCTCCTCAATCCACCCTATATCTCTAACGAAGACCTCTTCATCCAAGCTAGTCTCCTCCAATTTCATAACGTCAGGATGAGCGATATGAGCAGAGGGGATCTCACATCCTTTCTGCTGAAGATATGCGACTATATCAGCGTAAATGTCTGCTCTATCCCTGCCGCCTCTTATTGAGCCAGAAAAGTATATCTTCATTTTTTATAATTTAAGATAAATGCGACTAATATTATGCATAGGTTTATTATATAGTAGCGAATCCAATTTGTCAAGAGAGAATTGGAGCTTCTAGGTTCTTTATTTATATGTATCGCCTGAGTGAATATTTCTTGACAAAACTAGGGTAATAAGGTATAATTCTAAATGATATATTGTTCGGGATATCCCTAATATTTATTATGTTAAGATACCTTTCATATACGGGAGATGAATAGCACTATGGAAGAAGGAACTAAAATTCTGATCATCGATGATAAGGAGGGTATGCCTAACCTCTTTCGCTTCGTATTAGAACCTAAAAATTATGATATACTGACCGCTACCACTGGGGAAGAGGCTGTCTCTATGGCTCGAGATGATAACTTTGATCTAGTTATCACCGATATAAAGCTACCGGGGGAGGATAGTCTCAGTGTTTTAGAAGAACTCAGGAGCATAGATGAGGATATAATGATCGTGATTATGACTGCCTATGCCTCCTTAGATACGGCAATGAAGGCTATAAGGCATGGAGCTTATGACTATATAACTAAGCCGTTTGATAATATAGATGAAGTAGTAAATGTTATAGATAAGGCTGTGGAGAAGCGAAAGCTCATCTTAAGTAATAAGGAGCTCTTGGAGAGTCTTCAAAGGGCTAATAGGGAGCTAGAGATCCTTAATAATATTACCAAGGCTATGATCAGCACCCTGAATTTGGATCAGATCCTTCAGATAATATTGAATGGAGCTACAAACAGTTTAGGATTTGATCGCGCTATTTTAATGCTGGTTGACGAAGAGCGACAGGTTGCCCTGGGGAGGATGGTCACTATCAGTGATAGATACCGGGGTAATTTCTCCTCCCCAGAATTAAATAAGATGCAGGAAAAGGTTGTGAACTTAGCTTGTCCTCTGAGGTCGGAGAAGCATTCGATAGTGATAAGGGCGGCTATGGAAGGAAGAGTTTATCACCTATCAGATGCGCTGAAGAGCGATCTCTTCCAATATCCTCAGATAATAAAAGATATGGGTATAGAATCCTTTGCTGTTGTTCCGATGATCGATGAGGATAAGATCGTGGGGTTGTTAATGGTTGATAATTCCTATAGTGAAGAGGAGATAACCGAGGAGACTATAAAGAAGCTCTTGACCTTTGCTAACCAGGCTGGTCTAGCGATAGAAAACGCTCGCCTTCATGAGCAGATGAAGAAACGAGTCCGGGAGCTTACCGCTTTGCACGAAGCGAGCCAATCGATGGTCTATGTCCTTGATGCTACTCATCTCTTCAAGCTGGTTTTAGATGAGGCTATACATATGACTCAGGCGGAGCGAGGGTCTTTTATGACGGTGGAGGAAGGGACTGATAAGCTGGTGATAAAGGTGGCTCGCGGGATCAATAGCGATGTGATCGAGGGATTAAGGATTAAGATGGGAAATTCCATCGTTGATCAGGTTATTCGATCTGGGAAGCATCTATTGGTGACTAATGTGGAGGGAGATCCGGTGATAGGACGAACCAACATTAACTCCCGCTATCGAACGAGCAGTTTCCTAAGCGTGCCGATGTTGAAAGAGGGAAAGGTGGTAGGAGTTCTTAATCTTGCGGATAAGATGGGAGGAGAATCTTTCGATCCTGATGATTTAAGGGTGGTTACTACGTTGATCAGCCAAGCTAGTATATCTCTGGAGAGAGTTGAGCTTTATAATGATTTGGAGAAGCTGTCGGTTACCGATGGGCTAACCGGTCTCTATAACCACCGCTATTTCCAGGAGCGTCTCGGCGAGGAGATAATTCGCGGGGGGCAATATCACTACCCGGTATCTTTGATAATCTTCGATATCGATCACTTCAAGCGATATAATGATACCTATGGTCATCCTATGGGAGATGAAGCCTTGAAAAAGATCGCGGATATTCTGAGATCAACCACTAGAAAAACCGATATCCCGGCCAGATATGGGGGAGAGGAGATAGCGGTTATCTTACCTAAGACCGATAAGGAGAAGGCTATCACAGTCGCGGAGAGGATGAGAAAAGCGGTAAGCAAGTGCGATTTTGTCCAAGATGATGGCACTCCTACTAGGAAAATAACCCTAAGCGCGGGAGTTGCGAGTTACCCTCAAGATGCCGATATCAAGAAGGAGTTGGTAGGTTTAGCTGATAAGGCGCTATATGCAGCTAAAGATAAGGGGAGGAATCGAGTTTGTTACTGATAGTTATTGCCGATTTTCGGCGGGAGGGGCTAAGTTGAATCCACCAGTAAATCTGAAAGCAAGGTTGATCGTGGAGGAGGAGGGGGAGGTTAGGATATTAAATCTCGCTAAACCAGTTATAAATTTAGGTCGAGGGGAGGATAATGATATAATATTCACCGATAGGAAGGTATCTCGTCGTCACGCCGTTGTTAGATTCGAGGAAGATCACTTTGTTATCGAGGATATGGGTAGTTCCGGAGGCACTTTCGTTAATAAGAAGAGGATCGATAAAAAGGTATTATTAAATAATAAGGATATTATCTCCTTGGGGGAAGCAGTTGAATTGAGATATGAAGAGGCCGATTTGGAAGAAGAAAAGCCGCCTCTAAAAACTGCCAAGACCCTAAGGGAGATCCAGGCGGAACTTGTTCTATGGGAAAATATGAAGACGAGCAAACATTTTCCTATTATTAAAGAAATTATCACGATTGGTCGAGAGGATATAAATGATATAGTGATCGATAACCTGATCGTATCTCGTTGGCATTCCCAGATAATATACCACAATGGGGAGTTTACCCTCTACGATCTGCATAGTTCTAATGGGACTGCCATCAATGGCGAGAGAATCGGAAGGAAGACCTTGGAGAATGGAGATGTAATCCTTCTAGGAGGAGAGATTCAGCTTATCTTCAAAACGGGAAGGAATCCCCAGTTGATAAGGGAGGGGCGTCCCAAAACTAGTCCTAAGAGGAAAACGATTCAAATGATGGAGAGCCCTTTCCTCCTTAAGAAGCAGATCAACGAATTATCAGTTCTCAATCAAGTAAGCGCCAGTATGCACGGAACGCGAGAACTGAAGAAGATACTGCAACTGATTTTGAAAGGGACGACCGAGGGATTAGGATATGATCGAGCGATGATCCTGCTGGTCGATGAAGAGGAGGGAGTTCTAACCGATGGTCTGGGAGTAGGAGTTCTAGCAGAACCTTTAGCTCAGCTAAGGATACCTTTAGAAGAGGAACAGGGATTGATCGCTTGGGCAGCTATTGAGAAGAAGCCTTATAATGTGGTAGATGCAGATAGAGAGAGGGTGGGGAAGGAGATCGCTGAGGCTCTCCAGCTAGAATCTTTTGCAGTGGTCCCTCTAATAGCTAAAGGAGAGGCTTTAGGAGTGTTGATTGTGGATAATATCTTCTCCTCTCGCCCGATAGAAGATGTTGATATAAAATTACTTATGGCTTTCGCTCATCAGACTGGGTTGGCTATCGAAAATGCTCAATTATATGAGAGAATCCAGAAGCAGATGGCAGAGCTAAAGTTCTCTTATGAGGAGTTAAGAAATGCCCAAGAGCAACTGATCCAAGCGGAGAAGATGGGGTCAGTGGGGCAATTAGCGGAAGGAATCGCTCATGAGATAGAGAATCCAATTGGAATTATATTGGGATTCTCGCAAGCGGTGCTGAAAAGAGTTAAGGAGGATGGTCCGATGGCTATGCCTTGGAGGACTGTGGAAGCCGAAGCTAATTATTGCAAATCTATCATTAGAAACCTCCTTGATTTCTCTCGTCCCTCTGAGCCTAATATCAATCCGACTGATATAGTTGATATTTTAGAGGGCAACCTAGCTTTATTAGAACACCAGATCGTATCTCAAGATGTGGTACTGTTGAGGGGATATGAGCCTGATCTACCCAAGATTGAAGTGGATGCTGGTCAAATAAAGCAGGTATTGATGAATATGATCCTTAATTCCCTTCAATCAATGCCTAAGGGTGGAGTGCTGGGAATTTCGGTAAAACTCGAGGGAGAAGCGATGATCATCGAATTCTCTGATACGGGCTATGGTATTCCGAAGGAGGATATCCCTCACATCTTCGACCCCTTTTCCAGAAGCCAGTCAGGAGAGAGGAAAACTGGACTTAGCCTTCCCGTTAGCTACAGTCTCATCAAGCGGAATGGAGGGGAGATCGAGGTTAAAAGCAAAATCGAGGAAGGTTCCGTCTTTACTATCAAGCTACCCTTGAAGAGCGAACAATCTTAATATCCTAATAGATCTCTCTATCCTCAATCCCACAAACTTTCAGCATTCCCTATATATCACTTCCCGTAAAAGCAATATCTTCTTAACCCCAATAACTCAGCTATTCCGGAGATAGTTGTCCCGTAAAATAGGTAAGTTTTATCATTCGTCATCTCAACTATCTGATCAAGAGAATCGTTTACCGCAACTGTTCCTGTTATAAGGAGGAGATCGGAGCGCTTGATAAGTTTCTCTAAATTACGCTGTTCAACTGTTCCTGCGAACTTATCCTTGGCTTTCTGCAATAACTTCATCTCTTAATCACCTACTAGAGCCTCTTCGATCCGAGATTCTCCTATTTCTTTCGTCGAGGTGAACCATCCTTTTGTTCTCTTGCAAAATGCTACTAATCCCAACATCACTGGCACTTCGATCAATACTCCCACTACGGTAGCCATCGCTGCCCCAGAGCTTAATCCAAAGAGGGTGATCGCAGTAGCGATAGCGACCTCAAAGTGATTGCTCGCCCCGATCATAGCGCTGGGAGCGGCATCTTCATAGGTCAATTTTAACAGCCGAGCTAAGAAGTATCCTAAGGCGAAGATGATACTCGTTTGAATGAAGAGCGGTATTGCGATCAGAATTATCGCCTGGGGTTGTTTAACGATCACTTCTCCTTTAAAAGAGAAGAGGAGGATGAGGGTAGCGAGTAGAGCTATGATCGAGACTGTGGTTAAGCGGTGTAAGAAATTCTCTTGAAACCATCTCATCCCCTTGCGCTTTATTATCTCCTTACGAGAGAAGTAGCCAGCTACTAGCGGAAGTGCTACATAGATCAGCACAGATAAAACGATAGTTTCCCAGGGAATAGGCATTCTATTTATCTTGAGTAAGAATCCTCCTAAGGGGGCATAGAGGAAGAGCATCGTTAGAGAGTTTATCGCTACCATCACGAGAGTATGCCCATCGTTACCCCTCGCTAAATATGACCACATCAGCACCATCGCAGTACAGGGAGCTATACCGAGTAATATAGCTCCAGAGATGTAACTGCGATAGAGCATAACTTCCTCGCCAGTCTTGATGATCTCTGTGCCGGGCAATAGACCTCGGAAGATATATCCTAGAAATAGAGTAGCGATCGCATACATCGAGAATGGTTTAACGCACCAGTTCACAAATAGAGTGAGGAGAACTGGCTTGGGAGTCTTTCCTGCTTTAATCACCTCGGAAAAATCGATCTTGACCATAATTGGATACATCATGAAGAATAAGCAGATAGCGATCGGGATCGATACTTGAGCGATAGATATGTTATCGAGGGATTTAGCCAACCCTGGCGCGATCCTCCCTAGACCTATTCCCACCGCTATGCAAAGTAGAACCCAGAGAGTCAGATACTTCTCGAATACGCTTAATTTCTTTTCTTTGGTTATCGCCTTGCTCATCTTATCCTCCCTTAACTGGGCTTTATTCTAGTTTTCCCTCTTCCTTACCCTAATCCAAATTGTAAGGAAGTGAATCGCTACTTTGCACACTATAAGCTAATTATAAGTCTATTGTTTCCAAGACTATTAATAAAAAATCCCGCTCTTTCATATTATCATCTTACGTGATTAATCTCAAAAATTTCTTTATCCTCAGTGATATTCTCCAAATTAAAACATTTTTCCTCTTATTCTCAATAGCTTGGGAGGAAGATTAAACACGCCTTAAAAATTTCATCTAAGCGTTCTTGCGCAGATATCCTCACGATCAATAGTTTCAGCTTTATTTAAGTCCTTTGTAACCTTAGGATCTTCATTCAACCAAGTCGAGATAAGTCTCAATATGTCTTCTGCGTAGTGATTTACCTCCTCCTTCGAGAGGCGATAATTAACCCAGAGTCCATCGCGCATATCATCCACCAGACCAGCATCTTTTAAGATCCTGAGATGTCGAGATACCGTGGATTGGGCGCTTCCTAATATCTCAGTTAATTCACAGACGCAAAGCTCTCTCTTCTCTAAAAGCTTCAATATTCTAATCCTAGTTTCATCCGATAGGGCTTTGAAAACCATTATTATATCTCTCATAGCAATTCACATCCATATATCAAAATATCTATATATATTATAACATTGATTTAGATTTTTGTCAATATAAATTTTAGGGATATAAGAGGAATGAAACAAAACTATAAAAGGTGGGATGTTTTAATTATGGAAGTCCACCTATTACTGAATTTGAAGAATCTTGATCTGGAATGCAATCATAATCGAGATTTTTGAGATGTCCCTATTTATTATTAAAGGAATATTTATCCCGCCTCTTTGTCATGCCAATTACCTGGATGCTTTACCCCAGCCATCTTTTCGCTATATCGGATAGCTCCTCCAACTTAAATGGTTTTATAATATGTCCGTTGGCTCCCAAATCCATCGCCCTCTCGATCTCCGCCTCCCTACCCTCGGCTGATACAGTGATGATCGGTAAATCCCAAAAGCGACGGTCCTGGCGCACCTCCCCTATTACCTCGTAGCCATCCTTCACTGGCATCCTTAAATCCAGAAATATTAGATCAATGGAAGGATAACTTCTCAGTATCTCTAGCGCTTCCAACCCATCAAAAGCGGTTAAGATCACACACCCCAACTTATCCATTATTACTTCCAAAACCCTGACGGTGTCAGGTTCGTCATCTACAACTAGGATCGTCTTATCTAACTTTAATTCCTTCTCCTGGGTAGGTAGAGGAGATGGGATAACGGCCTCCTCAGCAGGTAGGTATGGCAGGCGAACGGTGAAGGTAGTTCCCTCCCCTATCTCGCTCTCTACACGAATATCTCCCTCTAATAATTCCACCATCTCCTTGACGATGCTTAAACCGAGTCCGG
>CAZSTA010000049.1:0-19981 GCA_964609495.1 uncultured bacterium | reverse complement strand
TTAAGCAGGGTAGAGGGCAGGAATCGGGAAAACTATCTAAATCAGATGAGCAAGTAATAAGTTATGAAGCTTTTGAGGTTATCAAAGATGAGCTTGAGGAGTTAAAATCGAGACAAGCCCAGGTATTAGATATCATCGAGGAATTGATCAAGTATAAGATGACTTATGGGTAGATCAAAGTCCAATTTACAGAGAGCCAAGAGCGCTATGATATAGCCATCATTACCTAACTAGTATATTTCCTCAGCAGATCATCTAAAGCCTCGCGCAGCAGAAAAGCCTCCGTTTTCTCTAACTTAGCCGCAAGTTCAGCCAATCGCTCTAACTGAGTCGCGGTATAGTAGCTAGTCTTGAGAATCATTCTCTCATCACTGGGAAGGCAGACCCGATTACGACCGGTCTTCTTAGCCTTATAACCGGCCTCTTCAGCTTTGCGCATCAATTCAACATCATTATTGGCATCCCTTGGAAAGGAGGCGATGCCGATGCTTATACCAACATGTAGATTAGTAGTAACCCCTTCCACCTCATATCCGAAGTCAGTATCTGCAAAGAGACGCCGAATCTCCTCCATAATAATAAAGGCATTCTCCGCCCCGGTATCAGGTAGAAGAATAGCAAACTCATCCCCACGAAGGCGCCCTACTATCCCCTCTTGCGGTATATTCTCTTTTAACACCCTACCTATCTTGCGCAATACCTCATCTCCAATCTCACTTCCGTAGCTATCATTTATCTGCTTGAAATAATCTATATCTACCATCGCTATGGAGTGAGGACCCTCTTTATCTTCCCCGAGTTTCTCTCTTATGAGATCTTCCATATATTCTCCTCGGTGAAGTCCAGTTAGCTTATCTAAATCCTTATCGACCATAATCATTCATCTCCTATTTATATAATTATATTTATATCTATATTATAATATAAATCTCGAAAACTGTCAAGAAAATTTTTAAGTGATTTCAGTAGATTCCAAGGGTGTATAATTTAATTTCCGATAATCTCCTCTAAGATTGAGACAAAACACTCTCTCTTCCAGAAAAGTTTGATGATTTTTAACGGCAAAATGGATTTTTCAGCGAATAAAATCTTAATTTTGTGATCTAGATACTTGACATTAAATAATATTTTTAGTATAATATAGTTAGCATAATATGATTTGTATAATATAAATGGTGATCTTCATACTTGGTGTTGATGATGTCAGGAAGCTCCAACAACGGTCAATAGCTCCTTTGAAAAGGGAACTTTTGCCGGCAACAAACAAGTCCAGGTGTGGTCTGTCAGTATATTATATATCAACATCATTGAGGAAGACTATCATAAATAGATAACTAAATATGATTAGGTGGAGGCGATAATCCTATAGCCTTTATCTGGTCACTTGGACTTTAGGTTAGCCAATAGTGAAACCAGCCACTGATTAGGTGGGTGGTATTTTTTAATTTTATTGAAGCTCATTGCACTTAGCATATATATTATTTTTAGTAGATTCCAAACAGCTAGAAACTTTTTTGAAGCTACTTAACTTTATCACCTAGGGTGGGACAATTGTTAGCAAAATCTTAAATATAGCGATCTCGCAAACCCAGTTTTAAAGCCACATATAAAATGAAGATTTCTCTCGACATTTCGTCTAAGAAAGTAATAACGACCTCTATAATTCTCGTAGCTCTTATTATGACTATTCAATTAACTCCTATTAAAAATATTTCTCCAAAAATTCGCAAATTTTTAAAGAAAACACTTGCTAAAATCAAAGATCTAATGTAAAATAGTAGTGATGAATTAGTGGTGAGAAGTGGGGGATTATGGAGCGATATGGATGAGTTAGAATTAGATCTTGGCTTTATGGGGATGTATCGACATTCCCTAGATGAGAAGGGAAGAGTTATAATTCCCGCTGAGTTTCGAAATAAGATGGGGGAAAGATGCGTGCTGACTCGGGGAATGGAGGGATGTCTGTTCCTCTTTTCCCTAAGAGATTGGATCTCCTTCCTGGATAAGCTCCGCAATAGAGATTTCACCCAGAGGCAGAAGCGAGATTTCGAAAGGGCTATCTTCCCCTACTCAACCTTCCGTCAATTGGATGGACAGGGTAGAATCTTAATTCCTTTCCTTCTTCGCGAAAGAGTTCAACTAAATGAAGAAGCATTACTCGTAGGAGTTAATGATAGGATAGAATTATGGAATCCTCAAATCTGGGATAGATTTAATGAGGAGACTATGCCCTCTCTCGAAAAAGCCGCCGAAGATATTTTTCAGAGTGATGCTGAAGATCTCAAATATCCTTTCTTTACTTCCGTTTCGTAGCATACCTTCTTATCAGTTGATGATCAGTGAATATTCAACATATTCCTGTTTTACTAGAAGAGGCGATATATTATCTTAATCCTCATTCAAAGGGGATATATGCAGACTGCACTTTAGGAGGAGGTGGTCATTCCGAGAGGATATTAAATCTGATTCAACCCGAGGGAAGGCTGATTGGGATCGACTGGGATGAGAAGGCTTTGGAACTTGCTCGTGAGAGACTCGCAAGGTATGCCCCTCAGGTAATTTTAGCCCGCGGTAACTTCGCAGATATAGTTGATATCCTCGGAGAATTGAAGATCGCCGAGGTAGATGGGATACTCCTCGATCTGGGATTATCTTCCCTCCAGTTAGATGATGAGGAGCGAGGCTTCAGTTTCCGCTTCGAATCACCTTTGGATATGCGGCAGGATATGAGAAAAAAACTCACCGCGATGGATCTGGTAAACGAACTTTCTCACCGAGAGTTATCGCGTATAATATCCGAGTACGGAGAAGAGAGATGGGCTAAGAGGATAGCCAAATTCATAGTTGAGGAGCGAGCTCGTAGTCCTATTAGAACTACATCTCAATTGGTGGAGGTGATAAAAAAAGCTGTTCCTTTTGGGGCTAGACCGAAGAAGATTCACGTTGCTACTAGGACCTTCCAAGCGTTACGAATAGCGGTAAATGAGGAACTTAATTCCCTACAAAAAGGGCTTGAAGGAGGTATCTCTCTCCTCAAAAGAGGAGGAAGGATTTGTGTAATATCTTACCATTCCCTGGAGGATAGAATAGTAAAAACGATATTTCGAGAAGCATCTTTAAGGTCCTCCTTTAATGAAAGTTTTAATCCTAAACTTAAAATTCTTACTAAGAAACCGACCACTCCCTCCTCAGAGGAGATAGAAAGAAATCGCCGTTCGCGAAGCGCTAAGCTAAGAGCCGCGGAAAGGATCTGAAGAGAGCGCGACGAGGGCTAATATTCCACCTCCAACTTTCTACCTAGATTAAGGCAAAAATAGAAAAGAGAGGGTGATCTTATTGCAAACTGTTCCTAATTATCAAATAAGGGATATTCTTGGCGAAGAGGAACTGGGGGCTAAAAGGAAACTTCACCGACAACCTAGAAAAAATCCTCTTTCCGTAGCTCTACCGATAGCTGTAATTATAGCGCTTCTGGGATTAGCTAATATCTGGTGTAAAGCTGATATGGTTAGAATGAGTATAGAGATAGAGGAACAAAAATCTCAAATATCCAGCTTATCCGCTGAAAAAGGGAGGCTCAGTCGTAAAAGAGCAGAACTTCTCTCGCCAGGGCGCTTGGCTAAAGAGGCCTCAAGGCGTCTGGGAATGATCTTCCCCCAAACTGGTGAATTTGTAGTAATGGAGGTTACCCCTGCTAATACCCAGAGGGCGATTCAAGCTGAGAGGAAGAGGCTTATAGAATGGGATCGGCTTTTTCAGGAATTTGCTATCCTAGGGCGGAGTTCAGTATCGAAAGTCAAAGAATGACCTTTTATCAATTGAATTTTTTAGAATTAAAACAAATTATACTATGAAGCGAGGAATAACTTTTAAAAGATCTTTTACTATTAGGGTTTCTTTATTGTGCTTCATCTTGATTTTAGTTCACGTTATATACTTGGCACAAACCTTTCGTATTCAGATCTTAAAGAGTGAGGAACTAGGGAGTAAAGCCGATAATTTACATAACAATTACTATCTAATAGGAGGTAAGAGAGGTTCGATCCTAGATCGCAAGGGAGATACCTTAGCTTTCAGTATCCAAAAGTACATAGTAGCTGTTCAACCAGATAAGATAAAAGATGCCGAGGTAGCGGCTAGAGAATTATCTCCCTTGCTAGAGATGAGTTTCTCCGAATTGAGGGAGAAGCTGGATAGAAATTATTCATCTAAACTCTTCTATCTAAAGAACGGTGTAGAGAAGGAGTTAGCGGATAGGATAGAAGCGCTGGAGATGGAGGGTATTACCCTCATCTCTGAGAGTAGGAGGGTATATCCCTATAGGGAGTTAGCTTCCAATGTTATAGGTTTTACTGATGTAAACGATAAAGGCCTAGAGGGGCTAGAATTTCAATATAATAAATGTCTAGCTGAAATGTCAGGACGGATTATCTACAAAGGTGATATTCGAGGAAGACCTATTCCCTTTGCCGAGAGAGAGTTTTTCCCCCCTCATAATGGCGATAACCTGATTTTAACTATAGATAGAGTTATTCAATATTACACCGAAAGTGAGATAAAAAAAGCATACGAGGAACACGACGCCGAGTGCGCGATCGCTATCGTTATGGATCCTCGGAGTGGAGAGATATTAGCGATGGCTGATATCCCCACCTATGATCCCAATAATTATTCCGATTATGATCCTACAGTTCTCCGAAATAGAGCAGTTACCGATGTCTTCGAGCCCGGTTCCAGTTTTAAATTTGTGACCGCAGCCGGGGCGCTGGAGGAGGGAGTAGTAACTCCAGATGATAGGTTTCTCTGCGAAGGGAGGATAGAGGTCGCCGGACGCTATATCCATTGTGTAAAGCCCCACGGTGCTGAGACCTTCACCGATGTGATCAAAAACTCCTGCAATGTGGGAATTATAGTGGTCGGTTCCAGGCTGGGAAAGGAAGATTTATATAGCTATATAAGGGAGTTTGGTTTCGGGAGAAGCACTAAAGTAGGGTTACCTGGGGAATCCGTCGGCTTGGTCGAGCCTCCCGAGAAGTGGTATGGAGTTAAAGTAGGGAATATTCCTATAGGACAAGGGATATCGGTTACTCCCCTTCAGTTGATTACTGCTTTATCAGCTATTGCCAACAATGGTCTTTTGATGGAACCGATGATCGTTAAAGCCATAACCGATGCTGAGGGCAATATTAAGGAGGAACATAAACCAGAGATCATATCTCGAGTTGTATCGCGGAAAACAGCTCGCCAATTGAAAGAGATGTTAAGGATTGCTGTCGCGGAAGGAACTGGCAAATTAGCGGCTGTCCCTGGTTACCAGGTCGCAGGGAAAACAGGAACCGCGCAGAAGCTCGATCCCGAAAAAGGGGATTATAGCTTCGAGCACTTCACCGCTATAATGATCGGCTTTGTTCCTGTAGATGAACCTCAACTAGCTATACTGGTGCTGATAGATGAACCCAAGGACGATTATTATGGAGCGCATATAGCTGCTCCCGTATTTTCAAGGATCGCTCAAAATGTCCTAAGATATATTAACGGACCGCTCCATTAGAAGCGAGCATCGAATTGATATGAGAAATTTACGGAAGCTTTTATCTCCCCTAAAAGTCTTTAAGATAGAGGGAGATTTAGATTTTGATATCGCTGGTCTTACCTCTGATTCTCGCCTCGTTGAACCAGGCTTTATCTTCGTCTGCATCAAGGGTTTCAAAACTAATGGTCATCGCTACATTCAGCAAGCTCTGGAGAGAGGAGCTAAGGCGATCGTGGGAGAGGAGGAGATAGAGCTGGACTCGGAAGATATAACTAAAGTTCGAGTTGAAGATTCTCGTCGAGCCTTAGCCCTTTTGTCGAATGAGTTCTACGATCATCCCTCCGAGGAGCTAAAGTTGATCGGAGTCACAGGAACTAATGGGAAAACTACCACTACTTATATAACCAGAGCTATTCTCGAACAAGCTGGATTTAAAACAGCTCTCACCGGAACTATAGGTTATTATGTGGGAGATGAACATAGAGAGGCTTATCTAACCACCCCCGAATCCCTTGAGCTTCAAGGGATGATGCGAAAAGCGGTTGAGGGGGGCTGTGATTATTTTGTTGTGGAGGTATCTTCTCATTCACTCGAATTAAAACGAGTGGTAGGATGTGAATTCGAGACCGCGGTGTTCACCAATCTAACTTTGGAACATCTGGAGCTTCATGGGACTATGGAGCGCTATTTAGAGGCTAAAGCTACGCTCTTTCGCCAATTGGGACAAGGAAGCAGGGATAAATCCTCTAAAAGAGCGGTGATAAACTCGGACGATCCTCACAGCAATTATTTGCTCTCTCAAACCCGAGTCCCAATTATCACTTATGGCTTGGAGAAACAAGTGGATATCAAAGGAGAGATAATCAGAAGAGAGTTGAGAGGAACAGCGTTTAAGGTTGATACTCCTTATGGAGATATAGAGTTAAAACTCGGTATGCCAGATGACTTCAACGTCTATAATTGTTTAGCGGCAATAGGAGTGGCTTTATCCCAAAATATAGATTTGGATACTATTAAAGAAGGGATCAACAACTTCTCTTCAGTCCCGGGGCGATTTGAATTTATCGATTATGGACAGGATTTCGACGTCATCGTGGATTATGCCCACAATCCGGATGGATTGGAGAAAGTGCTGAGTTTGATCTCTCGCTTCGCCCCTAGACGAATAATCACCGTCTTTGGTTGCGCGGGGGAAAGAGATCGCTCCAAACGACCAGTTATGGGGGAGATCGTTGCTCGTTACAGCGATCTTTCCTTTATTACCACTGATAATCCTCGAGGAGAGGACCCTCTTCAGACAGCAGAGGATGCCTTAGTAGGATTTAAGAGCGATAAAGATAGAGCTAAGATAGTTTTGGATAGGCGCGAGGCTATCGAAAGAGCTTTATCCTCCGCCCGACAAGGAGATGTAGTTCTTATAGCCGGTAAGGGACATGAGAGAGTCCAAGTATGTGAAGATGGATACATTCCTTTTAATGATGGAGAAGTAGTCCGCAAATTTCTCTCGAGAACTTAAGTGAACTACCCTTGCCTGATGGCAGGCAAAGGTAGTTTACGTTGACAAATCAAACCTTTTATGATATATTCTAAGACAAAATCGCGCGATCTTCTCTCAATCGACACCTTCCTCTCTCCTCAAGGGAGAAGCGGGAGTGCGCGAGGAAGCATGTAAAGTCTGTGCTGGGAGTAAGATCAATATATGATAGGGTAGTATAAATGATTTTTACTCTGATGATCTATGAAGAGCAAATTATCTCCTTGAGTGTATTCGTGGATGATTATTGATAATCCTTAAAAATCTGTTAGCACAAACTTTACATGCTTGGTAGAATTATCGAAAATATGATATAATTTACCGTAGTTATTAAGAGTGGAAGCACTAACCGTAGGGGAGATAACAAAAGCGATAAATGGAACTCTGCTGAAGGGAGATGAGGATGAGCTAATTTCCAATATCTCCACTGATAGTCGGGTTATATCTTCAGGCGACCTCTTCATAGCTCTGAAAGGGGAAATATTCGATGGACATGATTTTCTAGAATCCGCTCTGGATAAGGGAGCGAGTGCCACTATCATCTCCCAAAGACGGCTTGTTAATTCTCATCCCAAGGCGAGCATAATTCTCGTTCCTGATACGCTTATTGGACTTCAAGAGCTGGCTCGTTACTATCGAGGTAAATTTTCACCTATTTTCGTAGCTATAACGGGAAGTGTGGGAAAAACTACGACTAAAGAGATGACGGCCTCGATTCTAAGCAAGCGAATGTTGGTTTTAAAGAACGAGAGTAGCTATAACAACGAGGTGGGAGTTCCTCTCACTCTTCTTCGCCTCTCATCATCTCATCAAGTAGCAATATTAGAGGTGGGGATGAATCATCCGGGAGAGATAGCTCATCTAGCTGATATCATAAAGCCATCGATTGGAGTTATAACTAATGTGGAGGAGGTTCATTTAGAGGGAGTCGGTTCTCTTGAAGGAGTAGCTAAAGCTAAAGGGGAGTTGATAGAGGCTTTAGGTGATGAGGGGATAGTCATACTCAATGCTGATAACGAGTGGAGCGAGAAGTTAAAAAGGCTGAGTAGAGGGAGAGTTATCACTTTTGGTGTTTCAAACGAAGCAGAAGTCCAAGCCTCTGAGATAGAGGTTTCTAAGGGAGAAAGCATACAGTTCACCCTCGATATAGATAAAAAGAGAAGAAGGATAAAATTACCAATTCCAGGGAGGCATAATATCTATAATGCTTTAGCTGCGGCTTCCGTGGCTTATGCGATCGATTTAGATATGGATCAGATGAAGAAAGGTCTTGCTGATTTCTCTCCTTTAAAGGGACGAGTCAATATCTATTCTCTGCCGAAGTTTAAGTTGATCGATGATACTTATAACTCTAATCCAACTTCATTGAGGGCTGCTCTGGCGATTTTATGTGAGATGGATACGAAAGGGCGCAGAGTAGCTATTCTAGGAGATATGTTAGAACTTGGGAGATATAGCGAGGATGTTCATCGTTCGATGGGCGAGTTCATGGGAGGACTCCCCTTAGATCTCCTGATTACTAGTGGTGAAATGGCCTCCCTCTTCGTAAGCGGGGCGATAAATAAGGGATTTCCCTCGGAAAGGGTTTATATATGTTCGACCAATGATGAGGTCTTAAGAGTGTTACCTTCTTCCCTAAAAGCTGGAGATACGATCTTGGTCAAAGGCTCAAGAGGGGTGAGGATGGAAGAGATAGCGGAGGAGATTAAGAAAATCGATATATCATAAGAAAAGGTAACTTTTGCCGGTAACAAAACTCAAGGTTCAAAAGTTTCCTTTTGGAAGGACAAGAATGACAAGGGGCACTTTGGAAGCTAATAGGATTACTCCTAGAGGACGGATATATCGCCTTCGAGAAGATATAGATTATTTACCACCTCAGACTCATCAACCTGATTATATACTCGTTTTGATAATGTTGGCTTTGGCTGTTATTGGAGTGCTGATGGTATATAGCTCCACCTTTGTCAGAGATATATATAGCGGGGAGGGAAATGGCTCCTCCTATCTAGTTAAGCAGTTGGTAGCGATGGCTCTAGGGATGTTAATTATGATAGGGGCCTCCCTCGTTAATCTCCAGTTTTTAAGACAATTCTCGAAAATTTTCCTCCTTTTCGGGGTTCTAATTCTTTTTCTAGTATTTATCCCTGGGATCGGGAGAGGGAACGCTCGAAGGTGGATCTGGTTTTCCTCCTTTCATTTTCAACCTTCAGAGCTAGTTAAAGTGATATTAATCCTCTATTTAGCCGATTCCCTGGCTAGAAGAGAAAAGGTTATCCGAGATTTCGAAACAGGACTTCTTCCCAATCTAATTACGATGGGCACTATTGCCATCTTGATAATCTTACAGCCCGATTTCAGCACTGCTATATTGATAATTACAGTAGGGTTCTGGATGCTCTTCATTTTTGGGGCAAATACCCTTCATCTATTGATAGCACTTTTAATATCTGCATCCTTTATATGGCTATTTATGAATCTAAAGGGCTATCCCATCGAACGAATAATCTCGCTCTTAGGGGCTAAAAGAGATTTTCAAAGCGAGCAATCCTTACTTGCTATGGGCGACGGAGGTTTCTGGGGATTAGGTTTAGGAGTTAGTAGGCAGAAGTTCTTCTATCTGCCTGGGCAACACACCGATTTTGTCTTCTCCATAATCGGGGAGGAATTGGGATTTATAGGAAGTGCTACCGTCATTTCTCTATTTTTTGGTATTACCCTGAGAGGGTTCAGGATCGTTTTACGTAATCCCGATCCTTTTGAAAGCATGCTAGCCCTAGGGATAACCTCGATGTTAGTAATCCAAGCTTTGATAAATATCGGGACCACGATTCGAATATTACCAGTAACAGGGATCCCCTTACCATTGATAAGCTATGGTCGCTCTTCTATGATAACTACTCTGCTTGGATTGGGTTTACTGATAAATATCTCTCGTCATACCAACGAGAGGATAGAGATGAGGAATATGGAGAGATAAGTGAAGAGAAGGGTCTTGATAGCTGGGGGAGGGACTGGAGGACACCTTTACCCTGGTCTAGCTTTAGCCAAACGCTTGAAGGAGCTATATCCTGAAGTAGAGCTTCTATTCGTCGGATCAGGGAGAAGATTAGAGGCTGAGGTTGTTCCGCGAGAAGGTTTTGCCTTTCAACCTATTACAATCGAAGGCTTTCTGCGAGGGGCATCTATCTGGGAAACTATATCCTCTTTGGCTAAGCTGTTTATAGGGACGATTCAATCCCTCTTCATCTTGAGGAGATTCAAGCCTGAGGTAGTTGTAGGAACTGGTGGATTCGCGGCAGGACCAATAGTATATTTAGCCTCCTTGTTCCATCTTCCGACTCTCATTATGGAGCAGAACGTTATCCCTGGTTTAACTATACGCCTCCTGGCTAAAAGGGCGGATAAAATTGCTGTCGCTTATGAGGAATCTAGTTCCTATCTCTCTCAGGTAAAAGGAGAGATAGTCCTTACGGGAAATCCATTGAGACCGGAGATCTTGAGGGCAGATAGAGAGAGTTCCCGAAAACACTTGAAGATAAGCCCCGATGAGAAATTTGTATTTATCACTGGCGGAAGTCGCGGAGCGCATACTATCAACATAGCAACCTTAGAGGCGATCTCTCTTCTTGCCGAGCAAGGCGATTTTTTGGATAAGATTCGGTTTCTTCACCATACAGGAGAGGATGATTTCGCCTATTTCCAGAGGGAGATCGAGAGGAAGAAGCTACCTTGCCAAGTGAAACCTTATATTCATAACATAGCTGAGGTTTATGCCGCTTCCGATCTGATCGTATGTCGGGCGGGGGCGATGACGATAGCCGAAATAACCGCGAGAGGGCTTCCCGCGATCCTAATCCCTTATCCTTATGCGTCAGCTCGACATCAAGAATATAACGCTCGCCTTCTCGAGGAGAAGGGAGCCGCTACTATCATTTCGGATAAAGATCTATCCGGAGGAATCTTGGCTCAGAGGTTGAAGAAGCTCTTAGAAGATGAGGTCAAGTTAAAAGAGATGTCCCAGAATAGCAAAGCCTTAGCCCATCCTTCTGCAGTAGATAAGGTGGTGGAGCTAGTGAAAGCGCTTGCCAAAGATAAAGAGCGGTAGATAAATTATGGCTCGTCAGTTCGGAGTAGTTAGTAGAAGAAGATATGAAACTGTTTTCAGAGGCAGTTTCCGAAGAAAAACGAACCCTCAAATGAGCTGGTTTATTCGCTTATCAGCCTTCTTTGGGCTTCTGTCTGCAGTCTGTTGGATGGGTTATATATACCTCACAACCAATCCCTACTTCGCCTTGGAGGAGGTTCGAATAAAGGGTAATGACCGCATATCTAAAAAGAGGATACAAGAGCTTCTGCCAATTAAAGCGGGGGACACCCTATTCACTTTTAATAAGAAGCTCCTAGTCGAGAGGTTGAAGGAAGAGCCTTTCGTTAAGGATATAAAGATAAAACGCAAAATTCCACAGACCCTCCTTCTAACAATTGAGGAACGTATCCCTATCCTTCTCGTAGCTGTAAAAGGAGTATTCTGGGAGATAGACGCTGAGAAATTTCTTTTGAGTAAGATAGATCCTTCGAGGAGTCCTCTTCTAAGGGTAGAAGGACTCAAATTACAGGAAAGAAAAGCTGGAGGGAGATTGATCCCAGAGAAGGGAACATCTAATAAAGAGGATGGTCCTGAAGAGAGGGAAAGAAAGAAGGAGACTGAAGCGTGTGAATTACTCGATAAAATCTTCTTGATATATGAGGGTGAGTTGTATAATTATATAAAGGTTATTGATATTAGGGATAAAAGGGATGTCAGAGCAACGTTGAGAAATGGAATATTAGTTAAAGCTGGGTCGCTCGAAAATCTGCTTGATAAATCAACACCATTAATAGAGTTGTTGAATCAGCTTCGAAGAGAAGAGGATATAATTGAGTATATAGATATTCGTCTAACCTCCAACTACATAGTTAAGAAGGGGGGCGAAGACCAAGCTAAATCGAATTTGTAGATGGCGAATCTTTGATGAAAATCGCGTCTTTATATAAATAGAGATATTCGTTTGAATTTCCCATTCTACATATCGAGGACTTGGGCTGGTAATGCCTAGAAGTGAAATGATAGTAGGATTAGATATTGGAACTACCAAGGTATGCACTGTTATAGGGGAAGTGGCCGAGGACGGGTTAGTGGATATAATCGGGGTGGGTATTAGTCCCTCCCGCGGTTTGAGCAAAGGAGTGGTAACTAATATAGATAATACCGTCCGGTCTATAGAGAATTCGGTAGCGGAAGCCGAGCATATGGCTGGCGTGAGGATAGAGTCGGTATATGTTGGAATTGCCGGGGGACATATCTCCTCTTTGAATAGCAGAGGGATAATAGCGGTCTCTCGTAATAATCCGACCATAACTGAGGATGATAAGAGGCGAGCTATCGAAGCCGCAAAGGCGATGGCTATTCCTCCAGATAGGGAGGTGATACACGTTATCCCCCGGGAGTTCATAATTGATGGACAAGGTGGGATTCAAGATCCAGTGGGAATGGCGGGGATTCGCTTGGAGGTAGAGGTTCATATCGTAACTGGCTCTATCCCTGCGGTGCAGAATATAGAGAATTGTGTCCGTAAAGTGGGGTTGGAGGTAGAGGACCTCGTTCTCCAACCTTTAGCCTGTAGTGAGGCTATCATTACTAGCCCGGAGAAGGAGTTGGGCGTAGTGCTTATCGATATAGGGGGAGGAACCACCGATATAGCGATCTTTCTGGGGGGAAGTATCTGGCACTCCGCGATCATTCCGATCGGTGGGGATCACGTAACAAGTGATATCGCCTATGGCTTACGAACTCCACGGGTAGAGGCGGAGAAGTTGAAGAAGTTATATGGAAGCGCGCTGGTCAGTATGGTGGATAATGAACAAATGATCGAGGTTCCTTACGTTGGGGGAGAGAAGAGCAGACCCCTGCCTAACCGGGTCCTTTGTGAGATAATTGAGCCAAGGATGGATGAAATATTTCGTATGGTCCAGGAGGAGATAAAGAAATCTGGATATACCGGTCTTATACCAATCCCAGGGGGTTTAGTGCTTACAGGAGGCTGTTCTCTGATGAAAGGAGTAGCTGAATTAGCTTCTCAGCGCTTAAATTTGACTGCTCGGATTGGAAAGCCAGAGAATATTTGTGGTTTGGTCGATATTGCGAGCAATCCGATCTACTCGACCGCGGTAGGACTGGTTCAGTATGGAGTACTTAATCGTCATCGGCAGGGAGGAAGAACTAAAAGAAAGGGATTTTCTATAACAGGATTATTCCAGAGGTTCGGAAGGTGGCTTAGAAATTTCTTCTAGTAAATTTTGTAATTAGATATTGCAAAACTAATGAAATGTGATATAATAAGGGGGTAATTACTAAATTTTGGGAAGAATTATGGTAAAAGCGATATATATTAGGGAGTTACCCTTATAAGTGGAGCTGGTATTTATTAGAGTGTTGTGATATCCTTTATTCATGCAACTGTAACTAATGCCCAAGTTTAGTGAGCCCTTCTGAGCCGAGAGGGGGGAGGAAAAAATGTTCGAATTTAATGAGCCAACAGATGTAAGAGGTGCTGCTTTAATCAAAGTGATTGGGATAGGTGGAGGAGGAAGCAATGCGGTAAATAGAATGATAGATGCGGACCTGGAAGGTGTAGAGTTCATCGCCGCAAATACTGATGCCCAGGCTCTAACTCTTTCCAACGCTAAGACAAAGATCCAGTTGGGAGAGAGGATAACTGGGGGAAGAGGTTCGGGGGGAGATCCTGAGATCGGTCGGAGAGCGGCGGAGGAGGATAAGGAGAAGATCAGAGAGGTTCTTCAAGGAGCAGATATGATCTTCATTACTGCGGGAATGGGAGGGGGAACCGGAAGTGGATCCTCTCCTATAGTGGCTGAGATCTCGAAGGAGGTTGGTTCCCTAACGGTTGGAGTAGTTACTAAGCCCTTCCTCTTCGAAGGTCGAGTGCGGCTGAGACAAGCTGAGGAATCTTTGAAACTTCTCCAGGAAGAGGTCGATACTTTAATCACCATACCGAATCAAAGATTACTTCAGATTGTGGATAGAAACACCTCCCTGTTAGAAGCCTTTAGAATCGCAGATGAAGTATTGTATCAAGGAGTAAAAGGCATATCCGATCTGGTAACAGTTCCAGGACTTATAAACTTGGATTTCGCCGATCTAAGGACGATAATGGCTGAGAAGGGTGCTGCGTTAATGGGAATAGGAGTAGGAAGTGGAGAAAACCGAGCAGTCGAGGCGGCTCAAACGGCCATTTCAAGTCCGCTGTTAGAATCCTCTATCGAAGGGGCTAGAGGGGTGCTACTCAGCATAAGTGGAGGTCCAAGTCTAAAATTATTCGAGGTTAATGAGGCCGCCGAGGTAGTCATCAGGGAATCGTCAGAAGAGGCAAACGTCATATTCGGTGCAGTTATAGATGAATCCCTGAATGACGAGATTAAGATCACAGTGATAGCAACCGGCTTCACTCCTGGAGAGGATAGAAAGAGAAAGGAAGAGAGCGTGGTAGAGAGAGTCAAGGCTACTAAGTACACGGAGAGCGATCTTGACATACCCACTTTCTTGAGAAGGGATAGAGAAAGGTGGTAATCCCTTCGATAAGTCCATCTGCATCGTTAATTGAGTTGGGGGAAACCCAACTTAGGAGATGATTGTTTCCCTTGAAGTAGAAACCTGGCATTCTGAGAATGTCAGGTTTTTTGTATGTTATATTTGGAAGATAGAAAGCAGAAATCCGTTGCCAGCTTTCCAATTTTTATCTCTAAATAGTGAAGGATGCCTATAAAATCTGGGATCTAAGATCTAATTTACTTTGTATTACACCCTCCCCTAGCCCCTCCCGTCAAGGGAGGGGGAACTAAAGAGATCGAGCTTATCTTGATGTTCCCTCTCCCCTCGTGGGAGAGGGCCAGGGTGAGGGGGAGAATCATATCCCCCAGCACGGAGTTTTACATGCTTACTTTTTATATGTAAGCATGTAATAAATCGTGCTAGCAGATTTTTTAGGAAAATTCATCATAAATTTTAATTGAGAGTGATAATTAGGAATAAATATCAACAATCATTAATGAAAACTCTTGACAGTTTCCCGACCTTTGTGCTATAATTAAAATCAAATTTATAACCTGAGCTTGCAATAGGGGGAAATTAGTGTTATAATGGAAGGAAAAGAGGAGGTGATATATCGAGAAGAAAGTTTGTATTCGGGGTTAAAGAAGCAAAAATCATAATCTAAAAAGGAGGAAAAAATCAAATTATGAAGAAGATTCTTGTATTAGCTTTGGCTTTAGCCTTAATTTTCGCTATCGTAGGAAGCGTATCTGCACAGAAGGTCGAAGTCACGATCTGGGGTCTGGCAACTACTACCCCTGGTGGAGCACAGGAGCAGTGGAAGGAATTCAACAGAACTCACCCTGAGATCAAATTGGTATCCGAGGCGGAGTTGGCGGCAGCAGGACAGATTGCTGCAGAGATGATGAAGCTTACCACGGCTATAGCGGCTGGACAGCCACCTGATGTAGCAAACATCGACCGTTTCACTATCGGTGGTTGGGCGGCAAGAGGAGGGCTTATAGCTCTGGATCCCTATATCGAGAGGGATAATTTCGACCTCTCCAAGATGTATCCCTCGCTCCTGGCTGAGGCTCAGTGGAAGGGCAAAACTTACGCCCTCTCCCGAAGCACCGATGTCCGACAACTGATGTATAACCGGAAGCATTTCCGAGAGGCTGGTTTGGATCCCGAGAGTCCTCCCCGCACCTGGAGCGAATACCTGGATTACGTCCAAAAGTGCACCGTTCGGGAGGCAGATGGGACTCTAGTTCACGCTGGCTTCGATTATGAATACCGTGAGCATCTTTACTTCTTCATCTGGCAGAACGGTGGAGATATGATGAGCCCGGATAGGTCCGAGTGCACCCTTAACGATCCTATTAACGTGGAAGCCCTGAAGCACTTCGTATCGCTCTATGACATTCAGGGCGGAGCTAAGGATGTAAAGGGCTTCTTGGCGGTCTTCGGTACCGGAGCCCAGCATCCCTTCATCCTGGAGAAGTATTCTATGGGTATCATGGGAGTGTGGATGAACGGCACCTTCGCTCAGTATGCGCCTGATCTCGATTACGCTACCGCTTACTATCCAGTTCCTGATGATCGTCTCTATATGAGGGGCAGATTCAAAGATGTAAAGCCTCACGATATCTTCATCACTTGGGCTGGGGGATGGTCCTGGGCTATACCCAAGGGGGCTAAGCACCCTGATGAGGCTTGGGAGGTTATAAAGTGGATCGTTAGCCCCGAGGGATACGCGGCTTATAACCGAGGACAACACGAATACTATAAGAGCCAAGATCGTCTCTTCTTCCCTGACTATACCTCTTGGCCCTATATCGACAAGATAGAGGTCGCGAAGTATTGGGATGAGATCTATGAGTATTCACCCAATATAGCCACCCAGTGGGCTAAGATGAATGCTCTGTGGGATGATATCGCGATCTATGTCCGTCCGGTGACCCCGGTAGCTTCCGAGCTATTCGAGGCGACCCACCGAGCTACAGAGAAGGCCATCTATCACGAGACTACTCCTGAGGAGGCTTTGGAAGAGGCTACGAAGGCGGTCAACACGGCCTTGGCCGAGCTCGAACTTTAAATGAATTACTGGTCCTTCACTCCCCTACTCGATCTTCAGGGGAGTGAAGGTTTCTATTAAGGAGGGACTTGAAGTGGTAAATGGAATAGGAAAGAGGGGAATAGGTAGATTACAGCGAAGTGAGATGATAGCTGGTTATACCTTTATCATCCCTTGGATCATCGGGATGCTTGCTTTCACCTTAATACCCGTAATATATGCCCTCGTTTTAAGCTTTATGAAATGGAATGTATTTGGCTCTCCTAAATATATTGGACTGGCGAACTATAAGAAGATGTTCACCGCGGATCCCATCTTCTGGAAATCTCTCGGGAACACTTTTTATATGACCATATTCGGTGTTCCTCTTCAGTTGTTAACTGCTCTGGCTATAGCCTCACTTCTAAATATGAATGTTAAGGGGCTCAGTTTCTACCGAGCTATCTATTATATACCCTCAATAGTTCCTCTAGTGGCAAGTGCTATCCTCTGGCTATGGATATTAAGTCCTGATTTTGGGATATTAAATGCGGCTCTGAAGTTGATAGGGATAAGAGGGCCGAAGTGGATAGCCTCGGCGGAGTGGTCTAAACCCTCTCTAATACTTATGATGATGTGGTCTAGTGGAGGAACTATGATAATTTATTTAGCTGGACTCAAAGGGATCTCGAGGCAATACTACGAGGCCGCGGACATAGATGGGGCTACCTGGTGGGCCAAATTCGTCCATATTACCCTGCCTCTTCTCACCCCAACCCTGTTCTTCACCGCAGTGATGGGAGTTATCTATACAATGCAGATCTTCACCCAGGCCTACATTATGACGCAAGGAGGTCCGCTCGATTCCACAATGTTCTACGTATATCACTTATTTAATAACGCTTTCGCCTTCTATAAGATGGGATATGCCTCAGCTCTCGCTTGGGTGTTGCTTATCATCATTCTGATACTCACTATAATTCAGTTCACTATGTCCCGTTATTGGGTTTATTATGAGGCAGGAGAGGAAAGGAGATAACAATGAGTGAGACAACAATAGAGGAGAGAAAAGCTATAACCTTAAAGATGAAGGCTAGAAGGCAAGGAAGTAAGATACTTAGGCAAGTGTTTGCTCATACTTTATTGATCTTAGGAGCGATTATATTCGCCTTCCCCTTCGCCTGGGTGATCTCTACATCTTTAAAAGTAGATACTCAGTTATTTACCTTCCCTCCGATATTGATCCCGAATCCGGTTAAATGGGCTAATTACCCCAAGATGCTCAGTTATCTTCCCTTCTTCCGTTTTATGGCCAATACGTTTTATGTCACAGTTATGGTGATCATCGGGACGCTCTTAACCTGTCCTTTAGTCGCTTATAGTTTCGCTCGCTTGAGATATCCTGGTCGCGATGTTCTCTTTATCGTTCTTCTAAGCACGATGATGCTTCCGTTCCAGGTAACGATGATCCCCCTATTTTTGATGTATAAACACGTCGGTTGGATCGATACCTTCAAACCACTATGGGTTCCCTCTTTCTTCCCCTCGGTATCGGGATTTTATATCTTCCTCCTCAGGCAATTCTTTAGGACGATTCCTTACGATCTGGAGGATGCGGCAAAGATCGATGGTTGCAGTTACTTTCAGATATACTGGCGAATTATGCTTCCTTTAGTTAAGCCCGCGGTGGCCGTAGTCGCTGTCTTCGCCTTTATGGGCACCTGGAATTCCTTCGTTCCACCTTTGATCTTCCTCAACTCCACAAACAAATTGACCATGGCGTTAGGTCTCAGACTATTCCAACAGGAATGGGAAGCCGAGTGGGCGATGATGATGGCGGCTACCACCTTGATGATCGTGCCGATTCTTCTTCTCTTCTTCTTCGCTCAGAGGTATTTCATAGAGGGTATAGTGCTAACTGGTATGAAGGGATAGGAGAATAATTGAGAGGAGGTGATAATTGATACGATTTCAGGAGGATGTCAGATCGATTACTTTTTTTCCCCCAAATAAATAGAATAGATAGGAGGTTAAAACTGTGAAAAAAATCGCGGTTTTATTAGTATTAACGCTGGTAGTAGGAGTTATGATGACCTTAATCTCAGTGGATGAAGCGGTAGCGGCAAAAGTTAAACTGAGAGTCTTTACCCACACTGCAAACTGGAATGAATTGGTAAAAAAGAACATCGCGGAGTTCCAGAAGACCCACCCCGATGTTACCTTCGATTATTCCACTGTTCCTCATGGCGAATTTGAGACTAAATTAGTGATAGAGATAGCTGCAGGGACAGGCCCAGACATCACCCGCATTTGGACTCCGAATATGTATGACTATGCCGACAATGGTTGGCTCGCTGAGGCTCCTGAAGATGTCTATCAGGATATTAAGGAGAATTTCATTCCCAAGACGTTAGATGGGGTATCGGTTAGGGGTAAGATCTATGGCTATGCGGCCGAGGCTATCATAGTTCTCCCGATCGTAAACACCAAGCTATATGGGGAAGCAGGGGTGAAATATCCGACTTCCTATAAGGAGCTTATGGAGGTTCAGGAGAAACTGACCAAACGTTCCGAAAGTGGAGCTTTAGAACAAATAGGAGTAGCTCTGGCTAATACTGACCTCTGGATGATAATTCACTTCTGCCCAGTGCTGTGGGGATATGATGGGGAGTTCTTCAACGAAGATTTCACAAAGGGAATCTTTAACACTCCGGCCGGACTCTCAGCTGTGAAGGATTATAAGGTATTGGCTCCCATCGAGACGATACCCGATGCCTTCTATACAGATAAACAAGCCACTGTAATATCTGGACCTTATATGCGTGGTGAATACAGAGAGCTTGCTCCCAATCTCCAATACGAAGTTATACCTTCCCTCGAAGGAAATAATGGGAAGAAGATCAATTTCGCTTATTTCTGGACATGGGTGATTAATAACGAAATCTCTGAGGAGAAGAAGCGGATCAGCTGGGATTTCCTGAAGTTTGTGAATAATGAGGCAAACGTCGAGGAGCTGATAGGGCTTTCGGACTATCCTCTTGTCCGTAAAGATAATATAGAGACTTTCTCTGGTGACCCATGGCTGAAAATGTTTGCTGACGCGTGGGAGTTTGGCAAGAGATTTGGTTCGCCTCGTCACTTCAATGAGGTATATAAAGCCTTCACTATTGAGGTGGAAAGATATCTGGTGGGAGAGATCACCGCTGAGGAGGCTTTAAATACAGCCGAAACGAATGTTAACGCTGTTTTGGCCGGCCCATAAGAATT
>CAZSTA010000048.1:0-20443 GCA_964609495.1 uncultured bacterium | reverse complement strand
TAAGTTCAAGGAAGGGAGTTGTTATTTTAGTCAGAAGTGATATAATAAAGGGAAGAGCTTTTTTGCCACAAATGGGAATTGAGAGAATGTGATTGAACAATATGTATCAAATCTAGAATATCAGACTTATTATCAAAAGCTAAATAATTTCCGTTCCAGGATTGCAAGTGATTTACCCATTAAACCTGGCATGCGCATCCTCGATGTTGCAACTGGTTCAGGATTTTTTGCTATGGAAGTTGCAAGGTGCGATAGTAGTCTCAAGATTACAGGCATTGATATTTCTCAAAGCGATATCCGAAATGCAAGAAAAAACCTCGAAAAACAGAGCCTTCAAGACCGCATAGAAATTTTGGAGATGGACACTACCAAGATGAGCTTTCCTAGAGAAAAATTCGATATGGCAATTAATTTCACAGGATTAGAAGATATTCATATGACTAGAGGCAAAGCTGGTGTTCAACAGACATTTCTCGAGGTGAACAGAGTTCTGAAACCCGATAGCTACTTTTGTTTTGTGGTTATGCCTCCAGAAGAGATGGAGACAACAGCTCAGAAGATAGAAGTGGCTCTGTTTTCCTATATTTGTGATGCCACCTGGCTAAGGACCAAGGAGTTTGAAGGCATACTTGAGGAAGCAAAATTCAAGCTAATTAGGAAAAGAAGTTACTATACGGGTAAAAAGCTCTCACCAGAACAGGCTAAGACTGAGATCGGATTTGCCTGCGAGAATGTCCCAAAGATTTATGGAATCAATACTCCGTCCTTTGAAGAGGTTTGGGCTAGATTTGGACGAGATATAGAAGAAAATGGACTAGGTCATTACTCTAAGATTGTATTGATGATTACTCAAAAGGTTGGGGAGGTTCAGTAGCATAAAAGGTTCGTGCCTTTTGGCACTCACCCATAAATATGTTCTTAAGCGTTTCGGTTTGAGAACCCAAAGGAATTTCATTGATAAACTATTTAAGGAGGTCAACTTATGAAGACTTTAGGATTTGGTATTATCGGATGTGGAGTGATCGCCCCCTGGCATGCCATTGGAATACAGAAAGCTGAGGGGGCAGAATTAGTAGCGGTCTGTGATATTATCCCAGAGAAGATGAAGGTGTTTGCTGAGAAGTGGGAAGTTGAAAAGATGTTCGAGAACTATAACGATCTGGTGAACGATCCCGATATAGATGCAGTTTGCATCTGCACTCCAAGTGGGCTTCATGGAGAGCCAACTATCGCCGCAGCTAGAGCTGGGAAGCATGTCCTTTCCGAGAAACCTCTGGAGATTACCAAGGAGAAGATGGATCAGATGATCGAGGAATGTCGCAAAGCTGGGGTAAAATTGGGAGGTATATTCCAGAGAAGAGCTTATCCTGAATTCCACAAAGCTAGAGAGATAATCGATAGTGGGAAAATTGGCAAGCTCGTTCTAGGCGATGCTTACCTCAAGTACTATCGTTCTCAGGCTTATTATGATAGCGGTGGTTGGAGAGGAACTTGGGCTTTAGATGGAGGAGGGGCCTTGATGAATCAAGGAGTTCACGGGATCGATGCGCTACTCTGGATGATGGGCCCAGTCAAGAGAGTCATTTCCGCTAAATGTGATCATCTAGCTAGGAATATCGAGGTTGAGGATACCGCGGTTGTTATGCTGGAGTATGAGAATGGAGCATTTGGAGTGATAGAGGGAACTACCAGCATCGTTCCTGGTTATCCCAGTAGCATCGAGATTCACGGGGAGTTGGGGACTCTCAAGCTGGATGATAACAAGATCGTCTCCTTAGAGATCCTTGGGGAGGAAAAGAAAGAGGCGGAAAAAGAGGAAGCTGGCACGGGAGCCGCCGCAGAGCCAACTGCCATCGGCACCTTTGGGCACGAGCAGTTGGTGCAAGATTTGGTGAATGCGATTAACGAAGATCGCGATCCTATGATCCCCGGTGAGAAAGCTCGACAGGCAGTAGATCTTATCCTAGCGATCTATGAGGCAAATAGAACTGGCAAGGAGGTAGTTCTAAGCTAATTTCATTAAGATATAGATAGGTCACTATGAAATAGCACTAAATCCAAGTAGGCTTACGTTCCCTCTCCCCTTGTGGGAGAGGGCTAGGGTGAGGGGGAAATTATATCTCGAACTCACTGAGGAGATATATCTATTATGCGCAATAGTAAATTAGCGATCGAAGGTGGAGAACCGATAAGACGAAAGCCTTTTCCTACGATAGCAGATTCCTCGGGTAGAGATATAGGAGATGAGGAGTTAGAGCTACTAACTCAGGTGATAAGATCGGGATCGCTCAATCGGAATGGTGGGACTATGGTGATTAAGTTTGAGGAGGAGTTCGCGAGTTTCCATAGCAGAAGGTATGCTATAGCTTCAACTTCAGGAACTGCGGCTATCCATATCGCTTTGGGTTCATTAGACCTAAATCCGGGCGATGAGGTGATCACCGGGCCGATAACTGATATCGGGACGATAAATCCGATCCTCTTTCAAAATGCGATCCCTATCTTCGCCGATCTCGATCTTAGAACTTATAATATGGATCCAGATAGCATCAAAGAACGTATCACCGATAGGACTAAGGCGATACTCCTTGTTCATCTCTTTGGCAATCCTTCCGATATGGATCCGATTATGAAGATAGCGAAGGAATATAATCTCTATGTTATCGAGGATTCCTGTCAGGCATACTTAGCGGAGTATAAGGGGAAGATGGTGGGAACTATCGGGGATATCGGTTGCTTTAGTCTCCAGCAATCTAAACATATGACCGCTGGAGATGGAGGTATCACCATCCTCGATGATGATAAATTGGGGCAGAGAGCCATCCTCTTCTCCGACAAAGCCTGGCCTCGAGGCGAGGGGAGGATTCATCCCTTTCTAGCTCCTAATTATCGAATGACGGAGTTACAAGGAGCGGTAGCTCTAGCTCAGTTGAGGAAGGTTAAGGGAGTAGTTGAGAGGCGAAGAAGAGCAGCCGCTTCTCTCACCAAGAGGATAAAGGATATCCCAGGGATAATAACCCCTTATGTGGCAGAGGATACCAAGCACTCCTACTGGCTCTATCCCTTGCGGATAGAAGAAGATGTTTTAGGAGTATCAAGGGACGAATTCGCAAAGGCGTTAAATGAAGAGGGAATCCCTGGGGGTGGTTATATCGCTAATCCAGTGTATATGTATGAGTTTCTGACGAAGAAGAGAACTTATGGTGATTCGGGTTGTCCATTCAATTGTCCCTTATATGGCAGGGAGATCAATTACGAAGAGGGGATGTGTCCCAATTCGGAAGCTATATTGAAAGATATTATAGTGTTGCCTATGAACGAATTCTTCACTGAGGAGGATATAACGGATATCGCTGGAGGAATAGGAAAGGTGGCTGAATACTATCTGGCTAAGAGAAATTTAGGAGGAAGTAAATGATCGATATTCACACCCACTTGGGAAAGATAATGCTGGATCGAGAGCCATTGACAGCCGATATCTTACTGTCTGCTATGGATAAGCTGGGAATAGAGCAATCCGTTATACTTCCCCTGGAGAATCCCGAGGAGACTCATTACTATGTCCCTACCAAAGAAGTGATCGAGATCTGCAGGAAACATCCTGATAGATTGATCCCCTTCTGTGGAGTTGATCCTAGAAGAGGAGGTCCAGATTTCAAGCCCGATTTTAAAGTTATCCTCAAAGAATATATCGAACAAGGATGTCGAGGCTTTGGGGAGCATCTAGCAGGGTTACCCATAAATGATCCTCGTTCGATCGAGATATACAAGGCTTGCGGGGAATTGGGCTTACCAATTATTCTGCATATAGATAGATGGAGGAACACAGATTCGGTTCATCTTCCCGCCTTTGAAAGAGTGCTATTTGAAAATCCGAATACGAACTTCATAGCTCATGGACCTGGCTGGTGGGCTGAGATATCATCCGAGGTCGATCCTGAAATAACTTATCCCCTCGGAAAGGTAGAACCCGGTGGATGGATAGATTATCTATTCTCCCGATATCCCAATCTATATGCCGATCTCTCCGCTCGTTCTGGATACAATGCGCTCGTAAGGGACAAGGAATTTGGCGTGGAGTTCGTCAGGCGCAATTATCAAAGGCTTCTTTTCGGAACTGATTATCTCTATCCAGAGCAGGACATTCCCATAGTGGAGCTTATAAGGAATATGGATTTGACGGAGGAGCAGTTCGAGGCGATAACCAGAGGAAACGCACTCGAACTTATGCTCAAGGAGAATCCCGAACTCACCGAAGGAGATGATAATTAGGTTATGGCTTATGAAAGGGAGATCGTCCAATTAGTTGATAGATATAAAGATGAGATCGGAGAATTACTCATCAAACTTATATCCTACCCAAGTTTAGTCGGACAGGAGGACGAGATAATGGGATATCTCTTCGATAGATTTAAGACCTTACAGGTTGATGTGGAGAGTATCCCTTATCCTGATGATTTGATGGAAGATGAGGATTATGTCCACTATGATGGGGAACGACCTCTCTCCCAGAGGAGGAATTTAGTTGTCACTCGCAAGGGAGGGAGAGAAGGACGAAGCGTTATCCTGCAAGCACATACGGATATTGTTCCTGCTGAAGATTGGGAGGATGCTTTTAAGGGCAGAAGAGATGGAGATATCATCTATGGGCGGGGGGCTTGTGATGATAAAGGAGAGGTCGCCCTGATATATATCATCTTTAAGATACTGGATGAGCTTGATATTAAGCTCAAAGGCGATCTATTCGCTCAACTTGTCACCGAGGAGGAAGTCGGAGGAAATGGGGCTTTAGCTTTAATTAAACAAGGATATAGAGCGGAGGGAGTTGTTGTTCTGGAGGGGAGCGATCTTCAGATTCATCCTGCGAACCGAGGGGCTATCTGGTTTCAGATCTGGGTGGGAGGAAAATCAGTTCATATGGGAAGGATCGAGGAGGGTATAAGCGCGATAGATAAGGCGATACAGATCATCGATATATTCAAGCGCTATGAGAAGATACTGATCGAGGAAAGTAAAGGCTATCCTCTATTTGAGAGATATGAGCGACCAGTCCAGATGAATATCGGTACGTTTAACGCTGGAGATTGGCCCTCCACTGTTCCTGGGGAGGCGACTATGGAGGGAGGAATCGGATTCTTGCCGAATAAATCCCTAGCTCAGATCAAGCAGGATTTGATAACCGCTATAGAGAGCGAAGGGGATGAGTGGTTAAAGAGCCATTATAAAATCGAGTTCAACAAATTGAGAAACGATTCCTATGAGCTATCTCCAACTCATCCCTTGGTGATCACCCTCAAAGATTCTTGCGATATAGCTGGATTAGACTCAGAGGTATTCGGCTTGAACGTGAGTTGTGATGCTCGACTTTATGCTAAGAGGGCGAATCTTCCCACCCTAGTATTTGGTCCTGGAGATATAGCCAATGCTCATTCCGACAACGAGCATATAAACTTGGGGGATATCCAGAAAGCTGCTAAGGGGCTTCTGATATTTTTAGTGAATTGGTGCGGAGTGGAAGATTGAGTAATAAAGAGAGTGAGCTTATCTGAATGTTCCCTCTCCCCTTGTGGGAGAGGGATAGGGTGAGGGGGAAATTATATCTTGATAAAAATCTGCTAGCACGATTTTAGTGCTTCCTATATAAAAAAGTGGACAAGAGAGAAGAAAAGAGGTAAAATAAAAGAAAAAAGAGGGATAGGAAGGAGGTGTTTAAATTATGAGGAGATATCTTATTCTCATCGTGTTATCAGTCATCCTAATATCAGGGATAGCTTCTTCTTCCCTATCAGCGGATAGGTGGGCGGTGATAATCGGTATCTCCAAATATCAGGATCAAAATATCCCTTCTACCTTCTGTGCTAATGATGCTAAGGCTTTATATGAAGTTCTGGTTGGAAAAGCTGGCTTTATTCCTGATAAAAACATCAAGCTCTTACTGAATGAGGAGGCAACTAGGGAGAATATCGAGGAGACAATGGAGGGATGGTTAGCCCAGAAGGCGAAGGAGAGCGATCTAGTGATCATCTCCTATGGAGGGCATGGTTTCCCGCTTTTGGATGCCGATGGAGATGAGAAAGCTAGAGATCCTGATGATCAATATGATGAGTATCTATCCACGTATAATATGAGTTTGGAGAATCCGACGAGGGCTATTCCTGATGATATCTTCGGATATATGCTCCGCAAGATAAGATCGAAGAAGGTGCTTATCTTTATCAATAGCTGTTATTCAGGTGGTGCCGCTCAGAGCTTATCCCTTCCCATAGGTGGAGCGTTGGCCGCGACCCCGGAGGAGATCGGACAGGGAGTAGTCTCCGATCTGGAGAGGGATGGGACTTTCATATTGAGTGCCAGTAAGGATGATGAGCCAGCTTGGCAATCGTATAAGCTAAGGGATGGAGAAGGAGGGACAGTATTTGGGCACTATCTGGTGGAGGCTTTAGATGGAGGAGCAGATGCCGAGGGGAATATAGATGGAAAGGTTACGATAAGGGAGATCAAGGATTATGTATTCAAATATGTTCCCAGATATTTTGATAAAGACCCTATGGTTAAACAGCAGACCCCGACTTATAACGATAAGCTGGAGGGTGATGTAGTTCTGATCCCTCCGGCGAGGGCTGAGGGACAGATAGTAGGAGTTCTCTCCAATAAAGAGATCATCATCAACTTAGGTTCTGATGATGAGTTGGAGGAGGGAGAAGAGTATGCTATCCTATCTCCTGAGGGGGAGATAGCGAAATTAATCAGGATAAGCAAGGTATGGGAGGCTAGATCTCAGGCTGAAGTGGTGGAGGATATATTACCGGAAGTGAAATTAGAGGAGGGATTGAAGATTAGAAGAGGATGGCCTGAGGAAGTGGTTGCAACTCAGCCGGAGCCAGAAACAGGGGATCTCATGATCGAATCCATTCCCTTGAAGGCAGAGATATATCTGAATGGGGAATTTAAGGGAGAGACACCGCTTAAGTTAGAGGGATTAAAGATAGGAACGATTAAGCTGAAGATAACTAAGGAAGGATATAGAGATTGGGAGGGAGAAGTGGAAATTGTTGCTAACGAGACAGTAACGATAAATTATACTCTGGAGCTATCGATTTCTCCAAATTCCATATCCAATATTCAGTTATCTCCTTCTTCGCCGGCATCTTTGGCGCTCAATCAACGTGTGAACATCACATTTGATTATGTTACAGATGAAGTCGATGGGGTTCGTATTTTTGTACGTCCTTTTAGCAATGGATCGCTGACCCCACATTATGGGGCTCACGGGTCAGGACTCTATCCTCTTGGAAGCGGCAGTGGGACTGGATTTTTTACGATCAGATCTGGGGATGCTACGGTTGATCAGCTTAGATTCCAGATGTTAAATGCTGATCAAAGTCAGCTTCTGCTCGAATTCTTCATCCCAGTGGAGTATCATTTTTCTTCAAATTAATTCGGCAAAGACCAAAGAAGGAGTTAAAGAGGAAGTGGTAGAGACATAAAAGTCGAAATCAGGAGATAATTTTCAAGGAGATAATTATGAAAAAGATCATTCAGGTCAGAATCTACAAAGGTGCGAAGTACTACGTTGCCGAATGTGCTGATCTGCCAGTTGTTACTCAAGGGAAAACCTTAGATGAAGTTGCTAAGAACATAGAAGAGGCAATTTCTCTTCACTTGGAAGGAGAAGATTTGGAGGAATGGGACATCCTTCCCGACTTTTCCATTTTGGTTAACTTTGAACTTGGACCGATTTATGCCAAAGCTTAAGACTCTCGGTGGAAAAGAGATTATAAGGATATTTTATCATTTTGGTATAGTTAAGTCGGGTAGAGGAGATTCTAAATAAAGACCATCAGGAGATTGAGAGCGGATCACTAGGAGGCATTACATGACTGTTAAAGTAGGAGTGGTAGGAATTGGTGCTTTTGGAGTCACCCATCTTAGAACTTTCAGGCAATTGGAGTATACCGGGCAAACCGAATTAGTAACGGCCGCATGCACGGGAAGAAATATCGAGAGGATGAGGCAAAGAGAGGAAGAATTTGGAATAAAAATCTATACTAATTATAAAGAGATGTTGAAGAAGGAGGATATCGATGCGGTAACCGTTGTTACTCCTGACTTTGCCCATCGGGAGATAGCTGTAAATGCGGCTAAAGCTGGAAAGCATATCTTAGTGGAGAAGCCCTTGGATGTAACGATAGAGGGCTGTCGAGATATAATAGATGCGGCCGAGGAAGCAGGGGTTTTGTTGCAAGTGGATTTTCACAAGAGATATGATCCATATCATAAGGAGATGGAGCATATAGTTCGATCGGGCAAGATGGGAAAGATTCAATATGGATATGTCCATATGGAGGATAGGATCGAAGTCCCTCGTGATTGGTTTCCTCACTGGGTCCCTTACAGCTCTCCTGCTTGGTTCTTAGGAGTTCACTTCTACGACCTAGTGCGTTGGATGATAAAGAGCAATGCAATTAAGGTCTATGCCACTGGAGTTAAGGATAAGTTAGTCAGTTTGGGGGTTGATACTTTCGATTCTATCCAAGCCAAAGTTGATTTTGAGAATGGAGCTAGCGTGACCTTCGATAGTTCCTGGATTCTGCCGGACGGTTTCGAGGCCATTGTCAATCAGGGAATACGATTAGTAGGCTCGGAAGGGGTTATCGAGGTTGATTCCCAGGATAGAGGAGCGAGGTCCTGTATAACTGCTGAAGGGATGAGGACTTATAATCTAGGATTTATGAGGAGAGAAGAAGATAAGCATAGCCGAGTGATCTATCGAGGCTATGGCTCAGAGAGTATAGCTGATTTTATCGAGAATATACTCTTCCTTCAGAACGGAGGAAGTAGGGAACAACTAGCTGGTAAGTATCCCTCTGGGGAAGACGGATTGGAGACAACTAAAATAGCGGTAGCTGTGCATCGGAGCATTGAGACGGGAGAGGTTGTCAGGCTTTGATATAATCTTTACTGAAGAGGCAACAGCTAGGGGCTGGTGCCTCTTCAAAACACCTTTCTCAGTTAGGAGATCGAGGAGATCTATGTAAATATGAAATTATACTATCTATTATGCAACTTCTCTCAATAACAAAAAAATTTATCAACTAGTTAAATAAAGGTTGTCAACTTATTAAAATTGTGGTATAATTAAGGAAATATTTATCGATGTAGTTTCGATAAAAAATATATTAGGGGATTGGAACTACTATAAGCTTGTCTAGGAAAGGAGGGATAGATTATGCTTTTGGGAAGAGGAGGACCTAAAAACGGAGTGGGGCTGGAGATTGGAGCCTCGGCTATTAAGATCGTAGAGGCTAGAAGAGATCAAAGAGGAAATACCGAGCTAGTCCATCTGACTATTGTTCCAACCCCCCCTGAGGGGATACAGGATGGAGTGATAGCTGATGCGGATGTCTTGGCCGAGGCTATCAGGGATGCCCTTAGGACTAGTGGTATCAAGCAGAAGACCATAGTTACGGCTATTTCAGGAAACAGTGCAATTATAAGAACCATCAATACTCCAGCGATGCCGGATGAAGATCTGGAAGAGGCTGTTAACTATGAGGCGGAGAGATATATCCCCTTCTCTATAGAAGATGCTGTGATTGGTTATCACGTTCTAGATACGATAATCACCGATAATGCTGAAGAGACTAAGCTACTTATGGTTGCTGTTCAGAGGGAGCTAATAGATCAATATATCAACACTTTAAATATGGCTGGCTTAACGCCCAAAATAATAGATGTGAAACCATTTGCTTCCTTGAGAGCTCTCCAAGCGATGATCGTCCCTAACGTTATGGACATTGCAAGCTTCGAAATAGAGGGAGAGATAGATAGAGGCACAGCGATAGTTGTGGTAGAGATCGGAGCTGATGAAACCAGCATAAGCTTAGTTAGAAACGGGACTTTGGAGTTCACCAGTTGTAGAATTTCGGCTGGTAACGATATCACCGAGGCCATCCAAAGAGGTTTAGGTATAGACTATGCTCAGGCAGAACAGATAAAGAAGGAGGTTGGCTCAGCAGTAGTCGATGTGGATTTGGATACGGAAACTGTTCGGGATGCCAGGACGGGAATAACCTTCACTCCGGCTAAGATAAACGAATTTATAGTCCCAGTTCTATCGGATCTGGTAAATGATATAAGAGGTTATTTGGATTTCTACAAGGTCCAGGAGGAAGATGTTATTATCCAAAAGCTGATCTTGACCGGAGGTACTGCCAAACTCAAAGGGATCGTCGATTTTATGACCGATAAATTGGGGATACCAACGGAGATAGGAAACAGTTGGAGATCTATGACTTATGATCCGGAGAGATTTGCCCCTGAGTATATGGACGATATTTCTCCCAGTATGGCAGTGGGGGTAGGATTGGCTATGAGGGGGTGTGCTGAGAAATGATAGATATTAATCTGCTCCCCAAGGTAGAAAGGAAACGGGTAGAGATCAAATGGTTATCCTTGCTAGCTATAATTCTATTTATAGGTGCCCTGGTTCTCTTTGCCTTTGTCTATATAGGAAAGACCTCTGAGGTCACCAGCAAAAAGAAAGAACTGCAACAAGTTAAGGATAGAGTCACGATAATTGAAGAACAAATAGCTGAGTTGAAAGTTATTGCTGAGAAGGTCCAGGCTTTAGATGAGGAGCATAAGAAGTTAGAAGAACAGAAGAAGGTGCTAAATGAGTTTTTATCTACTCGCTTGGTGTGGTCAGATATTATAGCTAACATCACTAGCTTAATTCCTCAAGATAAAGTTTGGCTTACTAATCTATCTTTGCGAAAAGATGATATCAGGATTCAAGGGATTGCCCTCGAAAATAAAGATGTAGCTCAAATGATGGTCAATCTCAAGGCCTCCCCATATTTAAGTGATGTGGACTTACAAGAAGTATCGAAAGCGGAGATAGGAAATAATGTGGTAAGGGAATTTATTATCGTCTCTAGTGCAATTGAGGCCCCTGCTGGTAGGGAGATTGTAGTATCACCTCCCGAGAGAGCCCAAGAGGGGGGAGGAGGTCCAGAAGAATGAATTTAAATGATTTATCCGATCCGCGGACTCAATTGGTCCTCGCAGTTCTAGGGATCCTTCTAGTCGGAGCTGCTTTCTATATGTTAATCTATAGTCCTAAAGTAGGAGAATTGGATAAGTTAAATAGCGATATAAAACAGCAAGAGCAGCTATTGAAACTTAAAACGGTCGAGCTTGTCTCATACCAGAGAAAGAAATCGGAGGAAGCTCAGGAGAAATTAGAGGAGGATATTAAGAAGGCTAAAGAAGAACTTGCGGAACTAACTAAAGTTCTTCCCTCAGAGAAGCGTGTACCTGAGCTATTAAATAAGATCGATGAGAAGGCAAAAGATTCCCAAGTCGATTTTACCTCATTATCCTTAAAGAAGATGGAGATACACAAATTAACTATGGTTTCGGAGGAGGAGGCTGAGGCAGAAAAAACTCCCGCAGAGGCTGGTGCTGAAAAAGTTGTCATGGAATATGGAGAATTATCTTTAGATGTAAGGACCATGGGAGACTTTATAAGTGTCCTTAAATTTTTATACGAACTTGAGAGTTTACCTCGTCTAATTATGGTGGATAGAGTTATAGTATCTGTAATATCTGTTTCAGCGGAGGAATTAATATCCCCAGAGCTTAATTTAAGAGCGGAGGCTAAGACCTTTGTTCTTCCGGTAAGCTCGGAGGAAGGTGAGCCTAAACCTCAAGGAGGTTGATGTCCAATGCGCAGTGAGCCCAGAAAATTAATAGTATTGATCTTATTAGTGGCTAATGTTATATTCTATTCCCTCCTTGCTTTCGTAAACTGTACTGGTAAAACTACGGCCCTCCCAGCTCAACAACCGACAAAGGTAGCCGCGAAGCCCTCGGAGGATAAGGTGGAACAAGCTTTACCTGGCGAACCTCCAGTCGTCTCTTACGAGGAGGAGGGAGGGGTGCTTCCGGAGATAGCAGAGTTTCCAGATGGATCAGTAGAGGGGGAATCCGAAGGGGTAACGATCGAGGAAGAAAAGGAGCAGGCTCTAGCTATCCTAGAGGCATACAGATTACCCACCGAGGAAGCGGTTAAAGATAGTATCCTTACTAAATACAAATCTCCGGTAGCGGAGGAGGTAAGAAAGGACGAGGCTACCGGGAAGATGATCGTAGTTTATAAAGTTCAGAAGGAGGGCAAGGTTACTCCAGAGGCGATCTTCGAATGGGAGGTAGATCTCGAGAGCAAAGAGATAGCTGCTAAAAATGAGGATGCGAAATCCCTCTTAGAAAGTGCTGAGGCGATAGCTGAGATAGAGAAACTGGAAGAGGAGAGGCTGACGGAAGGGGGAGAAGAGGCCTCTACTTTTATCTCCAAAACCCCTTCCGATCCATTTAAACCTTTAGTAGTCGAAACTCCTCCCCAGCTTACTCCAGAGGAGGAAGCGATATATTTTGAGGAGTTTCCTTTTGAAGGTGAGGTAGTGATAGGTCTAACTAGAGAGCCTATTATTATACCTACCGCTCGGGATGAGAGCAGACAACCTGAGATCGGGAAGGTTGATTTATCTCCTGTCCAGGCTCAAGCTAAAGTATCCAGAAAACAGTTCAAGGAGTTGGGAGCCGAGGGAATAACTGTGGCTAGCGTTCCAGAAGCGATAGCTATGGAGAAAGAGATCATGGAAGAAGAGGAACTAGAGCTAATCCCGATTTATGAGGAGATTGAGGCGGAAGAGGTACCCGAGGCTATCGCGATAGTGAAACCAACTTTGAAGGAAGTCGAAGTTATTCAAGTTCCCACGATAAGCAAAGAGATGGTAGCAAAAGCTCCGATTGCTTTACCAAGACCTTATACCACGATCTCCGGTCTGAAGAGAGGCATCGCTTATGAGAAAGAGGCTGTAGAGGAGACTCCCGAGAGAAAGCCTTCCTTCCTCTATCCCAAAAAGCCTATAATGAAGGAAGCCACTCAGGTAAGAGAGGAGGAGTCGGTACTAGAGCAGCCTCCCGTGGTCGAGAAGGCTGAGATAGTCGCTATAGCGGAGGAACCAGCTCAGATTGTGGAGAAATTGATAGAGAGTCTTCCCCTAAGACCAACGGAGAAGCTAGAAAAATCACCGGTAGTCCCTGCTAAGACCTTAGAGGATAAACCTCCCGAAAAGACCGATAACGATGAGCAGCAATTGAATTTGAAGGAGATGAATGATAAACCTCAGTTAAAAGAAGAGGAGCTAAGGAAGGCGGAGGATAAATCAGGAGAGGAACTGATCGAGACTCTTCTGAAGACGCCACTTGAGGGCGTTCAAGTGGCGATGCTCAATACCCCTGATAATCCAGAGGCAGAAGTTAGAGCAGATGTTCAGCCTGAGAAATTTGACATGAAGGTGAGGCTGGAGGAGCAGTTAAAGAAGCTGGAGGATAAATCTTCTGAGAGATCGCTCGATATATCTCTGGATAAGCCTGTTGAAGGAGCGCGTCTGGTGACGATCGTTAAGCCCGCTGATAAACTAGGAGAAAATGGGAGTAGCCTGAAGGCCGCTCAGAAAGTAGAAAAGTTGAAGGAAAAACCCCTAAATCCGATATCACTAGCTGAGGATTCCCCTCTAAGAGGTAAAGCTAAGCCGAAGGTGAGTATATCGGATAAATCCACGGAGAGCGTGATTAAGATAGAGGCAACCACTCCCAAATTAGAGGATAAATCAACGATTACCTTGCGCTCTTCCGAGCCAATAGAGAAACCTCCCGAGAAAGAGGAAGTCGGAGTTATCAAATCTACTATGAAGAAGGGGTCCGAGGATACTCTGATGACAAAGAGTCCCCAAAGGTTAGTTGAGAAAGGGGCTAAGAGAGAGGAGATCGCTCCTTCTGATAAACCTGCGGAGAAGATATCTCTGACAGAAGAGGAGGAGAGAATAGCTTCCTTAAGGAAGATAGCGAGTCAGTTCAGATTAGCTGGAGTAGTAGTAGATGAGCAATCTACCTTAGCTATAATCGAGACTAGCGAGAGAGTATATATATTGAGAGAGGGAGAGACGATCGGAACTAGCGGATTCGTGATAGCTGACATAACTGCGGATAAAGTAACTCTGATTAAAAGTGGTTACAAATATATTTTAGAGCTAGGTGGTGAAGGAAGATGAGACGGATCTTAATGATAGGTCTAATTATAGGGATACTAACAATGTCTATTTCTAATTCTGCTTTAGCTGATCAGAAGGCTGCCTTGATCACCGAGGTCAAGGTTAGAACCTTTGTTGACAAGGTAGTAGTGAGTGTGATCTCGATTGGTCCTATAACCTATGAGGTTCAACAACTAAAGAAACCCAGTAGGCTACTAGTTGATGTTAGAGGAATACTGGGAGCCTCTCCCCTTAGCCTACCTACGGATCTGAATTGGATAGACAGGGTTACCGTCAATCAGTTGAGCGTTCAACCTAATATAGCGAGGATAGAGTTTCGTACCTCCGGTTGGACTAATTATGAGATCGAACCCTCTCCAGATAGAGAAATTCTGAAGATATCCGTTTTTAAGCCTCCTTCTCAAGAAGCTGTCCAAGCTGAGATCCCCGAAGAGAAGAGGGAGATGGAGGAGATGGCTGCTGCTCCTTCAGTAACTGAAGTGGAAGAGCAGCCTAAAGAATTACCGATAATAGAGGGGGAGGGCGGCTCTAAGATAATACCTTTCTTAGATTTTCGGGAGATCGATATAAAGGATGTTCTTCGAACTCTAGCTAGATTATCTAGGGTCAATATAATACCCGATCAAACAGTGGTGGGATTGGTGACGATAACGCTGAACAATATGGAGTTTGAGGAGGCTTTGAAATTAATCTTAAAGACTCATGGATACGGCTATAGAAAGATTGGAGATACCTACATAGTCTCCCTTCCAGACAGATTAGAGAGAAAATATGACAAACCTGTTACCGAAGCAATTACCTTGAATTATGCCAGCCCCACTGATGTCCAAGTAGTAATTGGACAGATATTCGGTGAGAACGTCCTCTCCGCCGCTTATACTATAGGCGCTGGAGCTGGAACATCTACAGTTCGAGATAGTAATATCATTGTAATCAGCGGTAGAGAAAGCGATATCGCTGAAGCTAAGGACCTGATAATGAAGTTGGATAAACCTGAGCCTCAGGTCCTTATCGAGGTCAAGGTCGAGGAGGTCAGCAGCGAGGCCACCAGAGAGCTTGGTATAGAGTGGCAAGTTGTCTCAGGCAAATTTGCCTTTGCGATCAATCCAGTTACCGAAATCGTCGATGCGGCTACGGGATTGATAAGCAAAGTAATAAATCGAAGTATCGCAGTGTTCGATCCCACCCAGAACTTGATACCTAGTTTAGGCGTGGCCTTGAGAGCTATGGAAATTACGGGAGATGCTAAACAGCTTAACCATAGTGTTATAGCGGCAACAAATAATCAAGAGGCTAGGGTGCTGAGTGGTGAAAGGATAAAGGTGAGCATCGCTGGTCAGGTCGTTGCGGAGGAGGCGGGTGTTAAACTGGCAGTGACACCTCGAGTTCATCCTGATGGTTACATCACTTTAATCTTACATCCAGAAGTCAGCACCATTAAGCAGTTGGAAGTTGGCTTGAGTCAGGTCTCAACAAGGGAGGCTGAGACCTCGATTATGGTAAAAAATGGGGATACTGTAGTAATCGGTGGTCTCCAAGCTACGGAGATATTCAAAGATGTAACTAAGGTTCCTTTCTTGGGAGATCTGCCGATTCTAGGACAGTTGTTCAGAGATAGCAAGGATAGAAAGAAGGAGTTAGAGTTGTTGATCTTAGTTACTCCTCATATTCTACCTTCTAGATGATAAGATAATTTGAAAGCGGAAGAAATCAGACCGAAAGACGGCGCTAAAGTGCCGTCTTTATCTTTGTAGAGGGAAGAGACGATGATTCGTTTCCTTACCGCGGGAGAATCGCACGGAAGATGTCTAGTCGCTATTATAGAGGGAGTGCCTGCTGGCCTCGGTATATCTGCTGAAGATATCGATCTTCAATTAGGGCGTCGTCAGAAGGGATATGGGAGAGGGGAGAGAATGAAGATCGAGCAGGATAGAGTCCAAATCCTAGCAGGGGTAAGAGGTGGAAAGACTCTTGGCAGCCCCATTTCCCTTCTTGTTGAAAATAGGGATTGGGATAATTGGAAGGATGCTATGTCGCCCTCCTCGATTGAGAAGGGCAGGAAGGTAACTAGACCTCGCCCTGGTCATGCCGATCTGGCGGGAGCTATTAAATATAATCAGCGGGATATTAGAAATATTCTGGAGAGGGCTAGCGCTAGAGAAACCGCCATCCGGGTTGCCATTGGAGCTATAGCTAGGAAGTTGCTAGCTGAATTCGATATCGAGATATTCAGCCACGTAATCAAGATCGGCAAGAGCGAAGTCGTTCCCAGTTCGCTCGCGAACTGGGAGGAGATAAGGGAGCGAGCGGAAAATTCCCCTCTTCGCTGCGCCGATAAGATCGCAGAAGGAGAGATGATCGAGGAGATAGATAGAGCTAAGGAGGAGGGGGATTCTCTGGGAGGGATATTTGAGGTAGTCGTGCTTAATCCCCCGATCGGGTTGGGCAGTCATACCCACTGGGATAGACGATTAGATGGGAGGTTAGCCCAAGCTCTGATGAGCATCCCTGCGATCAAGGGCGTGGAGATAGGTTTAGGATTCCAAGTAGCTGATAGACGAGGCTCCCAAATACACGATGAAATATTCTATCGGAAAGGTGGATTCTATCGAAGGTCCAATAACGCGGGAGGATTAGAGGGAGGTATCACTAATGGAGAACCGATAATCCTCCGGGCGGCGATGAAGCCTATACCGTCTCTATCAAAGCCGCTACATTCGATAGACATAGAGACTAAGGAGTCTTTCGAGGCGACTAAGGAGAGAGCGGATGTGTGCGCAGTCCCTGCGGCGGGAGTTGTGGGAGAGGCGGTGGTAACTATAGAGATAGCCGAGGCGATGCTGGAGAAGTTTGGAGGAGATAGCTTAGATGAGATGAAAAATAACTTCCGAAACTATATGAGTTATGTTAGAAAGTTTTAAGAAAAGGGGCAGTAAGTAACCCCACAACCGAAGGACGGGAGCATAATTTATAACTCAACGCCAGGCTCTTTTCAAAGACAATTTATATATATCGCAGATGGATGAGATTGTTAAGTATTATCTAAAGAGAAAGGAGGGCAGTTCTCCTCTCCTCGATTAAAAGTTTGGTTATACCTTATAATATTAATATGGGGGTTTCCGAACTGCAAAATGTCTATGAAGAATATAGTTTTAACTGGATTTATGGGAACTGGAAAGACCGAAGTGGGAATGGAGTTGGCTAGAAGGCTCAATATAGAACTAGTCGATACGGATTCTTTAATAGAACTTCAAGAGAAGCAGACTATCTCCGAGATATTTTCTCAGAAGGGAGAAGCTTACTTCAGGCGTCTGGAGAAGGAGATCATCGAAAGAGTATCGAAACTAGAGGGACGGATCATCGCTACTGGAGGAGGAGCTATTATAGATCACGAGAATAGAGATAATTTAAGGAGAAACGGGACTATCATCTGTTTGTCCGCTTCTCCAGGGGTTATAAGGGAGAGAACTTTAAAAGAGGGAAAAAGACCACTCCTGACAGGGGAGGATCCAGATCGGCGTATTAAAGAGCTCATGGAAAGAAGAATGGGCTTTTACGCTCAATCTGACTATATAGTCGATACCTCCAATCTATCCATATCGGAAGTTGCCGACGAGATATTAAAATATCTTGAGTCGATAAAGTCTATAACTGTTGAATTAGAAGAGCGCAGTTATCAGATCATAATCAGGGATGATAGCTTAGCAGAGTTGGGTTTTGCTATGCGACGTTTTGGACTCAAGGGAAAGGCTTTGCTCGTATCTAACCCCTTAGTTAATAAATTGTATGGAGCAGTAGTAAAAGAATCACTAGGAAGAGCGGGTTTTGAAGTCGAGGTGGTGGAAGTTCCTGACGGTGAGGAGGCGAAATCCCTCTCGTCTGCTAGCAGACTCTATGATGAGATGTTGGACTTCGAGATGGATAGAACTTCAACAGTCGTGGCTTTAGGAGGAGGAGTTATAGGAGATCTAGCTGGCTTCGTAGCGGCTACCTATATGCGTGGCATTCCCTATGTTCAAGTTCCCACTACTCTCTTAGCTCAAGTCGATAGCAGTGTAGGAGGGAAGACCGCGATCAATCATCCGCGAGGGAAAAATATGATTGGAGCTTTCTATCAGCCTCGCTTAGTCCTCATAGACCCTATCACCTTGAAAACCTTGGCGGAGAGGGAGCTGAAAGCCGGATTAGTCGAAGTTATAAAGCATGGATTGATAGTTGATAAGGAGTTCTTCGAGTATCTAGAGAGGAATATAGAGCAGATATTATCTCTAAGATCTGAGTTCATATCCGATACTATATTCCATTCCTTAGAGATCAAAGCCGAAGTTGTTGAGAAGGATGAGAAGGAAGCGGGAATAAGGGCTATTCTGAACTTCGGTCATACCATCGGGCATGCTATAGAGGCAATAACGGATTTCGAGAGGTATAGACACGGAGAAGCGATAGCTATTGGAATGATAGGAGCAAGCAGGATATCCGAGATGTCGGAGTTATGTCCGTTAGGAATAAGCGATAGACTATCCAAATTACTAACAAAAATTGGGCTTCCAACCTGTATAGAAGGACTGAAAGCTAAAGATATCCTAACCGCTATGCGATTGGATAAAAAGAGGATTAGGGGCAAACTAAGATATATTCTCCTTAAAGATGTAGGTGAGGTTATGATAACTGATGACGTCCCAGAGGATATAATTAGAAAAGCTTTGCTACTGCAAGGGGCGATATAGGTGAAGATATTCGTTATTCATGGCCCAAACCTGAATCTATTAGGAACTAGAGAGATATCGATCTACGGAACTTTCACCCTTCAAGAGGTGAACAAGGCTCTAACTGAGTTAGCCGAGAAGGAAAAGGTAGAGATTACGATATTCCAATCCAACTATGAAGGAGAGATAATAGATATAATTCAAAAAGCCGAACAGGAGGCTAACGCGATAGTGATCAATCCTGGGGCTTACACTCACTATAGTATCGCTATTAGGGATGCTATTGCTGGTGTCGGCTTGCCAACAGTGGAGGTTCACCTATCGAACATCTATGCTAGAGAGGGATTTCGTCACAATTCGGTGATAGCGCCAGTAGCAATCGGACAAATATCCGGTTTTGGGATAGATAGCTATCTATTGGGTTTAAGAGCGGTGATAGAGATAGCCAAAAGGAAAGGAGATAGTAATGAACGAAGCGAAGTGGAATGAACTCTATAAGAAGCTCGATGAGAATAATATCGATGGACTGTTAGTATCTAAAGTAGAAAATAGAAGATATCTAACGGGCTTCACAGGATCCGCGGGGATGGCTCTGATCACTCCCGATAGCAAGTTGCTAGTAACGGATTTTCGCTATACGGAACAGGCGGAGAAACAGACGGAAGAGTTCGAAGTCGTTCGACAGGGAGATAAAATTACCGATACTTTATCCGATCTGCTCAAGAGAGAGGATATTAAGAGATTGGGAGTGGAATCCGCTCATATCTCCCACCATCAATATGAGGAATGGACGGAGAAATTATCACCGGTAGAACTTGTATCCTTACTCGATATGATAGAGCCTTTGCGCCTGAAAAAAGAATCAGAGGAGATAGAAAAGATCAGAAAAGCTGCCCAGATAGCGGATGAAGCTTTTGCTCATATCCTAGGTTTATTAAAAGATGGAGCGGTAGAATTGGAGATCGCCGCCGAGCTAGAATATTTTATGAAGAGGAAAGGCGCATCAAAAGCTTCTTTTGATACCATAGTAGCTTCTGGTCATCGTTCCTCACTACCTCACGGAGTAGCCTCCGATAAAGTGATGAAGGCAGGAGAGGCGGTGACGATCGATATGGGAGCGATTCACGACGGGTATTGCTCTGATATGACTAGAACGGTCTTCTTGGAGGAAGTCGATGATAAACAGAGGGAGATATATAATATCGTCCTAGAGGCACAGCTTCTAGCTCTGAAGGAAGTTAGGGTGGGGAAGAGCTGTGTGGAACTAGATAAGGTCGCTAGGGATATAATCAACGAGAGAGGTTATAAGGATAACTTTGGGCATGGCTTGGGGCATGGAGTTGGATTGGAAGTTCACGAGGGGCCCAGAGTATCCTCTCAAAGCAAAGATGTGTTAGAGGCAGGGATGATAATAACGATTGAACCTGGTATTTATATCCCGGACTGGGGCGGAACGCGTATCGAGGATTTGGTATTGGTAACTGAGGAAGGATGTGAAATTCTGAGTAATACTCCTAAAGAATTGACGGTAGTTGCTAATTAGCACCTTTACGGAGTATCTGAAAATAAGTATCTCCACAATTAGAAATTCGGTCAATATATAATAAGGGAGTTTCT